>JAUBOH010000123.1:0-13058 GCA_036700145.1 Microcoleus occultus BM001215366
CCGTTACCCAAAATCAGGAGACGGCAGTGCCGTATCCCTACAAATCGCGTGATGGTTACATTCGATCGCCCGATCGATCATTTTTGGGTAGGGAAACGGCACTGCCGTGTCCTCCATCGCCCGTGTGGGCGATCGTTACAGGCGATCGGGCGATCGATTATTACCCGTTACCCGAAATAGGAGACTGCAGTGCCGTTTCCCTACTTACTCGGCGCAATCTTCTCAATATTAATCAGCGCCTCCATCACCGACTCCACAATCGGCGCCGCCACCGTTCCCCCCGAACCACCCTTCGGCTCATCAATCACCGCCAGCACCACATACCGAGGCGCTTCCACAGGCATAATCCCCACAAAGCTAGTAATAATCGCCTTCTTAGAATAACCCCCACCAGCACTAGCCTTTTGAGCCGTCCCGGTTTTTCCAGCAATCCGATAGCCCGGAATTTGTGCAGCTTTCCCCGTACCGCCATCAACCACAGTTTCCATCATTTCTAAAACCTGCTTAGTAGTGGAGGGCGAAAAAACTTGCTTCGGAACAGCCCTCGAAAGCTTCCAAAAAGCTTGACCGTCCCGATCAAAAAGCCCCCGCACCACGTGAGGAGTCACCAACTTACCACCGTTAGCCAAAGCCCCATTAAGCTGCACCAACTGCATCGGAGTAATCGAAAAACCCTGCCCGAAAGCAGTAGTAGCAACTTCCACCGGAGAGTTAATAAATTGCTCTCGATTTTTAAGCTGGCTGGTTACTTCAAAAGGCAAATCAGTTCCCGCAGTTTGTCCCAGTCCGAGTTTTTCCAAAGCTTGATAGTAAAGAGAAGATTTCATGCTTCTCATTACGTGCACCATGCCCACATTACTAGAATGTTTCAAAATCTCAGTAACAGTAGAAGGGCCGCGCGCGCCTGCTTGTTGATAATCGGAATTTTGGATAGTCCAGACATCCATATAAATCCGACCTTCGTCGTTAAACACAGTATTAGGTTTGACGGCACCTGCTTCCAGGGCGATCGCCACATTAATCGCTTTAAAAGTTGAACCAGGCTCGTAAACATCAGTCACAGCCCAATTTTTATAGCGCGACAAATCGAAATTAAAATATTGATTCGGGTCATAAGAAGGTTCCGCCACCACCGACAATAATTCCCCGTTACGGGCATCCATCACAATCACCGTGCCCCGCTTCGCGCCGTGTTGCTTCATTTTGTCCTTCAGAGCAATCCGGGCCGCCCGCTGCAAGCGACTGTCGATCGTCAGTTGCAATTTCAAGTCATCAAGCTGCACAAATCCCGCCGTCAGCCGATCGGGAAGCCAATTCCCATCGATCGAGCGGCTAAATTGAATCGACGGCATCGATCGTTCCAGCAAATTCTGCTGGCTGTATTCCACCCCAGCCTGTCCCTTCCGTTCCCCATCCACATAACCGAGGATATCCGCCGCCAACTCCTGCTGCGGGTAAAAACGCTGCTGCTGTCGCAGCAACTCCAGCCCATCAACCGGACTATTTTTAATTAGCATCCGCCCCACGCGATCGGCAACCTCTTGGGGCAGAGAATCCGCAATTGTAATACCGCTTTCGGCCAGATTAAATCGGCGCAGCAGTTCAGTTTCCGCCGTATTGCCGGGGCTAAGATCGATCGGCAGCATGGGAGCCAATGAAGCCGCGATTTCCGCCTTTGTATGCTTGAACAACTTGGGGTGAGCGTAGAGCGTGTACACTTGTCGGTCGATCGCCAAAACATTACCCGCGCGGTCAACAATCGGGCGTCTCGGCACAAACGGCTTCGTTTTGAGAGTTTGCTGGTGCTCGGCCTGTTTTCGCAGCGCCGGAGCCCGCGTCACCTGCAAATAAAACAAATTCACAGCCAGCCCCAGCCCCCCCAGCATCAACACCGCCCACACAGCCCACAAGCGAAACTTGCTTTTTAAACGAGACTGCGGTGGCCGCTGTTGCAGCCTAGCCGTAGCGCCCCCTCTGGGTTTAGCTTGTTTGCCCCACCCCGCGCGATCGCCCGACGGTTTTGGGCCTTTGAAGTTGGGCGATCTGTAGCGGTCAAAACGGGGGTCGTAGCTCATAAACTTAAAAATTAAAAAGCAAGTTATACGATTTTAGATTTGAGATTTTATAGCAGCCGCCCATCAGCGCGAGCGCACTTTCCCCATCCGGTCGATCGCGTCTTCCTTCTCTTCTAGATAACTAAAGCCTTCTCTTCTAGATAACTAAAGCCTTCTCTGCTAGATAACCAAAGCCTGATTGCTGATTGCTGATTGGTTTTTGGTTCAACATCTGCTGTCCCCTCAACTTCTCGGGCCCAGGGACATTCAGGGCCCTCCGGCCCGATCGGGCGCTGACGCCTCAATAGCCCAGCGGCATTTCCACACCCGAGCGATTCTGGAGAGCCGGCGAGGAGCTTGGTGTCGGGGCCGCCACTGGCGATCGGCGCTCCTGAGTCGGCTGCAAGAAAATCGTATCAGCAGGCTTCTGCTGCGCCAAACCGGATTCTGGATTTTGGGCGTCTTTAGCAAGTTGGTGTTTCAAGACTTCGCTAGCAGCACTCAACTGCTGTTCGCGCAGGCGCAGAGTTTCCAGCTTTTGATACTCTTGACTCCAGCGCTGCTCGCTGTAGACAGTCAAGCCGTACAGAGTCAGAGCACCGCCCAAAAGCAGCACCGCTGCGGCCCCAGAGGCGCGCTGCACCCGCAGGAGCGACCGCAGCCACACCGGCCCAGACTGGCGATCGGGCAAGACTTCGATCGCCGATGCTTCGGGGCGATTGCTCGCCCCGAGGCTGCCGGCCTCGTAGTTGGGCAATACCGGCCCTGTCTTCGCCCGCCTAGCTCGGGAAATAGAAGTAACTTTGCTGTTGGCTGGGCTTGCAGCGGGCGATCGGGTCGATCGGGGGCGGCGAGCATCCGGGGATCTGATAGCAGCGGTCATAGAGTTCACCAATACGTAAAGTGGGGCAGCTTCAGCTTGATTGAGGTTAGGAGTTTTTTAGGATCGGCGATCGCTCCTGCGGGGCCGGGAGCCGGCTCGATCAGTTATCCTTACCAAACATACCTCACAAACCAACCAACCCATCCTACCACTGGTCACTTTGACTTCAGGATTAGCAAAAAAAAATGAAATCTTTGCCGGTTCGCCAGAATCTATGTGAAATTTATGAATAAATGCAGTATTGTAATCAACGAGCGAATCGTCGATCTATTCGTGCCAGCATTGTTTCTCAAGTACACTATTCCCTTCCTTGCGATGGGTTTTCAATGTTAAGGAGTTTTTATGAACAAGGGATTAATTCGTTTGACTTTGGTACTCGGCTTGGCAGCAGCCCTCGGAGCCTGCGGAGGAGATGCCACCACCCCCAGCTCCACTAGCCCCTCTCCGGGCGGCCCTGGCGGCAGCACTACCACTCCTCCTCCTGTTTCTTCCCCAGCACCGAAGGAATCTCCAAAGAGCTCTCCTGGGGCTGGTGGAGCTGGGGCTGGTGGAACTACTTCCCCTTCTCCCTCTCCTAAAAAGACCCCCTAACTAGGGCTAACCCGGAGTCTGTACCCAACGAACCTAGCCTGCGGGTGAAAAATGGTTTGCTCCTCGCATTTTTTCATCTCCTCGGGCTAGGCTTAGAGTTGGGTGCTAGTTGTCTGATGCTTTTACTAAAGTTCAGTACGTCCCCTTACTGTCGCTTGCGTCCTCTGATTCGCTAGCTTGTTACAAGGGCATTCCCTTTTAAGTTGAAAATTTGGCTTCCTGCCTGCACGTTTTGAAACTCAAGCCTCTAACGGGGGTTTGAGGACAGTGCCGGTACTTCTGCCTCAACTTGACGGTCAACAAAAGTGCGATCGCAGACTCGACGCAAATTTTGCACTCAATCGAGTCTCGATTTCCTTTGTCGCTGTTTCCAGTAGACAAATCGGCATTAACCACGAGAAAGGCAAAACTCGCTCTCGTTGCGTCTGATTGCTGCTTTAGGCTTCTTGCACCGTCGTCAGTCGCCCGGGTGTGCTTACAAAGGTAAGCGACTCCTTGAGAGTGGCAAATGTGATTGGGGCCACGTCCATGTGTCCTTTAGCTTTGATTCGCTCAATATCGCATTGAGTATCCTTGGCGGTTATCGCGGAGTTGACCGCGAAACCCTGCCTCGCCTGATTTGAAACCGCACCCGTCGGGCGATCGACCCAGGCTAAAAATTCCAGCTATTATCGCTAATTAAGTTCTTTCCCAAAGTCACGATCCTTCAAACCCCGTGGGTTGGCGAATCGACAATAGTTTGAAAAAAACTCGTGTATATCACAGATTATAGAAAAAGTCAAGGATATTTTCGGAAAAATATAAATTTTTAATTTGTTTTAACTGTTTCTATAGTTAGATGTTAGCTGTGAGCACTAAAACCCCAGCTCGGCAGTCGGCAAGGAAATCAGATTGCCTGCTGTTTCAGTCAAAGTGCGCGCAGCAGGCAAATTGATGCTAACAGTGGTAGGATTAGCAATAAAAATTGTAAAAAAATGTAAAGTGCCGCGCTGTCCTAGGTTTTGGTTTTGAAAACAATTAAGTTGAAAGATTGAGGTAAGTAGTTTTATGCCCGTGACCGTCCCCTTTGAACAGATTGACCGGATTGTGCGGAACCAGCACCACGATCCATTTGAAGTGCTTGGCCCCCACGCGATCGAAGAAAATGGCAAAAAAGTCTGGGCCGTCCGAGCTTATCTGCCCAATGCGGATGCGGTATCGGTAGTTTTGCCCGAGGCCAGGGCCGAATACCCGATGAAATCAGGGCATCACCCTCACTTTTTTGAATGTACGATCGAAACCCCAGAACTAGCAAACTATCAACTGCGGGTCAAAGAAGGAGAACACGAACGCTTCATCTACGATCCCTACGCCTTTCGATCGCCCAAACTCACAGAATTCGACCAGCACCTATTCTCAGAAGGCAACCACCACCGGATTTACGAAAAACTGGGGGCGCACCTCACCTCCGTAGACGGCATCACAGGAGTATATTTTGCCGTTTGGGCCCCGAATGCCCGCAACGTCTCTGTTTTAGGAGATTTCAACTATTGGGACGGCCGCAAACATCAAATGCGGAAATCTCAAAACGGGATTTGGGAAATATTTATTCCGGGACTATCCGTGGGAACTCACTACAAATACGAAGTGAAAAACCAAGACGGACATCCCTACGAAAAGTCCGACCCTTACGGTTTCCAGCAAGAAGTGCGACCGAAAACAGCATCAATTGTCACCGACTTAAATACCTACACTTGGCAAGACAGCGCTTGGATAGAACAGCGGCGACACACAGACCAACTAACGCAGCCGGTTTCGGTTTACGAATGCCACATCGGTTCTTGGCTGCACGCCGGTACTGACGAACCCGCCGTGCTACCAAATGGGGAAATAGAACCCGCAGTGCAAGTTTCAGAACTGAAACCGGGGGCGCGGTTTCTGACTTACCGGGAATTGGCCGCAAGGCTGATTCCCTACGTCAAAGATTTGGGATTCACTCACATCGAAATACTGCCGATCGCCGAACATCCTTTCGACGGTTCCTGGGGCTATCAAGTAACCGGTTATTTCGCCCCAACTTCCCGCTACGGTACACCTGAAGATTTCATGTATTTTGTTGACGAGTGCCACGCCGCAGGCATTGGCGTACTGGTGGACTGGGTGCCCGGGCATTTCCCCAAAGACGGCCACGGTTTGGCTTTCTTTGACGGAACTCACTTGTACGAACACGCCGACCCCCGAAAGGGCGAACACAAAGAGTGGGGAACCCTCGTATTTAACTACGGCCGCAACGAAGTGCGGAATTTCCTAGTATCAAACGCTCTGTTCTGGTTTGACAAGTATCACATCGACGGGATTCGCGTAGATGCCGTAGCCTCGATGCTTTATTTGGATTACTGCCGCGAACCCGGAGAATGGCTGACCAACCAGTACGGCGGCCGCGAAAATATCGAGGCGGCGGATTTTCTGCGACAGGCGAATCACGTCATTTTTAGCTATTTCCCAGGCGCGCTGTCGATCGCCGAAGAATCTACCTCTTGGCCGATGGTATCTTGGCCGACTTATGTAGGCGGTTTGGGCTTCAACCTGAAGTGGAACATGGGTTGGATGCACGATATGCTCGACTACTACCACATGGACCCGTGGTTCCGCCAGTTCCACCAGAACAACATAACTTTCAGTATGTGGTACAACCACAGCGAGAATTTCATGCTGGCTTTGTCCCACGATGAGGTAGTACACGGCAAAGCCCACATCATCGGCAAAATGCCGGGGGACGAATGGCAAAAGTTTGCAAACGTGCGGTGTTTGTTTACTTTTATGTTTGCTCATCCCGGAAAGAAAACGATCTTTATGGGGATGGAGTTCGGCCAGTGGTACGAGTGGAACGTTTGGGGGGATTTGCAGTGGGATTTGCTGCAATTCGATCCGCACCAAAAGTTGAAGCTGTTTTTTAAGGATTTAAACCATTTGTACCGCAGCGAAACCGCACTTTACAGTCAAGATTTTGCTGAGGAGGGGTTTGAGTGGATTGATTGCAGCGACAACCGGCACAGCGTGGTGGCCTTTGTGCGCCGGTCAAAGGATGGCGATGAGTTTGTGGTGACGGTGTGCAATTTTACGCCGCAGCCGCACTCTCACTATCGCGTAGGAGTGCCGGAACCGGGTTTCTATACGGAGTTGTTTAACAGCGACGCGCGGGAGTACGGGGGTAGCAATATGGGGAATTTGGGGGGCAAGTGGACTGAGGAGTGGTGGTTCCACAACAGTCATTATTCGATCGACTTGTGTTTGCCGCCTTTGGGTGTGTTGATTTTAAAGATCGATCGGGAAAAAACTGCCCTGCGTAATTCTCAATAGTTTTGAGTTGTCCGTGGTGAGAGTTTTGATTAACAATCAAAACTTGATTAAACCTAAAATTTTGAGGGTATTTAGAAACCAGGTTTCTTGAAGAAACCTGGTTTTTTTATGTTTTGTTGTTTGTTGTGGGGAAAGAAAGAAGGAAGGAAGAAGCAATCGATCGCATTGGAAAAGTTGAATTAAGAATTTCCTAACCGTTAATGCGGTTGCTATACCAATTATATCATGTCCAGTAAATTACCCGCAGTAAAATTGGTTTGTAGTGAGGACTTTAGTCCTTCCTTAGATTTTTGGAGGACTAAAGTCCTTACTACAAACCAATTTTATTGTAATCGATCGACTGGACATGATATTACCAATTACCAATTTCAAGTTCGAGTATCAGAAGCGCCAAGATTATAAGAAACTTTAGACTGCTCAACTGTTGTTACTACTTCCGAAATAGACTGTTCCTCCACGGCGTCTAAATTTGGCAGCGGCATATGCTTCATTTCCCAAACTTTCAGCAAAATTAGATATTCATAAAAAGCTTGCAGCGTGCACCAAGCCAATCCAGCTTGACCGTCAAGAAATCCACCGAGTAAAATATACATATAGAAAAAGCGGACGACAGGTCGCAAAGGCAAGCGCAAGGAAAAATCTTTTAAAGCGCGGCGCCTTTCCACCTCCGACGCGCCAAACAATAAATCCCACCAATTTACTTGACCCGCTTCTAATTGGCGGAGAGTTTCAGCCGCCTCGTCAGTCGAGTAGCGGTTGTGCTTTTCTATCCAGCGAGAAAGACCTTTGCTGCAAGTATAGTGAGGGTAGGTTTCCTTCAAAAAGTGAGTGGGCCCATTGCAAACTTCCCGTTCAGTATGACCGTAGTCACTAAACCAGACTTGTTCTTTGCGAAACAGGCGCATTTGATAGCGGGGATATTGAGTGCTGCGGCGAATCCAGCGCTCCATAAATATGACTTTTTCAGCTACGTAATAGCCGATATATTCTTGACTTTCGATCGCCTTTAAGCATTCAGCAAACAGTGCAGGCGTCATCCGCTCGTCCGCTTCGAGGATGTAAACCCATTCGTACTTGCACGGGACTTCTTGAAGCATCCAAGTCCGCTGCCGTCCGTGAGTTTCAAAGCGGTGCTGCACTGTTTGCACGGGATAGTTCTGAACAATCTCAAGGGTGCGATCGCTGCTGAAAGAATCAACTACAATGATATCGTCACAAAGCAGTGCCGATTCAATGCAAGCGGCGATATCGATCTCTTCGTTGTAAGTCAGAATATAAATTGAGAACATTCCCAGCTTTCAGTAAGGGCAAACTATAGCAGAAGGAAGAAGGAAGAAGGAAGAAGTCGATGTGAAAATGCAAGAAAATAAATGGTTTCAGCAATTAACAACGTCCTAACTACCAGGCGCGGTTGCTATATTCAGCAGATTAAGTATTTCTTAGGGATGTCTCGACTTGCGCGCTCGGCCGGCGGTTTGGCAGGTCAACTTTTGCGGCGGCCGAACCGTAGAATTCCCATACTTCTCAATCCAGTCCAACCAACTGTAATGTAGCCGATCGCTAACAACAAACTGCTGATTCCCGTCTGCAAACTCGAATTTCTCGATCGAGTTCTCAACTCTTTCTCTTTTTGTTGCTTGCGGGTGCGAATCTCGTTGCGAGCTTGATTTGGCAGTTCTTGAGCTTGCTGTTCGAGGAACTTGTCTAGGGCTTTGGGGTCATTTTTCGACTCCTGAAGCACAGCTTTCAATTCCTTGGGAACCTCTGGACTCTTGAGTGCTTGTTGCAGCTTCCCGTCGTCTTGCAGCAGCGCGCCTATCTGGCTGCGGCGCTGGCTTTTGAGCTGTTCCACCTGAGCTTTAAACTGCTCGCTTTTAATTTGCGCCTCTAGTTGACCTTCCGCTTGTCCCGCTTCCTTATCGACTTGAGCCAGAGCATCCTTGAGTTCCAAACGAGTATTGTTGAGGTGAACGGGAACCAGCAACAGGTAAATTAGTCCTAACAAGCTGGAAATCAACAGCGCCCAGAATCGCAAGTCAACCCAAACATTGCGCCGCTCGATAGAGACTCCGCTGCTGCTGTCCACCCAAAAGCCAGTCATCAGCAGGGCGATACCCATCAAAGGAATAATGCCCCGGTCAACTATCTGAGTTGCTGCGGCCAACTGCCAGCCTCGATTGAGAATGTCGGAGGTTTCTCCCGGTAGCGAGAGAACAATGCAGTCAAGCAAAGCAGAGAGAATCAAGATAATCCCGACTACTTTGAGAGTTCGAGCAGCTACTGAAGAAAATTGACGGCTGTTAGTTGCTTTCATAATTCCTGTTAGATAATTCTACACTGTTAGATTCAACGAAATTTTGTTTAATGAGTTAACTGGTGGGAGGGGTCAATTGCCTTCCTTGCTTGTTGCTTGGCTTGCTTGCTGCCCAGAGATGGCGGCTGTCGGCGTCACAGCATCCGAGAGGTTCAGTCCCGAATTCCTGGAAACAGGAATCCTGAAGGTGAAAACGGCCCTGCCCTTAAGATGGGAAACTCCGCAGACGAATCAAGCCGTCCCCCATTTTATGAGTTGGGAAGCCCCAACCAGAGGCGAAGCTGGTTGGGTACTTCACGTTATTTTCCACTAAATTAGCTTGATCGGGTACTCGCCTCGACTTTCCCCCGGGTTTTTACAGACTGCGGTTGGGAGGGTAGTTGGGCCGAAACGGCTGCACGCTCTATGCAGAGTTTGCCATAGAAGGCTGCGCCCGTACAGCCGGAGGCTGTCGAGCTTTGTCAAGATAGCGGGCCGAAACGGCAGCAAGCAACTGCTCGCGTCGGGCCTTTTGTCTGACGAATGTAGGGTACAGATGAGTTCTGCACGCTTGGGTTCCTGCTTTTAACTAGCTTTCGCTCGCGCGGCGGTGTCAGAAACAATCGACACAGGACGATCGCGTGCAAGTTGGGTTTAACTCACCGCGCGAGCACCATTGTTAATAAGCCTTTTACGGGCGGGCTAAGAGTGCACAACCCCTACTCCCCACAAGAAAATTCATTCTTCGCTTCAGAACCCGTCGGGGCTGTGAAGCGAGAATGGTGCAATATCTCAGTTTAACCCCCTAGCACTCCCGCTACCCGATCGCCTGCCAGTGGCAGTGGCACAAAATCTCCTATCTTATAGTAATTGATCTCACTGAACGCTGGAATAAATAATTATTTGCCAACCTTTTTAAGCTCCAATTACCTTGATTGACGACAGGGCTGTCATAGATACACGAGTAGCTGTTTTTTCCTTTTTCCTTCTGTGAAGCTCAGCTGCGCCGCTATAGGATTCTTGCTTCTTCCTTCTTGCTTAAGAGTGACAATTACTAACGATCAATTACTAATTGCAAACTACTAATTATTCGCAGCTTGAGTGATTTATTTTTTAAGGGCGAAGGTGCTCTGGTATCACATTTTTTGGTAGGATAATTCATCGCTGTTCAAATTTGTTGGTGGTGAGTGCAATGATTTCTGGTGTTTACACGTTGAGACAACTTGAAGAAGCGATCGCATCCGCTCCGGACAACTGGCGTCCGATCGTGTTTACTAACGGCTGCTTCGATATCCTGCACTGCGGTCACGTCCGCTATTTGCAGGCGGCAAAAGCCTTGGGGCGATCGCTCGTGGTGGGCTTGAATAGCGACGCCAGCGTGCAAGCTATCAAACCGCAGCAGCCGGGATTGCCGCCCCGCCCGATCGTACCGGAAAATCAGCGAGCCGAAGTATTAGCCGCCCTCAAACCAGTAGACGCCGTAGTAATTTTTTCCGAGATTACAGCAACTAAACTGATAAGTATCCTGAAGCCTGATATATACGTTAAAGGAGGCGACTATCAACTCGAAACTTTGCCGGAAGCACCTGCGGTAATCGCCGGAGGCGGCAAGATTTCCTTAATCGAAATAGAAGTTCCCAGTTCTACGAGCGCGATCGTCAAACGCATTTTGCAGTTAGGTACTTAACCCTCGATCGCAAACAGCAAACAGTGAGTTAAACTCAGAAGTTGCGCCATAAAAAATACTCAAGTGCGATCGCTCGTACAAATTCATCCCAATTGCTACGCAGGAGATAATTTCAATGGAACTCACAAGCAATAACACGATCGCAGAAATTTTAGAAAGACACAAAGCTGAGCTACTAGCAGACTGGCTCAAAGAACTGCAAAATACCGGGCTGCGGCGGGACGACTTGATGAGAGCCAAAGAATTGCGCTCGGAGTGTCAAGAATTCCTGCAATTGCTGCATATTGCAGTGGGGCACGGTAACTTTAGCGACATCCAGACACCCGAATGGGAAAATATGCGGCTGCTGCTGGCGGAAGTTTCGCGATCGCGCGTTCAGAGAGGCTTTACTCCCTCAGAGATAGCGAGTTTCATTTTATGCTTCAAAAAGCCATTGTTCGATCGGCTTTGCCGCGAACTGACACAAAACCGCGACGCACTCGTCGAACAACTGTGGCTTTCCACCAGCTTATTAGACCAGCTAGGGCTTTGGGTGACAGAAATCTTTCTCAAAGCTCGCGAAGAAGTCATCGAGCGCCAGCAGCAAGAAATGCTCGAATTGTCAACACCCGTAGTCAAACTTTGGCAAGGCATTCTCGCTTTACCCATGATCGGGACTCTCGACAGCGCCCGCACTCAAATAGTCATGGAAACTCTGTTACAGGAAATCATGGAAACCGGCTCAGAATTTGCAATTTTAGACATTACAGGCGTGCCGACTGTTGACACTTTAGTCGCTCAACATTTATTGAAAACAGTAGCCGCCGCCCGTTTAATGGGTACTGAGTGCATCATCAGCGGCATTCGACCCCAAATAGCTCAAACCATAGTTCATTTGGGAGTTGACTTGCAGGATATTCTGACAAAAGCGACTTTAGCAGATGCTTTTAAAGTCGCTTTGCAGCGCCAAGGTTTAACTATAAAAAATATTAAAGAGGAAAGATAAAAATAATTGCCTTTCTCAGTAACAGTGCGGTGCTCTATCGGCCAAACAGGGCATAGGGCATAGGGCATAGGCATAGGGCATAGGGCATAGGGCATAGGGCATAGGGCATAGGGCATAGAACTTGAATTTAAAGCTCAAAGAGAGGTGAATTGTGGAACGGATACCGATACTTCAGATGGGAGAATTTCTGCTAGTAACAATTCAAGTAGATATGCACGACCGCTTGGCAATGACGCTGCAAGACGACCTGACGAACCGCATCGTCAAAACTGGCGTCAAAGGTGTTTTAATCGAAATTTCTTCCCTGGAAATTGTAGATTCTTTTATAGGTCGCATTCTCAACAATATCGCTACCATGTCGCGGATTTTAGATGCTGAAACAGTTGTGGTCGGGATGCAGCCAGCGGTTGCGATCACGCTCGTTGAATTGGGGCTTTCCCTGACAGGAATTCGCACAGCTTTAAGCGTTGAAAAGGGCATGAGTCTGTTGCAAAAATCCTTGGGTTTGTCTGCTGATGAGGAAGCGTAAGCAGTCGATTAATTGTCCCGTGACTTAGGGACAGGGAGTAAAGAAACCGGGTTTGTTTGTAGATAGCTTGTTGACAAACTCAAGATTTCTGACGAGAAACTTGGTTGATGAGCGTAAGTCATATGTTTTGTGGAGAATTTCTATTGTAGTAGATTAGCAGCCATGTCAAAACGTGAGACACTAGAAATCCGATCGTCCTCCGATATAGTCCACGTCCGACAGCAAGTGCGAACTTGGGCTGTAGCAATGGGATTCGGTTTAGTAGACCAAACAAAAATCGTTACCGCAGCCAGCGAACTCGCCCGCAATACTGTAGATTACGGTAAAGGGGGAACAGTAACTCTCGAAACACTCCAATCTGGTAGCCGGAAAGGGCTGCGGCTGATATTTGAAGACAATGGCCCGGGAATTCCAGACATCGAATTGGCAATGACTGACGGTTATACTTCTAATCACGGTTTGGGTTTGGGGCTCAGCGGTTCTAAGCGGTTGATGCACGAATTTGAGATTGTTTCTAAAGTGGGTAAGGGGACTAAAATTGCGATCGTCCGCTGGCGATAAGGGAGAGGGGGAGAGTAGGAGAGGGGGATTCGGGGAGATTGAGGGAGATTGGGCGAGAAACCGGGTTTCTACGAGTTTTGTGTTTGGTGGCGATGAATCTAGGAAGAAACCCGGTTTCTGAAACCACTAATGACTC
>JAUBOH010000123.1:13158-16046 GCA_036700145.1 Microcoleus occultus BM001215366
CACTAATGACTCATGAGGGGCGAGAAACCGGGTTTCTACGAGTTTTGTGTTTGGTGGCGATAAATCTAGGAAGAAACCCGGTTTCTGAAACCACTAATGACTAAGGACTAATGACTGCTGACTAACGACTTTTAAAAATGCGCGCCAGTTTAATATTAGAACTACATAATGATAGATGCTGTAGCTTTGCCCGTAACAGAAGAAAGTCAAGTCGGAGAAGCGCGGCGAATCGCAGTCGCCCTCGCGGCCGAGCTCGGATTTAACGAGACCGATCGCGGTAAAGTGGCAATTGTTACCACCGAAGCAGCAAAAAACGCGGTCAAACACGCCCGCCAAGGAGAACTTTTGCTGCAAACCTTCAAAACAGCCGCAGGATATAGCATTGAAATAGTAGCGCTAGACCGGGGGCCGGGAATGGCAAATGTCGGGCTGTGTCTGCGGGACGGTTTTTCTACTGCGGGAACTCCGGGAACGGGACTGGGCGCAATTAAACGCCTCTCTAGTTTTTTTGATATTCATTCTGTACCGAAACTGGGGACAGCTTTATTAATGCGGCTTTCCCCGACCGAAAATAGCCGGGAAGCCTCGCAAAACAGCAATTACTTGGAATTTGGGGTCGTCGGCTTGCCGAAAGCAGGTGAGCAAATTTGCGGGGATTCCTGGGCTGCTGAAAATCACCAGGACAAAAATCTGATTTTAGTTGCTGACGGGCTCGGCTACGGGGTCTTGGCCCAGGAAGCGTCTCGCGAAGTAGTACGCGTATTTGGGGAAAATGCTAAACTCGGGCCGAAAGCAATTTTAGAGAAGGCGCACGCTGCTTTAAAAAATACCAGAGGAGCGGCTGCGGCGATCGCGCAGATCGATCGTACCCAAAAAACAGTTTGTTTTGCCGGAATTGGCAACATCAGCGGTGTAGTGTTCACAGATAACCAAACCCGCAGCATGGTTTCCTACAACGGTACTGTTGGACATCGGATGCCAAAAGTAGCAGAATTTGTCTATCCTTGGTCGCCACAGTCTTTGTTAATCATGCACTCCGACGGTTTGGCTGCGCAGTGGGATTTAAACCGCTATCCTGGTTTAGCCGCGAGACATCCGGCTTTAATCGCAGCCGTGCTCTACCGGGACTTCAAACGGACTCGCGATGACATGACAGTTATAGTAGCCAAGGTGAGAGAAGCAGCGTGAGTTACCGAATCCTGACGGCGGAAGTCCGCTTTGAACAAGACATCGTACAAGTACGCCAAAGAGCTCGCCAAATTGCTGCATTGCTGGGATTCGATTCCCAAGCACAAACCCGCATCGCTACAGCAGTTTCTGAAATTGCCCGCAATGCTTTCAAATATGCAGGCGGCGGCAAAGTAGAATTTATTGTGGAAGGGGAATCGCCACCAATTTTTCGGACTCGGATTTCTGACACGGGGCCGGGAATTGCTGATTTAGCGACTGTGTTGGGCCCCAATTTTCGATCGCAAACTGGCGCGGGACTCGGTTTAGCAGCAGCGAAACGGTTGATGGACGAAGTGCAAATAGATTCGGCGCCAGGTAGCGGAACTGTCGTACAGTTAATCAAGCAGTTTTCTAAACAGATGCCGGCGCTAAGTACGATCGAACTCAATCAATTAGTTGACAAACTAGCGCGCCAAATTCCCGAAGATCCCTACGCCGAAATTCAGCAGCAAAATCAAGAATTGCTGCGTACTTTAGACGAACTCCGCCAGCGTCAAGAAGAACTCGTACAATTAAATCAACAACTAGAAGATACCAATCGCGGAGTCGTGGCACTTTACGCCGAATTGAACGAAAAAGCCGAATCTCTCCAGCGAGAGGGCGAACTCAAAACCAGCTTTCTCTCCAATATGAGCCACGAGTTTCGCACTCCGCTAACGACTATTCTGAGCATTTCTGAAATATTGTTAAATCGCCTCGACGGAGAACTTTCAGCCGAACAGGACAAGCAAGTAAATTACATTCAAAAATCCGCCGAATCTCTCGCAGAACTTGTCAACGACTCGTTAGATTTAGCCAAAGTGGAAGCCGGAAAAGTAACTGTTCGCGTGGCTGATTTTGAAGTCGAAGATTTGTTTAGCGCGCTGCGGGGAATGATGCGCCCCCTGCTACCACAAAACTCGACCGTCAGTCTAATTTTTGAAACGCCTCTGGAACTTCCAATTCTCACCACCGACGAGGGAAAAGTTTCTCAAATTTTACGCAATCTGATTTCTAATGCGCTCAAATTTACCGAAGCTGGCGTTGTCCGCGTTGCTGCGGAAATCGGAGACGGGGGAACAGTTACTTTTTCCGTCGCAGATACGGGCATTGGCATTCCCCCAGCCGACCAAACGCGGATTTTTGAAGAATTTGTCCAAATCGAAAATCCCTTGCAGAAGCGCGTTAAAGGCACGGGATTAGGATTGTCTCTGTGCAAAAAAATGGCAGAATTTCTGGGGGGAAGCATTGAAGTCAAAAGTTCGCCCGGAGTGGGTTCGACTTTTTTGGTCAAATTGCCGATCGCCTATGTCCCAAATCCAGAAGAACTTTTGGAAATGTCCGCAGCCAAGCCAGATGAAACACCGCTTTCGATCGCAAATTCTCGTAACACGGGCGAGGACTCCGGGCGATCGCCCGCATCGGATTCAGCAGCAAAAGTTTTGATTGTGGACGATAAAGATAGTTTTTCGGTATTTGCCGAAAAACTTGCTGGGAGAAAATCATTGTACTGCGATCGAAGCGGTCAACGGCGCTGAAGGTTGGCGATCGGCTTTCAGAGACCGGACAATGATATGATATCAAACTCGGTACGATCGGAATTAATATTACCCACAGTGAGGACACGGCAGTGCCGTGTCCCTACAATTATTTTGGGGTAGGGAAACGGCACTGCCGTG
>JAUBOH010000124.1:0-15925 GCA_036700145.1 Microcoleus occultus BM001215366
TTAAATCTAGATCGAACTGAGCCCCCCTTAAGAAGGGGGGGACAAGAGTCCGATCAAAGTCCCCCTTTTTAAGGGGGATTTAGGGGGATCTGGACTATGGTAAAAACGAAATTTATCAAGGCTTTCAGGCTTAAGTTGATACGACGAAGGGCACTGCCGTATCCTAATTTCTAATAATCATTTCGATGCAACCGGAATTGATATCATTTCTGACTAAATTAATCGATTACATACAACAAAAAAGGAGAATTTTATGACGAACTATGACTACATTGTGATTGGTGCAGGTTCGGCAGGCTGTGTTGTCGCCAACCGTTTGACAGAAGACAATGAAACAACTGTATTGTTACTCGAAGCTGGCAATCCAGATACGAAATCAGAGATTCAAATCCCGTTGGAATGCTTCAACTTACTAGGCTCTGAGGTAGACTGGGCATACTTCACAGAACCAGAACCTTACCTCAATAACCGCAAAATCTTTCATCCCCGCGGGAAAGTCTTGGGCGGCAGCAGTTCGATTAATTTCATGCTTTATGTCCGAGGCAATCCTCATGATTACGATCGCTGGCAAGAATTGGGTAATCCCGGTTGGAGTTATCAAGATGTATTGCCATATTTCAAGAAATCTGAGCACCAGCAACGCGGTGTTTCCGAATACCACGGTGTTGATGGGGAGTTGAGTGTTACCGATCTAATTTCCCCGGCGCCGATATCTCAAAGATTTGTAGAAGTATCTGTAGCAATGGGATATCACAACAATCCTGATTTCAATGGGATGCACCAAGAAGGTGCAGGACTCTATCAGATGACGATTAAAGATGGAAAACGGCACAGTACCGCTGCTGCATTCCTGGTGCCAATTCTCGATCGCCCCAATTTGACAACAACGACAGCAGCATTAGTGACTCGATTGTTGTTTGAGGGAACCCGCACCGTTGGCGTGGAATATATGCACGAGGGAACACTGCACCAAGTTAGGGTTAACCGGGAAGTGATTTTAAGTGCTGGCGCGTTCGATTCGCCTAAGCTGCTGATGCTTTCGGGAATTGGTAATGAAGAATACCTGGAATCATTGAATATTCCTGTAGTAGTCGATTTGCCTGGTGTCGGTCAAAACCTCCAAGATCATCCTCTCATTCCTGTCGTACACCTGGCAACTCAGGATTTACACCCTGCAATCACCAGTAGTATCGTTGAAGCGGGATTGTTTTTGCATAGCGAGGGTAATCTGGATGCTGCGCCTGATTTACAGTTGATCTTCAGCCCTGTTTTGTTGACATTCCCTCCTCGTTCTGATTCGGGATTCACTGGTTTAGTATGTTTGACCCATCCTGAGAGTATTGGTAGTGTATCTTTACGATCGCCCGATCCGAAAGATGCACCAATGATTCGGATGAACTATCTCGAAAGTGAATCTGATGTGCAAAAGCTAGTTGCAGGAATTAAATTACTCCGCAAATTGTTTCAGACAAGTGCTTTCGATGAGTTTCGGGGTGAGGAAGTCGCTCCTGGTGCTGATGTTAACAGCGATGAAGCCCTCGAAGCGTACATCCGGGAAACGTGCGGTACGGTGTTTCATCCTGTCGGCACCTGCAAGATGGGAACTGACTCAATGGCGGTTGTAGACCCCGAATTACGGGTATACGGGGTTGAGGGATTGCGTGTTGTGGATGCGTCAATCATGCCAACAATCACCACAGGAAATACGAATGGGCCGATAATTGCGATCGGCGAAAAGGCAGCAGATTTAATTAAAGCCGCAGCTTGCGTTTCACAGCAAGTACCTTTAGCAATGGCAAATTAACGGGAAGTGCGATCGATTAAATAGCCTTGACAATTTTTTTTCCAACTATGAGCTAGCTCATAGAAGTTGTTGACAAAAACTGTCAGACTCAAGGTAGTTAAAGGTTAGGAGGGTAACGATATGACTCTCACAAAAACAAAGACAACTGCATCTCAACTAGAAACTATCGCCAAACTCTATCTGGAAAATAAGCCAGCCGAAATTTCAGATGAAACCATCGCCCAACTCTGTGATTGGCTCATGGGTGAGTTCCAGCAATTGCCCTTAAATCTACAATTTTTAGATTATATGCGTTACGAAAACGCAGAAGAGATGTTTGCAGATATTGAGCAATGGCAACTTTGGGTATCCGCTGAGAGTTACGATTCTGCCGTTTATCCTAATCCCATTTATGGATTTATTTTTCAGGGAATGCACGATTATGACCACTACTTGACGGATAGCGACTTCAGCCTGGAAGGGGAAATCGTGGCTTACAACCTCATAGCAAAACGTGCAGTTTAAACATCCAAAAGATTCTCTATTCCGAAATTGTACTGCGATCGGCTGCCTATCTTTATCTAGGATATGCGGCTGCTCCTAAAATTGTTTTTCCATAATCAATCGCAGAGGTAAAAAATTATGCACGAATGTCCTTGTTGTTCTCATCCGTTATTGCGGCACATTCAGCACCATGAAATTTGCTGGTTTTGTCCACACTGTTGGGAAATGATGCCAGCTCTTTCTGAAGTGAAAACCACTTCAAACATTAGTATCTGAATGTCAATCAGACTTGTGATGTTACAATCAAAAGATGTTAGTTGCTCTCGTTGCAGGTTAGCTCGCCCATGATTGAGTTGCAATCAGATTTAGAATATGTGATGACCGATCGCCTAAAAGTCTCTCTCGATGCGATCGCCCAATTTTGCCAGCGCTGGAACATAGTCGAGTTTGCCCTGTTTGGCTCAGTGCTGCGGGATGATTTTCGCCCTGATAGCGATGTCGATGTATTAGTTACTTACGAGCCATCGCACCGCCTCACGCTGTCTCATTTATTGGGTATGCAGGAAGAGATAGAGCATTTATTTCAGCGATCTGTAGATTTGGTGGAAAAAAAGCTGTTAAAAAATCCCTATCGGCGATCGAACATTTTGAAAACCTATCGAGTGATTTATGCAAGCGGGCGATCGGGATAATGATTCACTTTGGGACATGGCGCAGGCAATTCGTCCGATCCGGTTTGTAGTGAGGACTTTAGTCCGCAGGAGCGAAGAACTAAAGTCCTCACTACAAACTAACCTTAATTGATATCATTCGATCGAACATCAACTACGGTAGCTCACCCAATTTTTGGGTCAGAATCGCCACAGCCACTTCGTAATCCCTTCCGAGGAGGTAAGCGAAATGATAATAGCTGGCAAGATAGAAATCGCAACCAAACTTTTGATAGCGATCGCAGATCGCCACAAATCCATAACGGGCATCGCTGGGTTCTGTAAACCAATCACTATGGTAAGAGTCTTGAAGAAACAGGGTAAGTGTCTGTCGATCGGCACTCGGAATCAATCGAATGGGATCAATACTGGCATGGTGCGATCGCTCCACTGGTAGCAGTAAGTTATGCCCTTCAACTATGATAAAATCTGCCAGACTATCTTCGGTACGGGAAAAGTAGGATGCCTCCGGTAACTTGAGAAAATGGTGCCACGCCATCCAAAATTCGTGTTTGCTGTCAAATCCTGGATCGATATCTAAACGCCACTCTTGATCTTGACATAAATCATCAAGAACATTTTGGGGCAAATCTGTGAGTTTCATAATAGTTTCCCTCTAATCCGTTATATCAGCTAGACTGCGCCATCAAATCCGAATCCTTTTTTTCCTTCGACCGATCGACAGTAAAGTCTTCATAGTACGATCGCTCAGTATTCACATCCCACAAATCGTGCTTTTCACCCAGAATATTTCTCGCCGCCAGCAACCCAGTCAGCATAGAATGGTCTTGATTGTTGTATCGGTGCATACCATTTCGCCCGATCGTCTGCAAATTCTCAATTCCCTTCAAAAAACCTTCAAGTACCCGCAAGTGTCCGCGATACTCGCCATCATAAACCGGATAAGCCTTCGGTTGCCGTATCACAACTCCATCCTCAACATCCGCAGTTTTTGCTAAACCCAAACCAACCAACTCGCGAGTTGCTAATTCCACAAGTTCCGCATCCGACATTTCCCAAATCTCGTCGCCTACGCTACAGAAATATTCCATTCCCAAACAACTTTTGCTCGCGTCGGGAACTAAAGCAGCGCTCCAATTCTTAAAGTTTTGAATTCGTCCAACTTTGACTTCGGGAGAGTGAATGTAAATCCAGTTGTCAGGAAACAAATCCTTGCGATCTACAATCAGCGATACAATCAAAAAATCTCGATATTTGAGCGATCGCGCCGCGTGCAAAACCTCTTCTGGCGGCTGGGGTTCGAGTCTTGCTACCAGCCCCGATATCGGCATACTGGTAACGAAATTATCAGCCGAATATTGAACTAATTGTCCGTTTTGTTCAGCAGTAATACTTTTAATTTTATTTCCTTCTCGCTGAAAGCTAATCACTTTAGTATCGAGGTAAACTTTGCCCTCTTTACTTTCCACAGCTTCCGCGAACTTTTCCCACATCATCCCCGGCCCCAAAGCCGGATAATCAAACTCTTTAATCAGCGTTTTAGTATCATTGCTACCAAACAAAGCATTAATTATTGCTGTCGTCAGGGACAATCCTTTAATCCGCTGCGCCGCCCAATCTGCTTGAATTTCCGAACAGGGAATTCCCCAAACTTTTTCTGTGTAAGTTTTGAAGAATGTTTTGTACAGGCGATCGCCAAAACGATTAATCACCCACTGCTCAAAAGTTGTTTCTTTAGGTAGCGGCCAAATTCTCACTTTCAGATAGCTCAACAAAATTAGCAGACTTTCAAATATACCTAAATTAAATAAAGTATTGAAGGCACTTATCGGATAATTAAAAAATTTACCTCGATAATAAATTCTGGACAACCGCGGCACTTTAATAAACTCATTTCCGAGTACCTCTTGCCACAACTGCTGCACGGCTGCAACTTTAGTATAAAAGCGGTGACCGCCAATATCGAAACGATAGCCTTTGTAGGTTTCGGTGCGAGCTATCCCCCCAACTTTATCGCCTTTTTCTAGTACAACAGGGATGATGCCTTGCTTGACTAGCTCGTAGGCTGCTGTCAAACCCGCAGGGCCCGCACCGACGATCGCAACAGGATAATGTTTCACTCAGCCTACCTCTAGCTTTTTTATCGAACTATACAATTATTTATAACTTGTCAAGTTGATAGATGCACCCGTGAATACCCTGAAAAACTATCGATCGACCTGATGTTGCAGGACAATTTGCCTTGATTTATTCAGCGATACCGGCAAGCTAACTTTGTCAGTCAAGGGCTTTTTTTGGGATAAGTGCCGAGCCGTGCCGAGCGCAAATGCCAATCCACTGTAAAAGTAGAAAAGCCAGTGCCAAGGAATTGTTTTCAGGGCAAATATGATACCGTGTTTTTGCCTAAAAAATCGATAAAGCGGTGCATTAATTGCTACCAGCGGTATTGCTAGCAAGCCAGCCAGTAACAGACAGCTCAGCGACCAGCACGTCCCCAAAATGAAAAGCAGCACTGCATAAGTTAAAATCACGCTGATGCGGTTTGAAACTTGCAAGTTGAGGTCGTTATTCAATTTGCGATCGCGCCAAATCAGTTCTGTCCAAGGCAGCGCTCGGTAAAAAAAGTCAGCTTTTAGCATCCCCATCGCTTGCCAGCGCTTTAAATGCTTCACTTGCAATGTTTTGCACAGCCGAATTTTATAACCGGCTTGTTTCAAACGGTAGCCGAGCTCAATATCTTCGATCGAAGGTTCGCGGTAGCCCTCATTAAAGCCACCCATCTGCAAAAAAATTTCCCGGCGAATCACTCCGCAAGCTCCCCAAAAAGTCGAAGCTTCTTCCTTACCTGTTTGGTGGACGTAGTGGTGCAGCAAGTTCCTGTACTGCGATAGAAAATCAGGATCTCCGGGAGCATCGTCATAAGAGCCAATCAAAGCAGCTAAGTAAGGACTATTTTTGAACACCGAGCTCGCATAACCCACAGCTTCAGGACAAACCGCGACATCAGCATCCACAAAAAACAGAATGTCTCCCTTCGCAGCTTGCGCTCCCAAATTTCTGGCTCGGGCCGGGCCGCCGGATTCGGGAATTCTGATTAATTTGGCTCCGAATTCCTTTGCCAGACGCCAGGAACCGTCACTTTCACCATCTGCTACTACAATAATCTCGATCGGTCTCGGTACAGCTTGAGCCAGTTTTGACAAACAGGTGCGGAAGTAAGAGCCCCCGTTGTGGACTGGGATAATCACGGATACAGTGGGGTCGGCGGTAGAAATCATCACCTGAATTGTTTAAATTGCATGGGAAAAATTTTGCTTGAATTTTACTGCTGCTGCTTTACCAAGGGTAAAATCTGCTCTACTTTTTTTGTTTATAACCCGATTTCTGTTTCTTTTCAACTAAATTTTTGGCTGGCATTCTCTACGGCATTTTTCCCCATTCGTACCTGTATTCTAAGCCACATCTTCCTGAGACTGACCTGCTGCTGACAACAGCTTTACGAAATCTTTAAATATATCATTGTTTTTGTAAACCTTAGAAAAAGCCACAGCAGCTATTGTGTCTGAAAGTGTTCCACCGCACCAGATTTGGATTTTATTTTCAGAAAATAGTATAAAATAAAACATATCTTCATACTTTATACGGAGATAGGCTGGCTCTCAGGACTTGCCCGCTACAGTTTCTTTTACAGATATCATCCGCGATTGACTCTTGCACCAAGTCTGTATCCCGACTGCTCTATCAATGCACATTTTATGAATTTTGGCAAGAGATTTAAAATATACATAGAAAAATTTCCGACGGTGTACGATCGAGCATTAGTGATTTGCTAACATAGCGTTAGCCCAGAGTCCTCGAACCCAAATTTTACACACAACTTGCGATCGTCGTGCATGAACACCACCCAAAACAATTTAAATCAGCCATTAGTTTCAGTCATCATACCAGCCTACAACGCTGAAAAATTTATTGCTAAAACATTAGAGTCCGTCTTATCTCAAACTTATCAAAACATAGAAGTTTTAGTAGTAGACGACGGCTCTACAGATACAACTGCCGAAATTATTAAATCTTTTGCTCAAAAAGATAGCCGAATCAGCATATTGCAGCAGTCAAATGCCGGAGTAGCCGCCGCTCGCAACCTCGCAATAGAAAAATCTAGAGGCGAATATATTGCTCCCATCGATGCCGACGATATTTGGTATCCGCAAAACTTAGAAAAACAAGTCGAATGCTTAATTAAATCAGAACAATCCGTAGGAGTTGTCTATTCCTGGTCACTTGATATCAACGAAAAAGACTTACTCACCGGTGGATTTTACAACTCCACCATCGAAGGAGAAGTATACAAAGCTTTAGTTTATAAATATTTTCTGGGTAATGCGAGCTCATCTCTGATCCGCCGCATTTGTTTCGAGAGAGTCGGCGGTTACAATTGCCAATTGAAAGCCGAAAACGCCCAAGGCTGCGAAGACTTGGAACTTTTTCTCCGCATCGCTGAACATTATCAATTTAAAGTAGTGCCAGAATTTTTAGTTGGCTACCGACAGATTCCCAGCAGTATGTCTTGCAACTATGCAGCAATGGCCAAATCTCACTCTCTAATTATGGCAGATGTCCGGGAGCGGCATCCTGAAATTCCTGCCAATATTTATCGCTGGTCTAGCAGCAGTTTTTATATATACAATTTAGCCGTTAAAAGCAACCGTAGCGGCAACCATCGGAGTACATTATTTTGGCTGTATCGAGCTTTTATAGAAGATTCATTCATGACTGTTTTGCGCCATAATTTGTACATTTTATCAATAGAAAGTATATTAAAAATTCTAGTTTCACCAGTTACTCAATCTGGGTCAGAGTTAAAATCAACATCAACAGAGACTGAATGCACAACAATTTCCACCATCAACAGGCGAACCAGCATTCATAAAATGCTCCCGTCCCAGGTGTATGAAAGAATGCGATTCAATAATTTTGCCAATCGATAACGCAAATAAACCCAACATCAAACAACCAGATTTCTTAAAGAAACCTGGTTATTTGATGCAAGCTATGGAAGAGGGTTAAATCAACGGAAATAAATTTTTGCTTCTTCCTTCTACTTAATCAATCTAAGCGTGAGAAGCTGTAGGAGTTTTAGCTTGTGGCTGCTGGCCGTCTGGCGAAAGCGATTCCCCTTCAATAAACGATCGCAACATCCAAGCCATTTGTTCGTGCTGTTCCATCAAACCAGTCAAAAAGTCTGCGGTTCCGTCATCCTTGAACTCTTCACCGCACTGTTCGACGTGTTGGCGGAGATTGCGAATAACCAACTCGTGGTCATCAACTAAACGCGATACCATTTCCGTAGCTAAAGGCAAATCGCCGATATGTTCTTTAATCGAACCATACTTCAGAAAACCCTCAGCAGTACCAATTGGATAGCCACCTAAAGTTCTCACCCGTTCCGCCATAGCATCGATATTTACTGTTAACGCCTGATAGTGTTCTTCCCACAACTGGTGAAGCGAGCGAAACTGCGGGCCAACTACATCCCAGTGATACTTTTTGGTTTTGATTAACAGCAGATAAGCATCTGACAGGTCGTGATTCAACAGTTCGATAACGCCTGCACGTTGCTCGTCAGATAGACCTATGTTTAACTTACGCATTGAAACTGTCCCTTAACTCTCTGTTTACATTTATTAAAACAAATTTCCCCAGCCACTTACATCAACCCAAAGGACGATCGAACTTTAGTAAAATATCTGCATTTCAGGTTAAAGTAATCACAATATAGATACCTTTAGATAGATGCGATGAAAATTTTTATTCCGGGCCGCCTTTGTTTGTTTGGCGAACACAGCGATTGGGCCGCCGGTTATCGCCCGCTGAATCCCGCTATAGAAAAAGGCTGCACTCTGATTGCGAGTACAAATCAAGGAATTTATGCCGAAGTTAAGCAGCATCCCACACACTTGATTTTGCGTGCTGCTTTAAATGACGGCACAAAAATGGAAGCAGCACTCCCGATGCAAAAAAATGCTCTGCTTGCTGAGGCAGAAACAGGAACTTTTTTCAGTTATGCCGCCGGTGTTGCTTATCAATTTCTCTCGCACTGCGGCGTCGGAGGACTGGAAATTGACAATTATTTAACAGATTTGCCAATTCAGAAAGGCTTATCTTCAAGTGCCGCAATTTGCGTGTTAGTAGCCCGCGCTTTCAATCGCTTATACGATTTAAAAATGAACGTCCGCGCCGAAATGGAAATGGCTTATCTAGGCGAGACTGCAACACCTTCGCGCTGCGGCCGCATGGATCAGGGTTGTGCCTATGGAAATCGCCCGATTCTGATGATTTTTGACGGCACGGATATGGATGTTGTTGAGCTAAAAGTTGCCCAAGATTTGTTTTTTGTAATCGTAGATTTGGGGAAGAGCAAAAATACTCAAGAAATCCTGGCAAGCCTCAATCAAGCTTACCCTTTTGCTGCGAATCAAGTTCAAGAAAACGTGCAGAAATATCTCGGTGCGATTAGTTATCAAATTACGCAAGATGCAGCCTCCGCTTTACAGCAGGGAGATGCAGTTAAAATCGGCGAGTTGATGAAAGTTGCCCAGAGGGAATTTGACAGGTATTTAATCCCCGCTTGTCCCGGGCAATTAACTGCTCCCGTCTTGCACGAACTTTTGAACTATCAACCGATTGGGCCTTATATTTTGGGCGGGAAGGGAGTAGGTTCTCAAGGAGACGGTACGGCGCAGTTTATCGTGAAAGATGCAGAAAGTCAACAGCAAGTTATCGATATTATCAACAGCGATTTTCCCCAGATGGAATGTCTGAAACTGACAATCAGTTCTCAGTACAGAGTCCGCAAAGCCGTGATTCCGGCCGCCGGTTTCGGGACTCGGATGTTTCCGGCTACTAAGGTAGTCAAGAAGGAGTTCATGCCAATTATCGATCGCGAGGGTCGCGCTAAACCGATAATTTTGGCAATTGTGGAAGAAGCTTTGAGCGCGGGAATCGAAGAAGTGGGTATAGTGGTGCAAAAGGGCGATCGCACTTTTTTTGAAGATTTCTTTAAAACTCCCCCGTCTCCCGAACTTTTCCAAAAACTGTCTCTGCAAAATCAGGAATACAGCCAATATTTACAAGATTTGGGGCAGAAAGTTACAATTCTTACTCAGGATATCCAGGAAGGATTCGGCCACGCAGTATTCTGTGCTAAAGAATGGGTCAACAGCGAGCCATTTCTCTTGCTTTTGGGCGACCATATTTATGCGTCGCAAACTGAAAGCTCTTGCGCGCGCCAGCTATTGGATATTTACTCGCAAGCCCAGCAAAGCGTGATCGGTTTAAGAGTAACACAATCTGATGTAATTCATCACTACGGTTGTGCCGCGGGTGTTTGGCAGGAACAAGATTCTATTTTATCAGTGACGCAACTTTACGAAAAGCCGGATATCGAGTATGCGCGGCAGCATTTAAGCGTAGAAGGAATGGCGGAGGATTTATTTTTATCGATTTTTGGAATGTATGTCCTTGAGCCTAAAATTTTTGATTATTTGGCAGAACATATTAATGGCAATTTTCGAGAAAGAGGCGAATTTCAGTTAACATCGTGTTTGGATAAATTGCGGCAGTTTGAGGGAATTGCTGGTTATGTTGTGCGAGGGCGGTGTTTTGACACGGGATTGCCGGAGGTTTACCGGCAGACGCTGATTGATTTTGCCATATCTGGTGGGTCGATCGCTCAATAGAGGACTCGCGGCCAACTTACATACTCTAATCGACTTGTACGGTGTTCTACTACTTTGACTTTGAACGGACGATCGAGGGTTTGGACTGACGCACCTTACTAATTGTGACACTTGCCTCCAGGACTATCAACGTTATATCCCCGACTTCTTAAAGCTTGCGGGGCTTTGGATGTTCTCTCGTCCGATGATGCCTAATTCGCGATGTCTAATTCCCGATGTCCAATTCCCGATGCCCAATTCCCGCTACCTCATCAGCTACATCCCTCTCTTTTCCGTTGTTGACCGCCCCAAAATTCGCTTAATTGTAACAAAATATTACAGAATGACGCTAAAGCAGCATAGAGGCTTGACAGCAAAGAATTAAGCGGCTAATCTGATATACATACCCGGGTAAGTCAATTCACTGTCATATGCAAGAAAAGCAAAAAGTTACACTGTATCTTCCACCTGAACTGCATCGCCAGCTCAAAATCAAAGCCGCAGTCGAAACAGAACCGATGTCATCAATTGCAGAAAGGGCAATAGTCTTTTACCTAGGAAACCCCGAACTGGTTGACGAAGTAGAAGCCTCCTACGGACAAACCCATCGGGTATACAACTGTCCAGAATGCACGGGTTCTGTAGTAATGCGAGATGGAGAACTGGCATCCCTCAAAAGTCAGCCGAGCTTATTGGCTGAGCAGGATCTTCCAGTAAAGCAAGTGTCGGGCGTCAGCGCCAGCACAGCCCAACCGGGAGAGGAAGAATTGGTTCCCTGCTAAGAATGCCTTGCTTTCCCGAAAAGCTAGAACTGAAATTTTCAGTAACAGGACTAACGGCAGCATTGAGATTCAGCAAAGATAGCACCGTCTCTAGTGGGTCGAGGAATATGCAAGAAGAGATCAGTATTCTAATCCAAGCTCAATATCCTCTGATCTACCTCGTGACATCCGAGGAAGAGCGGTGTGAGCAAGCAATTTCGACAATAGCTCAAGCCAAACCACAGCGACGAGTATTTATCTGGACTGTAACTCACGGCATTGTGGAGTACGGTCAACCCCGCACCACCACCCAGCACAACACCGTCTCGCCAGAGGCAGCTATTGAATGGGTGATCAGGCAACGAGAACCCAACAGCAACGCTAGCATCTACATTTTCAAGGATTTGCATCCTTTTATCGATTCTCCTCCGGTAACAAGGTGGTTGCGCGATGCGATCGCCAACTTCAAAGGAACGCAGAAGACAATTATACTGATGTCTCCTTTGCAGCAAATTCCGATCGAGCTAGAAAAGGAAGTAGTGGTATTAGACTTCGCCCTCCCAGACATGGCGGAACTAAACCAAGTATTATCCAGCCAGTTGGAGCAAACCAAATCTCGGCGCATTACCACAGAAGGGCGAGAAAAACTCTTAAAAGCAGCTTTGGGATTAACCAAGGATGAAGCTGAAAAAGTTTATCGCAAAGCCCAAGTTTGCAAGGGGCGCTTGACGGAAGAGGAAGTAGACATTGTTCTTTCGGAGAAAAAGCAGCTAATTCGGCGCAACGGCATTCTAGAGTTCATCGAAGAAGACGAAACCCTGGATGCAGTCGGCGGTTTAGAAGAGCTGAAGCGGTGGCTGAGACAGCGTTCCAACGCTTTCACAGAAAGAGCGAGAGAATACGGTCTTCCCCAACCCAAAGGGATGCTAATTCTTGGCGTACCTGGATGCGGAAAATCGCTGATTGCCAAGACTACCTCCCGCCTGTGGGGACTGCCCCTGCTGCGTCTAGATATGGGTAGAGTCTACGATGGCTCAATGGTAGGTCGCAGCGAAGCTAACCTCCGAAATGCCCTGAAAACCGCAGAATCGATCTCTCCAGCCATCCTGTTCATCGACGAACTAGACAAAGCCTTTGCAGGAGGTACTGGTTCGGCAGACTCAGACGGAGGCACATCCAGCCGAATTTTCGGTTCGTTCCTCACTTGGATGCAAGAAAAAACTTCCCCAGTCTTCGTAATGGCAACAGCCAACCGCATCGAGCGGCTACCGGGGGAATTCTTGAGGAAAGGGCGATTCGACGAACTCTTCTTTGTGGATCTACCTACCAAAGAAGAACGCCAAGATATATTCAAAATTCACCTGTCAAAGCGCCGTCTGGACATCTCTCGCTTCGATTTAGAGCAACTGTCCAACGTTTCCGACGGCTTTTCAGGCGCAGAAATTGAGCAAGGGCTAATCGCAGCAATGTATGAAGCCTTCGCTCAAGATAGAGAGTTTACGCAGCTAGACATCATCGCGGCCATTAAATCCACATTGCCACTGTCTAAAACCATGACCGAACAGGTGACTGCCCTGCGGGATTGGGCTAGACAGCGCGCACGGCCCGCTGCGTCTTCCGTCGCTGAATACCAGCGAATGGAATTCTAAAAGCTTTCTCCTGGTCCAAACAGGAGCAAAGGCTAGCAACAGCTAGCAGTTCGATTGAAACGCCGCCCAGCGGCACCGTTAAATCCAGACCGTTGTTGTTTCTCTCTCAGTTTTTTTAGGAGGAAATCCAATGTCTCACTTTAGCACTCTGCGTACCAAAATCACCGATGCCGAAATCCTGAAAGCTTCCCTGCGCGACTTGGGCATTTCAGTCAAGTCCGAAGCTGATGTTCGTGGCTATAACGGTCAGCGCGTTCGCTCCGACATCGTGGCGATTCTGGAAGGCGAATATGACCTGGGTTGGTCTCGCAATAGCGACGGTTCCTTTGACCTGATTGCCGACCTCTGGGGCGTCGCCAAAAAGCACAATCAAACTGAGTTAATCAACTCCATCAACCAGAAGTACGCAGTGAACAAGACCTTGGCAGCAGTCAAGCAACGTGGTTTGCAAAACGCCAACGTTAAGCTGGTAGTGCAAAACTAATTGATCTGCGCTGTTTCTAAGCTTGCGGGTTAACCACACGGGTTAACCCGTTTTTAGCTAGCTAGGATGTAGAGTGGGGTTTTAAGGCCGCCACACACTTTTTTAGCAACCCCAAGCAGCAGCTCTCAACCTGAGAGCTGCTGCTTTAATGCTGGGCTACCTAATGCTTCGGCAAGTGTCGATCGTTTGTTGATAAATTTCCAGTATCCGATCGCGATTAAGATATCAATGGTTGGATTTTGGCGCGAGCGTCGAAATGCGGGAGGAAACTTCACAGCCGTGTTCAACGGCCCCATCGCTACAGGCGCGCCCAATCCGAACATCAGCGAAGGGAATTTTGCCGAGACTGGTGTCGGCTCGTGTACAACATCAATCTGGTGTTCCCTCACTAGCCGCCAGACAATGTGGCGTTGCATCCGTTGGGTGTAGAGGTGACTGACGAGTCCTAAAGTAGGTGCGCCTACTCTAGGAGGCAAAAATCCCCCGATCTTGCTAAGCAGTCGGTGTACCCAAGTGTCGGTAACAAAGGACATTCGATCGCACTCTTCAGGAAACAGAGCTTCTAGTTCCGCCTGTGTGCGGGCGTGAACTACTAACCATGTTTATATTTGGCGCGATCGAAGTATTCGGAAATAGTTCAGCGGCAATAAGGCCTCGCCCCCGAATTTAGTTGAGGCATTTTGAGCAACAATCACAATTCGCATAACTTGTTTTGCTCCCAACTGGATTAATAGACTATTTAGACAGAGAAGCTGCTTTTTCGCCAATCATTTTTTCATAAATTTCAACTATCTTTTCTGCCTTGCGATCCCATTCAAATTCTTTGGCTTTTTCCATCGACTTAGCAGACATCCTTGCCCGTAAATCATCGTCTTCGACCAAAATTTTTATTTTGTTGGTTAATTCTTGGGTAAGAAACTCTCTCGACTTTGGCTCGATCTTAAAACCTGTTTCTTCAGTTACATACTCCCCGATACCGCCGTTGTTGGGTACAATGCAAGGCAAACCGCAAGCCATAGCTTCCATCACCACTGCGCCGCCAAACTCCCTGATCGAAGGAAAGCAAAAAATATCCGCCTCCCTGTAATATTCAACTGTTTCTTCTTGACCTACCCAACCAGCAAACTTGACTTTTTCTCCTAAGTTAAGTTCCTGTACTTGAGTTTCTAAAGAGTTTCTTTCTTGCCCGTCACCTACTATTGTCAAGAAAACTTTTTCTCTAACATTTGGCTCTAATCTACTAACTGCTTCTATGAGAATATCAGCACATTTGTAAGGAACCAATCGAGCTACAAACAGTAAATTTATCGGGCTTCCCTTTTTTGTAACTTTTTTTGTTTCTGTTAAAAAACTGCTGGCAATACCGTTTTCGTAAAACAGTTCAATTCGACTGTCTGGAATAGCAAACATATCTTTGATCATGTTCAAAGTATATGTCGAACCTGCTAATATTTTATCAGCTTTTTTATAAGTTTCCACATAGCCCGGTATTAATTTTCTACCCACAGCTCTGAAAAAGTTTAAGTAAGCATATTCCTGTTTCGCTATGTCTTCAAACCCAGGCGGAAAAGGAACTCCTCCATTGAGCGGCCCGATCATTACTGGAGTGTGGGCGCAAGCCTTAATCACTTTGAAAGGGTATCGCGGCTGCATGGGAGTTAGGGCATGAACTAAATCGTAATCTCCTCTCTGAATTTGATCCTTAAAAGTTTCATAAACTCTATGATTGAATTCTGCATAAACTGGATACCCTAAAACATTAGCTAAAGGCCAGTTATTTTTGCCTTTCATTGTCAGGCGGTCTACCACTATGGGAAAGTATTTTTTTGTCAGCTCGCTTTCGGCTATATAGGTAATGTTATGGTGTTCTTTTAACTTTGACAGAGGAGTTTTATTTCTTTCGTGGGTAACAAGAGTTACATCGGCCAGTTTGCTAAGTGCTTGGTAAAATTTGTAACCTACCAAAGGTACAGATGCCGCCTCGGGGTTGCACTGCTCTACAATTAATAAAACTTTTAATTTTTGGTTGTTCATCGGTTGGATGCCTTTGTTGATTAATCGATATTTGTAAGCTGAGTTTTGAGTAAATTACTCGATCGGCTGCGGTAGTTTTGAGGTGCCGGCGCCGGCTGTAGAGGTTGGGGGGAAAACCCGCCTCTACACCAACACGCGACTCGGGAGTACGGGGGAGAAGTTGCAGAAAAAACAAGTTATGTTGGTGGTGGCTGACCTACTTAGTAGACTTAGCACTAATTCTAACTTGCTCAATTGATTGGTTTGATGTCTTGTATTCGATCAAATTGCTGCGCTGTCCCAGCAATCGGCGTTTGTGAAACAGCATCTGACCCTGCAATT
>JAUBOH010000125.1:0-15884 GCA_036700145.1 Microcoleus occultus BM001215366
TACAATTAATCTGGCGTAGGGACACGGCACTGCCGTGTCCTCTACATTATTTCGGCGCAGGTAACTCGTTTTATGCTGCTTCGGCTTCCGCTTCGGCTTCCACTTCCGGTGCATCTGGGACATCTTGCTTGATTGTCAAATAGCGAATCACTTCTTCGCTCAAACGCATCGCGCGCTCCATCGGAAAAATTGCAGCGCCCGGAGCTGTATAGTTCATTTGAACGTATACTCCGTCGCGGTGCTTGCCGATTTCGTAAGCCAAACGGCGCTTGCCGCGGTGCTGAGTTTCGATATTTTCAGCACCTTGATCGCGCAAAATTGTTTGATATTTCGCGATCGCCTGATCGGTCATTTCCTCACCCAAATCCGGGCGCAGAATGTACATTGTTTCGTAAATAAACGGTTTCATGGCAATAATCCCTTATGGACAACAAGGCTTCTCGCGAAGAAGCAAGGACTTATTATCATATCCCAAGAATGAACCATCTCAAAACTAAAAAACCAAATTCCCCAAACAGCAGTCCCTCGCGGTGGAGCACGCTGTGGATCTATGGGATGATGAGTGCGATCGGACTTTTAATGCTGTTTCCCCTGCTGTGGCTGCTCAGTACGTCCCTCAAATCCCCCAGCGAAAACATCTTTCAATTTCCCCCGCAACTGTGGCCGCAACAGCCAACCCTCGAAAACTTCATCAAAGTTTGGCAAACCAGTCCCTTCGGGCGCTACCTGTTCAACAGCAGCCTGATTGCCGGCCTCACAGTTAGCATCAACGTCCTGTTTTGCGCCCTCGCCGCTTACCCCTTAGCCCGGATCAACTTTCGCGGCCGCGAAGCTATTTTAATTACGATCGTTTCCACAATCATGATTCCCTTCCAAATCGTGATGATTCCCCTGTACGTATTGACAGTACAACTCGGATTAAAAAATAGTTATTTAGGCGTCATCTTTCCCGGATTAGCATCAGCCTTCGGCATATTTTTATTGCGGCAAGCATTCCTAGCAGTTCCCAAAGAACTAGAAGAAGCCGCCCGCATCGACGGCTGTAGCGAATTAGGCATTTGGTGGCACGTGATGATTCCGGCAATTAAGCCGGCTTTAGTCACTTTAGGAATTTTCGTATTTATCGGTTCTTGGAGCGATTTTCTCTGGCCGCTGCTAGTTTTAGACAGACCGGAATATTACACTTTGCCTCTAGGTGTAGCCAATTTAGCAGGGACATTTTCCTTAGATTGGCGTTTAGTTGCGGCGGGTTCTATCATTTCCATCATACCAGTTTTAGGACTGTTTTTGCTGTTGCAAAAATACATTGTGCCGACAGAAACAGCCGCAGGAGTCAAGGGATAATATCATGTTCGATCGTATAATCATCATAAGTTTGTAGTAAGGACTTCAGTCCTTTCTTACAGCTTTTGATCGCTCGGGACTAAAGTCCTTACTACGAACGACCGGAGTCAAGGGTTAGAATCAACCTAAAAAATAGGTATTGATTCGTCTTAATCTACGGTTGAAAATTCCAATTTTTTCAACTCACAACTCACAAAATTTACTTGTTATGTACGAACTGCCAGACATCCGCTGGATTGTTGACCGCACTGCGATCGTAGAGACGATCGTAGCAGTTGCAAATGCGTTCGATGCCAAAGACTGGCAAAAAGTGAGATCGCATCTAACCGACGAAATAGATATCGACTATTCAGAATTTCGGAGTGAACCTCCCCGACAAGTAACCGCAGAAGAATACATAAAACAGCGGGTAAAAAATCTTGCAGGTTTGCGAACGCTGCACGTCAGCACGAATCACGAAGTAACTATTAACAATAATACTGCCAAATGTCAGTCTGCATACCAAATTTATCGACTTGACCCCAATCGTGAATCGGGACAGAATCGGCTGGATACAGCAGGAAATTATTTTCACTCTTTGATTCAAACAACAGACGGAAATTGGCTGATTGACGGAATCAAGCAAACCGTGGTGATTGTTACCGGCAATTCTCAGGTTCACGGTGCGCTGCGCGGTACATCTTAAACCATTTTAGATTTTAGATTTAGGGATTGGGGATGATTTGACCTAAAATAGGTTCGTAGTGAGGACTTCAGTCCGCATAAAATCAGAGGACTGAAGTCCTCACTACGAAACTAATAACAGTATTTTTACCATAAAATATCTCTCCTCCAATCTAATTTGCAAGTCTCTACCTCGGAGTAAAAACTGCACTTGGATAAGCAATCCGCTTGTGATTGAACTGTTCCCAAACCCGCACAAAAATCTCCGCAATTAGAGACATATCCTCCCGATTCAAGCCCGAATCAATCAACTGATTATCCTGCCAGCGAGCCCTCAAAATTCGATTAACCATATTCAAAGCTTCCTCATGAGTAGCATCCTTGAGCGATCGCAAAGCAGCCTCGCAAGAATCCGCCAACATCAAAATCCCCGTTTCCCGCGACTGCGGAATCGGCCCGTCGTAGCGAAAATCCTCCTCCCTCACTTCCCGACTTTCGATGATTAACTTTGAATTATCCCCATCGGCCAAAGCAATCTTTAAATCTTCTGCTTCTTTCGCAGCAATTTGCTGCGCTTGGTAGTAGAAATAAGCAATTAACATGGTACCTTGATGCTCAGGAATAAACGCCTGAATCGCCTTCGGCAATCGATGCTTGCGCGCCATCACCAACCCCTCGGTAACGTGCTTTTTAATAATCTCGGCACTCGCCCAAGGGTCATTAATTTCATCGTGTTTGTTACCTCCGCTCATTTGATTTTCGCAAAATCCGAGCGGGTCGTGCATTTTTCCAATATCGTGGTATAGTGTGCCAGTCCTAACCAGCTCAACATTGCAGCCGAGCTCCCGGGCTGCAGCCTCCGCCAAACTAGCCACAAACAGCGTGTGCTGAAAAGTCCCCGGAGCCTCGGCAGCCAACCTCTTCAACAGCGGGCGGTTGGGATTGGCAAGTTCCGCCAGCCGGATCGGCGTTATCAAGTCAAAAACGTGTTCCAAATATGGGCTGATGCCGATCGCCACAACGCTCCAAGCCAAACCGGCCAAACTTTGGGCGCCCACCGTACCGAGCACGACGTACCAAATCGCACCGGCAGCGGCGCTAGCAATCAAAGTCCCCACCAGATAAACGATGCCCTGAGTCAAGCCGACAGCCACGCCCAAAAGAGCCAATTCCTCGCGTGATCGCAGCCGCCCGGCCATAAAAGCGCCGAGCAATCCCCCCGCCGCGCTAGCCACCAAATGAATCAACTCGACATCCAAGCCAACGGGTAGCAGCGCCGACAGCAGCCCCACCACCGTCACTCCCACCGCCGAACCGTAGAAGCCGCCGGCTAAAATCCCGATCGCGGGCAAAGTCGTCCAAGGCAGCCCCAAACTCACCAGCACCGGCGCGCTCAAAGTCAGCAGCAGCAACAGCAAATGATCTCTCCGGCGCAAGCGGTAGTGCCTTTCCACCAGCAGCACGATCGCAATTGCCCCCCCCACGAAACAAACAAAACCCGCCAGCCCCAGCCAATTCACCCCCCGCCGGCTCAAACCAAAATAGTCCAGCAACACGAAATCTTGCAGCGCGATTTCTTTTCCTTCTGCAACAATTGTCTCGCCCTGCTCTACTGCGATCGTCACCGGTCTCACCTTTTGCGCCGCCAATTCAGCTAGCTGTTTGGTTTCCTCGGGATCTCTGACCAAATTTGGTTGCAAAATCGCTGTTAAACCCTCAACCGCCAAAGCTTGGGACTCTAACGGCACTTCCTCGGCCACTTGCAGCTTCACAGCTTCTTTCAAAACTTCTTTCGGCAGCCCCTGCGGGATACCTTGAGCCAGCATCCTTTTTGCCACCCGACTCATACCAGTTTGGGTTTTGAGCCAAGCTGCATCCGACAAATCAAACAGCGAAGTATCGTAAATCAGTCGCCCGGAAACCGATGGTTTTAAGGGCGCCTCCACCGCATTGAGATAGCGCAGGCGAGCAGAGGAAATACTGTCTGTCAGGCTTTGAAAGTCTTCGGCTCGAACCTCACGGCTGTAAGCTTGCAGTTGAGCGATCGCATCCTGCTGAGACTTGTTCTGTGTCTGCGCCGCACTTGGCTGAGAATCCAAACTCAACCGCTCGGAAGTTGCGCTGTTGTCCCCCACTTGCGCCAAAATCGATCGCCACTCCCACTCAGGACAGCCCCTCAAGTAAACTTGAACCGCACTTGAGAGTGCCGATAGCCCCGCAAACGGAAACGGGCCTACCGCCCGCCGCATTTCGTTCCCCTGTTGCCAAAATTGTTGCAATTCTTGCTCAATTTGTCGATCGACCGCTCGATCGAGCATTAATATCGCCACAGCCCCGATCCGCGCAGCTTTCCGCTGTTCTTCAGTAGTTTTGTAATCGGGGATGCTAGCACTCTTCGGAGCCTTAATCGTCTGAGGAGCTTTCGTCCCCACATCCAGTTTCGGCTGGTTGTAGAAGCGGTGGCCGAGAGTGCTGCTGAGGGAAACTACCGCCACCAGCGCCAACATAGGGGAACGAGCTTGATTTTTGAGGCTTGAAGAAGAGGTTTTACTTCTAAATCTAATAAAAGTCTCGGGTAGAGCCCATTTCTTGGCCGACAAACGGCTCAGAAAAGGCCCGCCAGGGCGATCGGGCTCTGAAGAGCTGCCGCCATTTTGCACTTTAGCAATATGTTGGCGCAGTGAGCGCGCAGCCCCTAGCTGCTCAATCTGCCGCATCAATGAGGAGAGCGTATTCATTTGTGTCGAAGATATATCACTGTTATTCAGCAGATGAGCCAGAAATTTTGACTGTGCATCTTGATTGAGTTTATCCGAACAGTCGTCCCTGAATACTTAACCGCACAGGCTACTTTACTTGATTCTCGCCAGCAGTTGGGTTTGCTAACTTCCCTTGTCCCTCTTGAACAGAACTCGCGCGAGTCGGCTAAAAACCCGGTTTCTCCCTAGATTCCTGGTTTCCCAACCCAATATTCTCGTAGAAACCGGGTTTTTTTAGGGCCAGCACGTCCGATTTAATTTTTTACTTTTTAATCTTTAATTGTCGCTTTCCTTCCGCTTTCGCTTTTGACTTGTTAATTGTTAATTTCTAGTTTCGCCTCCGTGTTAAAAGCTCAAGACTTTATATTTTACGAGGTCTAATGACATAAGGTGCAGCCACCGATCGCGCTAGCGCTGCGGAGTCTAGACTGGCTGAAGGATTGTAAACTCCAGCCCAAACTGCAAACAGGTTATTTGCTAACTCCACAATTTTTGCATCGTTGCCCGTTCCCCAGACCGAGGGTTCTCGACCCTCAGCTAGCGGCCGCGACTCAACAGCCAAAGATAGCTGTCGCCATTCTACAGGAATCGCAGCAGCGCCGTTGTACGCTCCAGACAAAGCTCCCGTCAAAGCGCAAGTGAGTTGTCCAGTTATGCCGCAGCGGGCCGCCCGCACCACTGATAAGCGCAAGTCTTCTGGGGTGTTCAAGAAGCAGTAGAAAGCTAGGGCAATGGGAATAAAACTTCCAGGGTTTACAATTGACTTTGTTTGTGATTTTTTCTCGCCCTCGCCCTGTTTTTCTCGCAAACCTGTAGCGCTTTTGCACAGGTGAGTTGCGGCTGTTTCTAAATCTGCTCCCCGTTCTAGTAATATTTGTACTTGCATCAGCAGCTCTGTTAAGGCATTATCTATTTTCAGGTAGGCAATTGTTTGCTCGATCGCTGTCGCGGGGTCAAGTCTTTGTTTGAGCGATCGGGCGATCGCAAATCCTACCGCTAAAACTCCTGTCTCATATTCTTGCCCGTTTTCTTTGGGCCAAACCTCTGTCGCCAGCATGATTTTTTCTCGCAGCTTGGCTTTATTTTCGTGAAAAAACATCGCTACCGGCAGCGCAGCAACCGCAGCTTCACAGGGGTTAAGCAGGCTTTGAAACTCAGTGCTTTGCGGATGGTAGATTTCCGACTTGGCAAATGCTTCCCAAGTATCGCGCCAATCTTTTAAATCTAAACCGTTACACCGAATTAAACTTTTCGCCCACACCACCGCAAGTCTCCCGCATTCAGATGAGTGTTTTTTAGTTGGGATTTTGCTGTTGGGAGAATTCAACCCCGCCTTTAATGTTGCCCCACTCAGGGTCAATTTTTGGTGTTTCGTCAGTTGTAAAATCGGCTGCCAGTCTTCTGTTTGGGCGGGGATACCCATCAGTTGCCTCTGGTATTGCAGCCCGATAGAGTCTCCTAAAACTGCCCCCAGGATGGTTCCTTGAAACTTGCTCAACAGGGAATGCCGCATTTTTATTTAACTCAACTTGCTAGTAATTTGTAATGGGTAATTAGTAGTTGGTAAGTGGTAATTAATAATTGGTAATTGGTAATTAATAATTGGGAATTGGGAATTGGGAATTGCGAATTGCGAATTGCGAATTGGTTATTATAAAAATCACTAAGAATTACCCATTACCCATTACCCATTCTTCTGATTAATTTGGATTCAACCCAAACATATAAGGGCTGGTTTTCCATCTAAAACCCGCCCTCATCCGATCGCGAAAATCGGTTAATTTTTAATTTTTAATCAGATAACTAACTAAAGCTTGCAGACCCAGCCCGTAACTTTCTGAGCCAAAACCGCTGATTTGCCCGATCGCCACCGCTGCGATATACGAGTGGTGGCGAAAAGCTTCCCGGCGGTAAATGTTGCTCAAATGAACTTCCACCGCAGGGATATTCACGGCGGCGATCGCGTCTCTAATTGCCACACTCGTATGAGTATAAGCTCCAGCGTTAATCAACAAGCCTTGGTGCTGCCCTAACATTGAGTGAATTGCATCCACCAAAACCCCTTCATGATTCGACTGCTGAATTGAGACTGTCACCTGGAGGGCTTGCGCTTGTCGTTCCAGCAACTCGTTGATATCATTTAAAGTCGCAGAACCATAAACTCCAGGTTCTCGCTGACCCAATAGATTGAGATTAGGGCCGTGAAGTACCAGGATATTTAACAATTTTTTAAATTCCAGCGCCACAAAATGTTTGAGTTTTGACTCGGGATTTAGAACCAACTTCAAACCTCAAACCTCAAATTTCCCACCTGAAATCCAGATCCAACTACCGGCGATGCCTCGGTTGGTTGACTGGAATAGGAATCGGTTCTAGCTCCGGTTGAGCTTCTGGATTCAGCAGTCCTTCTATCAGCTTGCGAACCCATTCTTTAATTTCTTCCAGCACCTTTTCAATGTCTTCCATTGAACGGATAGCTCCTTTTTTTTTTATAGTCTAGATTGCTAAACCGACGGCTGAATATCTGAAAAATAAGCAAGCACGACTTTGAAGCCAAAGGTGAAACTTGCTTTCTCGCTTGCTGGTTGTTTTGAGCAACGGTTTTGAGCAATGGAGAGAGTCAGTATATTTGCCAATCAGTCCTCTCTTATTATCATAACGAATCTTTACAGATAATCAAGAGGCAATTGGAAAATTGTGGAACTATCTGGGATCGCAAAGTGTTAAATAAATCTTAAGCTTACGGATGACGGTTGACAATTGACAAGGGACTGGATGTTTTCTACACTTTTGCCAATAATTTACGCCGAAGCCGATCGAGCGCCGTACAGCTACTCAGATGCCGAATCCAATCGCGGCCTCGCCCATCGCCAAATCGGTATTCAAAACTTTCTGTCTCGCCGTCGCCCGCCAAGCCGACATAAACCAGTCCGACAGGTTTAGCATCCGTACCGCCTCCGGGCCCGGCGATACCTGTAATGCTCAATCCCCAATTGGTATTGAGGCCTTGACGCACTCCCGCAGCCATTTGTTTTGCCACTTGATGGCTGACGGCCCCAAATTCTGCTAAATCTCGGAAATTAACACCTAATAATCTTTCCTTAACCCGATCGTCATAAGAAATAATTCCACCCAAAAAGTACCTCGAACTGCCGGGAACACCAGTCAGCATCGCTCCCAATCCTCCTCCCGTGCAGGATTCAGCCACACTGAGAGTTTCCCCAGCCAACAGCAGCAATTTACCGACAGTCGAGGCGAGGGTATCGGTATCGGCACCGTAACAGTCTAGGCCAGCAATCAGCAGCAACTGTTGTTCGATCGGCTCAATCAAGTTTTTAGCAGCCACGGACGACTTGGCGCGGGCCGAAATCCGCAGTTTGACTTCGCCGTGATTGGCGTAGGGAGCCACAGTAGGATTAGTTAAATTCAGAAAACTATCTACCTTTTCGGCCAATGCCGACTCAGCAATGCCCCAAAATTTCAATGTGCGGCTGCAAATAGTTTCTGTGCACCACCCGTTATTTTGCAGGTAAGGAACGGCGATTTCTCGCCACATCAACTGCATTTCCGCCGGTACGCCGGGAAAAGTCATCACTGTGACGTTAGGAATCGGCTGCCAAATAATCCCCGGTGCTGAACCGGTACGATTCGGCAAAATATCAGCACCTTCGGGAATCAAAGCTTGTTTGCGGTTGCTGGGACTCATGGTGCGTCCCCGCTGAGCAAATTTTTGTTCGATATCGGCAATAATTTCTGGCCTTTCGATGAGGGGAACGCCAAAATAATCGGCGATAGTTTCGACTGTGAGGTCGTCTGGTGTCGGGCCGAGGCCTCCTGTAAACAGCAGTAGTTGCGATCGACCTACTGCTATTTCTAACACTTGTTTGATGCGTTCTGGATTGTCCCCCACCACTGTTTGGTAGTAGTGAGGAATTCCCAAACTCGCTAATTCCTTGGCTAAAAACTGGGAATTGCTATTGAGAATATCCCCTAACAGCAATTCAGTGCCCACACAAATAATTTCAGCAACCATTCAATTTGAGATTTGAGATTTGAGATTTTGGATTGGGGTATCGGGCATTGGGCATCGGGTATCGGGCATCGGGCATCGGGCATTGGGCATTGGGCATCGGGAATTGGGAATTGATTATTATTGAGAACTAACAATTAACCACTAACCACTAACCACTAACCAATGTCAACCGTCAACCGTCAACTGTCAACTGTCAACTGTCAACTGACTATCGAGCGTGTCTCCAAACTTTCCAGCTAGCGTATCCCAACAAACTTGTCGCACCCATAGCGTAAATTACGCCGCTGGGAACCGAAAAAGCTAGGGCTAAACTTCCTACCCAAAGTGTCAGCGAGTAAATAAATAAAACCGCAAATCTATGGGATAGTCCGGCTTCTAAAAGTCGGTGGTGGAGGTGGCGCTTGTCAGCAATAAACGGTGATTTGCCGTTGCGGAGCCGATCGAGAATCACGGCCGACATATCTAAAATCGGTACAGCTAAAATTAAATATGGCAGCAACACAGAAGTAACAGCCGTAGTTTTAACTAACCCAATTACTCCGACCCCAGCCAGAGTAAACCCGATAAAATAAGCCCCGCCATCTCCCATAAAAATTTGAGCCGGATTGAAATTGTAGCGCAGAAATCCCAAGGCCCCGCCAGCTAAAGCCGCTGCAATTAGGGCAGCCGCCGGTTGGTGCATCGACAAACTGACAATCAGCATCACAACTGCTGCAATCCCTGAGACTCCGGCAGCTAAACCGTCCAAACCGTCAATCCAGTTGATGGCGTTGGCCATACCGACGAGCCAAATCACGGTAATTGGCAAGCTCAGCCAGCCAAGATCCGTCAGTCCCAGGGAGGGAACTGTCAGAAACTCAATTTGTACGCCCGCCATCCAAACGATGCTGGATACGCCAATTTGCATGAGCAAGCGTTTGATGGCCGAGAGCGAAAATAAGTCGTCTGCTAAACCGATGAGGAAGAATCCGATGCCGCCGAGGGTGACTCCCCAAATTTCGTATTCGTCTTTGGGATTGAGAACTTGTCCGCTAGCATCGATGAAGCCTCCACAGAGCCAGACAAATAAAAGGGCACTGAGAGTTCCGAGAAAGATGGACACTCCTCCCAAGCGCACCATCGGGCGCTGGTGGACTTTTCGTTCGCCTGGCCGATCGACTCGCCCGCTTTTGAGACCAATTTTTTTGACTATTGGTGTACTCCAGAGGACGACGATCGCAGAAACCAGAAAAGCGACTACATGGTACAGATACTGGTGCGGCATCTGAAATCAATTTTAAATAGTGCGGGCAATTATACTGTCAGGCAGAGTCTACTACATTTCAGATGGCTTATCACAAGGAAACATCTTTAAGTGCGACTGGGGGTTTGGGAGCCGGAGATTTCTCCGAGTGGAAGTTGCGGGAGCGCGAATGGTGAGGTTTTTAACTTATAACTCTCAAATTAAGGGCTAGTAATATCATGTCCGGTCGATCGACCAGAATAAAATTGGTTTGTAGTGAGGACTTTAGTCCTCAGATTTTTGGATGACTTTAGTCCTCACTACAAACACCTTGATTACGGATAATTGACCGGACATGATATAAATCCATTTTTCGCGACCTTTAAGAGTCGATCGATCTTTTGCGAGCGAGCTTAGTTGAATGGTATTTTCCGCGATCGACAAATACCATTACTCAAACCAGCCCCGCCCGACAAATATCTTTAGTGAAAACCGCCTTTCGCGAGCGATATTTTTGGTAAAAACCGCTTGTCAAGATCGCTACCCGCAACTCTCAATCTTTTGCGGCTATTTTACCCTTTTACGCCTGAAAATTAGGTCTAAAGCCTCCCCGTTTAGGGGAAAATCAAACAAAATGATTCATTGCTCCAATCCTCTTCTATCGATGGAAGAGGTAGCTGTCAACTGTCAACTGTCAACTGTCAACTGTCAACTGATGAACCGTACACTTCCAACTACCAATTCCCCGTCACCGATCAGGAAAATTAAGCTAATGCCGGCACTTTTAAGGACAAGTGCGGATATAACGGGAAGCGACCGCAAAGTGTCGCTACTCGCCGCAGACAATCGGCCGCCACGCTTTCATCATCAGGATTTAACAGCCGATCGGCAATAATATTACCAATCTCGGTAAATTCAGGAGTTCCCATTCCCCGAGTCGTCATCGCCGCCGAACCGAGTCTCAAACCGCTGGTGACAAAAGGTGATGCCGGATCGAAAGGCACGGTATTTTTATTAGCAGTAATATTCACACCGCTAACTAATTGGTCGGCTCGCTTGCCTGTCATGTTGACCGATCGCAAATCAACTAACATTAAGTGATTGTCCGTACCACCGGAAACGAGTTTTAAACCCCGCTGCTGCAACCGTTCCGCTAAAGCGCGCGCATTGTCAATTACTTGACCGGAATAAGTTTTAAATTCTGGCTTTAATGCTTCGCCGAAAGCTACTGCTTTACCCGCAATCACGTGTTCCAAAGGCCCACCCTGAGAGCCAGGAAACACTGCTTTGTCGAACTTTTTGCCTAGTTCCGGGTCATTTGTCAAAATCAAGCCGCCACGGGGGCCACGCAGAGTTTTGTGAGTGGTGGTGGTGACTGCATGACAGTGCTGAAGCGGGCTGGGGTGGTGGCCTGTGGCGACTAACCCGGCGATGTGGGCGATGTCGGCGAGCAGGTAAGCTCCGATTTCGTCGGCGATCGCTCTAAACTTCTCAAAGTCGATAATTCGCGAATATGCTGAATAGCCGCAAATGAGCAATTTCGGTCGGTTTTCTTTGGCCAGTGCCAAAATTTCGTCGTAGTCTAGCTGTTCTGTTTCTTTGCTGACACCGTAGTGAAAAGCTTTGAACCATTTGCCGGATACGTTGACCGGCGAACCGTGGGTCAAGTGTCCGCCGTGGGACAAATCCATGCCCATAATTCCGTCTCCGGGTTCCAGCAAGCTCAAAAACACTGCAAAGTTTGCTTGAGCGCCGGAGTGGGGCTGGACGTTGGCGTGAGCGGCTCCAAATAGCTGTTTGGCGCGATCGATCGCGATTTGCTCGATGCCGTCAATAAATTCGCAGCCGCCGTAGTAGCGTTTCCCTGGGAGTCCTTCGGCGTACTTATTGGTCAGCACTGAGCCTTGAGCTGCCATTACCGCTGCGGAGGTAAAGTTTTCGCTAGCTATGAGCTCTAGGTGATCTCGCTGGCGCCCGAGCTCTTGCCCGATTAAATCAGCAATTAGCGGATCGGTTTTGGAAAGAAAGTCAAAGTTAGAGTCCGTCACAATAATCAACCTCTTAAGAAATTTGGGGATTGGGAATTGGGGATCTTGTACCATACTACGGATTTCGCACCATTGACAGAAATATTACGTTGTGTTCAGGTTAAGCTCTTTGTCCCAAACTCCTGACCTACAATGAAATTACTGGTGTGAAACCTGTCGGAGGTATCAAATGTTAGTCATTTTAATGGAAAATCAGATGATTGCCCCTCAGTGTGTTTGCCAAGGTTGTTTGCTGGCAGATCAGACGGGCCAACCGCGCTGGAGTGGTGGAGAGCTTCGCTGCGGCCATCCAGTTGCCAAACCTACGGAAAATTTGCCCGATCGGTACGAGTGTCAAATGGGCTTCGTCATTGCCAATATTAAATAATCATCGGCCAAACAGGGCATGGGGCCGAAGGGCCGAAGGGCCGAAGGGAATGGTGACTATTGAACCCGACTTGATATAAGTACCCCTGAATCTACTCGACTCTGAGTGTGGGCAAATTCCGGGCGAGTCGGAACTGAGCCTGCTGCGTTATGCTGATTTTAATAGGAATTAATAGTTCACCGATCGACTCAGGAGAGTTCATTATGACTTGGCGCGGCTCTACAACTGTTCCAGACCGGATTTTTGCTTCTTTGCCTTATTTGCTCCCCCTGATTGACGGGCTGGCGTTTGGCAGGTATCTGTTTGCACAGTTTCCTGTCTTGCAACTGTTTTTTGTCCCGCTAGCTCCTTTGCTTCAGATTTATAGTTTGCCCTTCGCTAGCTTGATTATTTTCTTTGCCCTCTATTTAGGAGTGGTTAGAAACGAAAACATTAGTCACTTCATTCGTTTTAATGCGATGCAGGCGATTCTTTTAGACATTGTTTTGATGCTGTGCGGTCTGGTTTTGCCGATTTTTGCTAGAGGTTTCCAAATCGCCTTTATTGCGGAAACTCTGTATAACATGGTGTTTTTGGGCGCTTTTGCTGCATTTGTCTATGCAGTAGTTCAGTCGATGCTGGGACGCTATGCAGAGATTCCTCCCCTTTCGGATGCTGTTTATATGCAGGTTCGGTAGTTAGTTGACAGTTGACAGTTGACAGTTGACAGTTGATTGTTGATTGTTGTTGATAATTCCCAATTACCCATTCCCAATTCCTACTGACTACTGACTACTGTATTTTCAAGACTGCCGATGCCTTCTATTTCGATGCGGACTCGATCGCCTATTTGCATTGGCCCTACTCCTTGCGGCGTTCCAGTCAGAATCACATCGCCGGGAATTAGGGTCATTACTTGACTGATGTAGGAGACGATAAAGTCTGGAGAAAATACCATTCGATCGATCTGAGATGACTGTACCGGTCGATCGCTCCCATTGACAAAAGTCTGCAATTGTGCAGCGGGACTCAATTCGCGGACAATCCAAGGCCCCAAGGGACAAAATGTATCGAACCCTTTCGCCCTCGCCCACTGGTTGTCCCGCTTTTGCAAATCTCTGGCTGTTACGTCGTTGGCGATGGTATAGCCCCAAATTTTGCCGTGTGCTTGTTCCGGAGTGCAGTTGGTACAGTGTTCGCCAATTACCAGGGCCAATTCTCCTTCGTAGTCTACCCTTTCCGACTGCTGCGGATAGCGAATAGCTCCACCTGCGGGGATGACAGCACTCGGAGGCTTGAAAAACAGCAGGGGTTCAGTAGGTACTGGGGTTCCCATCTCGGCGGCGTGATCGACATAATTTTTGCCGACGGCTACAATTTTTGAGGGAGAGCACGGGGCGAGAATTTGGTAAGTATCTGGTGAAAGTTCCAAATCCGTTGGTTGTCCTTGTAACCAGGGAGGTGCATCAAATACTTGAACGCTGCGGCTTAGTTGCAGTAAACCGTAATGGATGTGTCCTTGTGTTGTTTTAACTCGAACGTAGCGCTGGGCCATACTATTTTAGATTTTAGATTTTAGATTTTAGATTACCGCTTTCTGTGCAAATTCCGTGCAGAGTTTGATCCCATGAGTCAACTGGTAGTTGGGCTAGCAAGCTAAATTCAAAGATAATGCCGATCGCAACTTTTGATTCCCACTCAGCTAAACTGAACATTCTGTCATAATAACCGCCGCCGTAGCCCAAACGATAGCCGCGCAAATCGCAACCGACTGCGGGTACAAGGATTAAATCTACCTCTGAGTAATCTATTTTTGGAGAATCAGGCAGCGGTTCGAGTATGCCGTAAGCGACCGTATGTAAAGCATCTCCCGGCTGCCAGACGTGCCAGGAGAGGTATGAGCCGACACAGCGGGGAAATCCCCATTTTTTAGGGGTGGTAAATAGGGGACTTAAATCTGGTTCTTGGCGAAAACTGAAGTAGGCGAGGACTGTTTTTGCTCTTTCAAATAGGGGCGAGTTTTGTAGGTGGTTGCAGAGGCGATCGCTCTTTTGTCTCCATTCTTGTGCTGATAGGGATTTGCGGGTGTTGAGGAGCGATTTTCTTAATTCTGTTTTAGTTAATGAAGGTTGAGGAGTATTCATATTTCATATTAAATCATCGCTGCGGGTAGGGAAACGGCATTGCCGTGTCCTCAAAATCGGGTACACGGCATTGCCCATTGGTGTCAACTTAACGTCAAACCTGGAGTCTCTCTTGTTTGTATCGAAGCTTCGATCCCCCCTAACCCCCCTTAATAAGGGGGGGACAAGAAAATTTCTCAAAGTCCCCCTTCTTAAGGGGGATTTAGGGGGATCTAGACTTGGCTATGAACGAGAAATACCAAGGCTTTCAGGATTAATTTTACACCGATGGGCATTGCCGTGTCCCTACATATCTCGTGGCTAATTAACTGGATTTGATATTAAATATTGTCTCACCACAGGACAAACGGTGAATAACGTTTCATTCTCCTGTTCTTCTATTTCAACGAGCGATCGCCTCCCCAAAGATTGCAGCCCGTTGAATAACTCCGAAGGCGATAAGTCGGCATCTTTTAACAATTGCTCTATTGAAACAGGATTCGCTTCGCGGCTGAGTCGGGAGATGAGCTTTTTCTCTAATTCTGACAAACGATTTATCTGCGGGTGCAATGTTGCTGCCAATTCTTCCCCTAAGAATAGCATATCATATTTCAAAAATTCTGCAACCCTACCTCGGAATATTTCTTGAATGGTGGTGGCGACTATTTTTAACCACAATGGATTGCCTCGGTAGGTGTTAATTAGGTTTTCCCATGTTTCGGGATTGAGTAAACTTTTTTGTCTGAAAATTTCTGCTGCTGCATCTATTCCTTTGAGTTGTAAGGTGCGAACTGGTGAATTTTCACCTTTTAAGGCGGTAATTTCTCTGGGTGGTTCCCAACTGTTGAGGATTAAGCAACTGTTGTGGGTTGTTTCTCCGATTTGTCTGAATAGGATGCTGTAATTTTCGCATTCGGGGCGGTAATTTCCTGCTAGTTGTCCGCTGCTGAGAATGGCTTGCACGTCGTCAAGGATGATGAGACAGCGGTTTTTTCGCAGATATTCCATTAACAGGGAAAGTCGATCTGGGATGCTGGTAGGGAGTTCGATTTCTGCTTTATTTAAGAGAAATTCTAGGAGATTTTTTAGGGTAGTTTCTAAGGGTGGGGAGTGGCGGAGACTTCGCCAGATGACGCATTGAAAGTTATGCTGAATTTTTTGGATGAGGTGGAGGGAAAGTGCGGTTTTGCCAATGCCGCTGAGTCCTAATATTGCTGCGATGTTGCACTTTTCTTGGATGATGGATTTTTCGAGGGTGGCGAGTTCGGATGTACGCGCGTGCGAGCTATCGCCATCAGGCGAATCGGACAATGATGAAATATGAGGTGCGTCTGCTAAGTCTAGTC
>JAUBOH010000126.1:0-15811 GCA_036700145.1 Microcoleus occultus BM001215366
TGTGAGTGACATGGTTTTTGGCTTACCAATACTAAGAATATTATAAAGGCGATCGCAGGACGGTGACATATTGGGAGCATGATAGGGGATTAAGGGCGAGCGCAACAAGTTTCAGATTTTTTGCTCAGATGTCTATTGCAGTTAAAATAGTTTATATTAAAAAGCAATCCACATTCAAAAACGCAGACGGCAAAAAAAGATGGAAGGTTTTACTCTGGGGGCGGTTGTGACCGGAATTGCAACCAACATTTTGGCACATTATCCTGATTGGGTTGTTTGCAAGGGCGTCAAGTCTTTTGTTAATTATTTGAAACAAGATGATAAACTGATCAACCATCACCTACAAAAAGCGCTTAAGTTTTCCTTGCTGTCAGCTCTGCAAAATATTGCCTTAGACTGTCGGAATCAATTGATCGGGAAGTTTGAGCCGAACAATATGTTGATAGTGATGGGAGAATATCCCCCAGAACCATCTTATCCACCCGAACGCGAACAGGATATTAAACTCCTGAATGAGAGGTTGATTCGGCTGGCTAGGGAATTGGGCAAAATCAAGAAATTAAAAGATATTGAACCACTAATTGACTCCATTGAAGAAATTTCACTTTTGCTGACACCAGAAGGGGAGTTGGCCCAGGAGCAGATTCAAAAAATTAAAGATAACCTGATAGCTGAGGCGCTGACCCGATACGGTGATTTGCCTGAATGCTACAAAGCTAAAGTTAGGGAAGTTTTATTTAAACAAGTGTGCGAGCAATTTGCTGCTCAGATTAAGTACCAGTCCGAGGTTCGCAAAATTTTTCAGGCCCAGTTATTAGCTCAAGTTCATGCTAATTCGGCAGAGCAAAAGCAAAAAAATCAAAGCATAGATAATTCTATGTCACTCCTGCTATCAGAAATGGGAAATCTTAGAAATACTATGCAACAAATTTCAAGTGGGAGCGAAGCAATACAACCTAAAAATATGGAATTAGAGAAGTGTGCTGAGGGGACATTAGTATTGAGGATATCAATTGACAATCTACCTCCTGAAAAATTGACAAACATAGTTCAGTATTTACAACAAGTTTAGGGTAAATATTATGGATATACGCAGAATAGAAGCACACGATGAAGATTCTGTGCATCTGGTTGTGGAAGGATCGCTAGAGAAATTGCAGCGGATTGAGCAACTGTTTAAATCCGGGCAATTGAAGGAAATATTAGGAATTACTGTTGATGATGTGCAGCTAACTTTACCAGTAAAGGAAGAAGCTGTTGTACCTAGTGAAACGCTGGTAAACTTGAGTCAGTGGCTTCAAAATGTCGTTGACGACATTTGGAAAACTGTACAAGAAGTTTTGGATGAGCAAAGAGTCGAGCTGATTCTTGGTGGCAGATCCGCTAGTTCTAAGGCAGTGCTAAAAGCACAGCAGATTGTATTAGGAAGGCCGCCGAATAGTCATTCTTTAGCTTTGGTAGTTGCTGTTATTCCAAAACCAGGTCAAGAAAGGGAAATCTTTCTGCAAGTGCATCCCATCGGCAGCAAAAATCTCCCATACAGTCTGAAGTTTGTTGCGATTGATACAACATCCCATCAAACTATCGTGGAAGACCAAGCGGGAAATGATAGGGAATGGATTCAATTAAATCTTAATGGTCAACCAGGAGAAGAATTTAGTATAAAAATTGAACTAGCTGATGTAAGTGTTACGCAAAGTTTTATAATTTGAATAGTTAGCTAAAAGGAAAAATGGGTAAAATAGTTATTCTCGATTTAGATGGTAATTTTGATAGAGGTTTTACTGTCACACTCCATATTAAGGATGAAATAAAGCATCGTTGGATTGGTAATACCAAAGGCAAGTTGCCTCAAAATTTAGGTATATCCGAGGACTATGAACTTTGGAAGTCACGCTATCTCTCTCGTGTAGACCCTATGAGGTCTGCTACTCGAATAGGTGGCCACACAAATCCTAACCCAGGTATCAGGGAAATAGAAACACACACCCGAAAGTTGGAATCGAGTATTAATAAATGGCTCAATTCTTATGATATGTCCCCGATCAAAGAGGAGCTATTACACAAACTCACTGATCGAGATGAAGAAATTAGATTTATATTTAAGACCGAAGACTCAAAGTTACAGCGGTTGCCTTGGCATAGCTGGGAGGTTTTTAATAAATACTATGCTAAAGCCTCGGCGGGTTTATATTTACCAGTGAGAGAACAGCCACCCATTACCAGAGAAAAAGTCAAAGTATTAGCAGTTTTTGGCAAAAAAGAAACGCTTGGCGAAGAAACGAAAATTAAGACCGATCGAGATTGGGCATTACTGCAAGAGTTTTTGTCTAGAGACTCCAATGGTGAAATTATTCGTCTAGATGAGCCAACTTGTGAGAAATTAGGCGAGGAGATTGAGAAGCAAAATCCGCAGATATTTTTCTTTGCTGGTCATAGCAGCAGTGAAGATGATGCCGCTAGAGGCGTGATTGAACTCAATCAGGACGAGAGTATAACTATCGATCATTTGAAACATGACATTGCAGGTGCGGTAAAGCATGGTCTGCAGTTAGCAATTTTCAATTCCTGTGATGGGTTAGGAATAGCACAGCAACTGAGCAATTTAGGAGTTCCCAATGTCATCGTTATGCGAGAAATTGTGCCGGATAAGGTAGCACAGAAGTTTTTGCAGCGTTTTTTGGAAGCATTTGTGGCTGGAAATTCTGTCAGCCTTGCAGTACGGAAGGCACGGGAAAAGCTCAACCGTCTGGAAAGTAGATTTCCTGGTGTAACTTTCTTGCCAGTGAGTTTTCAGAATCCAGCAGAAGCACCTTTGACTTGGCAAGCGCTTGGAGGTGTAGCAACTCGGAAGGCTGAAAAGTCTCAAACAGGCAATCAGAATTCAATATTGTGGTTGCCAAGTGCGGTCAATCCATCTCAAGAACAGCAAAATCAACCATCACATACGATAATTATTCCATCAAATCAGGAGGAGCAGGAACTACCCGCAGCAGGCAACAATTCATCTGAGTTAGAGCAACGGCCAGCATCAGTGACTAACATACATTCATCTCAGTCGTCACAACAGCCTCCATCACCTGTTGCCCATTCCTTTGAGTCTCAGCCACAGCAACAAAGAAGGCATAAAATTTCTATTTTACGGTGTAGTAAGGGGCATGAAAATCGAGCCGAAAATAATTTTTGCATACATTGCCGTGAATCTCTAAAACAGCTACCAGTAAGTGGTGTTAACTCCTCTTCGCCTCAGCCGCAGCAGTCGCAGCTAAACGCGCTTGAAAGTCAATCAGCAGCTAGCGTTAATTCCTTTTCGCCTCAGCCACAGCAGCCGCAGCTAAACGTAGTTAGCAATCAATATGCGCCTCTAGCAAAGCAGGGGTCAACAGGCGGTCTTGGTTCCTGCATCAATCCCCACTGCCAGCATTCAGAAAATCCCTCCCATATCAACTTTTGCCAAAACTGTGGCTCAAAGTTGTTGGTAGACGATCGCTATCGGGTAATTACATATTTGGGACAAGGAGGCTTTGGCAAAACTTTTGAAGTCAGAGATAGAGACGGGACTCGGAAAGTTTTAAAAGTTCTTACCTACACCGACCCAAAAGGGATAGAACTGTTTCAGAGAGAAGCTAATGTTTTGCAGCGCTTGAAGCATCCTGGACTCCCAAAAGTAGAACCCGACGCCTATTTTACTTTCAAGCCTAACGATACGAGCAATTTGTTGCACTGCTTGGTAATGGAGAAAATTGAAGGGTATGATTTGCTGCAATGGTTAGAAAAACAGAACTATACGCCCATAGACTCGGAACAAGCTATAGACTGGCTCAAACAACTGACTGAAATTTTGAATCTAGTTCACAATCAAAATTATTTTCACCGGGATATTAAGCCGCAGAATATCATGCGTCGTCCCAATGGAAAATTAGTGTTAATTGATTTTGGGGCGGTGCGGGAAGTTACAGAAACTATCCAGAGAACTAATGGAGAAGTGACGAGAATTTCTTCATCGGGCTACACTCCTGAAGAACAAAAGAAAGGCAAAGCTGAGCCGCGTTCTGATTTTTTTGCTCTGGGGAGGACTTTTGTGTACTTGCTAACTGCTCAACAACCGATAAATTTGCCGGAAGATGCGCGATCTGGTAAATTGATTTGGCGGAATATTGCTACTAAAACATCGCAGCCTCTAGCAGATTTAATTGACGATTTGATGGCTTATTTTCCGAAAGACAGGCCGAAAGATACGCAAGTTTTGTTGCAGCGACTGGCTACACTGAGCAAACAACTGCCGCCGTCTCAAATAACTCCTATGGGCAGGATAGCTACATTTGCAGCATTCATTGCTGCGATTTTTATGCTGAGTGGACTGGCATTTTTCACCTTTGCTCCAAAAATACCTATTTCCGATCATCCATCACATACACCTGGACATAAAACAGGTGATCCTCCTTTCCGTCCCTAAAATGCGCCCTTAAATCACTTACAACAAATATGATCGTTAACGATAAAGTTAAGAACATATTGATAGAACTCCGATCGCACTTCGAGCAACTTTACGACAGCCGCCTTGTCACAATGGTGCTCTACGGTTCCCAAGCGCGAGGCGATGCACGCCCAGACTCGGATATAGATGTGTTAGTCGTCCTCAAAGGACAAGTCAATCCAGGCGAAGAAATCAAAAGAACCAGCCACATTCGAGCCGATTTGTCGCTTCAAAATGATGAAGTGATTAGCTGTCTGTTTATGGACGAACAGCGATTTACGCACTACAACGGGCCTTTATTGAGGAATATTCGCAAAGAGGGAATAGCTTTATGAAACCAGAACAATTAGACTTACTTAGGATGCCTCAGATACCCGACTTATTGAAAAAATTGGGTATCTAAAATAGTCCTGGACGCGCGGGGCCAGAAACCGGGTTTTTTACGAAAATCTTTCGTTATAACCCACAGATTAGGTAAAAAACCCGGTTTCTTTGGACGCAGTGCATAAGTCCTGTAAAACAAGAACACCGCTCCTACAGATTAATGACTGCCCGTTCCCGCCGCCCGCTTAAACGCCTCATCCAAAACTTCAGAAAGCGTCGGGTGAGTGTGCACTCGGAATGCTAAAGTGTGAACAGAATCCCGTTGCGCGATCGCATTTGCCGCCTCCTGAATCAAATCCGAAGCGTGCAAACCGAAAATGTGAACACCCAACAACTCCCCCGTATCTTTCCGGTAAATCACCTTAGCCGTACCGTCGGTTTCCCCTTCAGCAATCGCTTTAGAATTTCCCTTGAAATAAGTCTTGACAGAAGCTACCTCAAACCCTTCGGTTTTTCCTAACTCCTTCGCCGCAGGTTCCGTCATCCCCACATAGCTAATTTCCGGGTGAGTAAACGCCGCCGCTGGGATGCTCAAATAGTCCACTTCACGGGGCCGCCCACAGATATTTTCCACCGCAGCAATTCCCATCGCAGACGCAGCGTGTGCTAACATCATCTTGCCATTCACATCGCCGATCGCCCACAAATGCTTGACCGGTTCTCCCCCAGCCAAAACCTGCATCTTATCGTTAACTGGGATATAACCGCGCATCGTTTCCACAGCAACAGTTTCTAACCCCAAATTCTTACTGACAGGAACTCTACCAGTCGCTACCAAACAAGCATCTACTTCCAAAATTTCGACAATTTCCTTAGTTTTGGCATCGGCTAATTCAATCACTACAGGAGAACCCGGAGTCACCTTCATTGCTAACAAACCGACTTTTGTTTCAATATCGCGAGGTGTAATTAACACCCGTTCTGCTAACTTAGCAATATCTGGATCGAAAGTCGGCATCAATTGGTCTAGAGCTTCAATCATCGTGATTTCGCAGCCCAATGCAGTGTAAATATCGGAAAACTCCAAACCGATATAACCGCTACCAATAATTGCAATCCACTTCGGTAGCGATTCCAACCTCACAGCATCGTCGCTAGTAAATACAGTTTTGCCGTCAATTTCTATCCCCGGAGGGACGAAAGGAATTGAACCGGGAGCGAGAATAATATCCTTGGCTGTGATTGTTTTCTCCCCTTTGTCGGTTTCGATCGTAATTTTTTGAGAACCGGCGATTTTGCCCCAGCCTTGGATGGTATCGACATTCAAACGCTTGAGGCTGTTGGTCAAGTCGCCTCGCAGTTTGCTGACAATAGTGTTAGCGTGATTTGCGATCGCCCCTCGATCGAACTCCACACTCCCCAACTGAATTCCCAAAGTCTTCAGGTGGTGGGCATTCCGCAACTCCCGCACCCGCCCCGCAGCCGCCAGCAGCGCCTTTGAGGGAATACAGCCGCGGTTGACACAAGTTCCCCCCATGTCGCCCGCTTCGATAATTGCCACTTTCAGCCCGCAGCTAACGGCGTGAATGGCCGCCCCGTGTCCGCCCACGCCGGCGCCGATAATTGCTAAATCGTAATCAAATCCCTGAGTCACTTTAAAATCTCCTAATGCCTTTGAAATCTTAGGACTAAAGCAAAAAACACCGTCTCTGGGTCCTTTCGAGGTGGCGCACTGTCATCGCAACCCGACCAACAGCGGTAATAGTTGCATAAGTCCTGTCTCCTTATTCTCGACTAGACTAGGGTTAATTAGACAACGAAACAGCAGTTACTGAGATTTTTTCAGGGTCGATGATTTTGAGCTGGGTGTGAACAAAGTGTCAAATCACTCACTAGGCCGGTGTAAAGTTAGATACGGTTTGAGGGCTGATCGGGCCCGCAGCGGGTTTTATATTGGGGCAGCAACTTGGGCCGCCAGCATTCCCACCGCCTGGTTAAATTGTGTCCGCCTGCTTGTTTTAGTTGGTTTTCATGTCTAATATCTGCACGCGCGGGCGGGCAGAGTTTTTCGGCAAATTTTAGAGTCTATGGAGTGGCTTATGACGGATGACGACGACCTGAAAGATTCACGCCGGGCCTCGGCTCAATCATTTTTTGAGTCCCTGGATGAATTGTTTGATTATATAGAATCGAACAGCAATCAAGCGGCACAATCTCAGTCTGGGCCGCCTCAAGCTAAGTCTTCGAGTCAGTCTTCGAGTTTGCCGAAGAAGGCTAAACCAGCCAAAATTAATTTGTCGGATTTTGAAGATGCGATCGCCGATTTGGAACAGTTTATCCAGAAAAAACACTCCAAACGCCCGGAATCTAATCAATAGGGCGATCGACGCATTTTCGAGCAATGACTTTTAACTGTTGACTGTTGACTGCGCCGCCCGCTCAGGGCGACGCTCCGCTCAGGATAAACTCCGTCGTTGGGTTGACTGTTGAACTCGCCCAAAAACGGATACACAGCTTGAAGACAGGAGTCGCCCATACCGCAAAATGTTAGACCAAATTTCAACCTCCCAGATTCATCTGTGGAGTCGATTCTTCAATCAAAAATCAAAAATCAAAAATCAAAAATCAAAAATCGACTGACTGTTAACGGCGCGATCGGCTTAAGGTGCTTCAGGCGCACCCTACAATATCTTGACATTTTATTGAGGATTGCTTTAGAAGAATCAAGGTCATAAATTAGCTCAATTTACTATTAATAGCCTTGTTTTTGGGCTTGGACTGCTGCGGTAATCGTCTCGATCGCACTTCGATCGCCCGATCGCCGATCGCGCTCAAAGGCAACTCCAACTCATCCATATCGTTGCGGAACTTCACCGCAATATCAGCACCGTTAATAATCGCTCCCAACAGCCGCGGCCCGGATTTGTGCGACTCCTCCTCCTCAGATTCCAGCAACTGATCGGCAGCTTCAGCCAGCATACTAGACAGAGTATAACCAGGCCTGGCCACCAAAATCATACCGTCGGTGTACGGTTCCAGGGTCAGCGCGTCGTTGCACTCGCTCAACGCCGGAGAATCCACAACCACAAAATCAAAGCGGTTGCGAACATCGTCGAACAACCTCCGCATTTCGCTCGATTCGAGTACCGCCGAAGCCTGCCGCAAAAAGCCCGGACTCGGCACGACGTATAGGTTCTCTACCTCTGGAACCAAAAGGACGCACTCGCTGATATTGCCGTAATAATGCAAAGGTTCCACCGCCGCCAGAGGATCGGCAGCGATTTTCAAAGATTCAACGTTAGAAGCCGATCGCAAATCTGCTTCAATTAACAAAGTCCGTTTGCCCGATCGAGCCGACGCAATGGCCAAATTATAAGCGCTAAAAGTTTTCCCCTCCAAACCAGTCGCCGAAGTCAGCAGCACCACCTTTACCGGTTTGTCCCCGATCCGGCGCAAATTAGTACGCAACCGCTCGTAAAATTCCAAATAGGGAGAATTTGCCTCCAGGGCGATCGGCATGGACGAGCCGTAGGAATCAAACAGCGTCACTTCAGGCAAAACTCCCAGTATCGGCACCTCTTTTTCCACCAAAGCAGCCCGCACTTCTTCCCAACTGTAAAACTTGCCGTTGAGCATCCCCAGCAAAAATATCAACCCGCCGCCCAGCAGCAATCCCACAAAGCCGCCCACCGCCAGCATCACGGGCAAACCTCTCTTGCTTGACTCAACATCGTCAGTTTTGGGAAGTTGGGCGATTGTCAAACTCCCCGTTGTCTCAGCTACCGCCGCCTCAGCATCTACCAAAGCCGACTGCATCTTATCGTAGAGAGATTTTTTCAGCGCCACTTGCTGGGCCAACCGCGCTTGTTCTAACTGCTTGTTGGGAATTGTCGCGTGTTCCCGGCGCAATTGCTGTTCAGTTTTCTCGACTCCTTTGAGTTGCTGTTGCACCGTATCCTGCTGCGTTTGTAAAGCAATCAAATTTTGAGCTAACTGCTGTCTGGCCGGGTCTAAAGAAGAGTCTATCCGAATTCGATCGGCACTTCTGAGCGGAGCCGCCACCCCGTTACCGCCGAGCACCTCAGACTGTCGCTGCTGCAACTGCTGCTCAAAAACAAGTTTTTGTTTGAGCAATTCTACAATTTTCGGGTGTTCCTCCTGCAAGTCGCTGCGGAGAATTTTGAGCTGAGATTCGATCGAAAACAGTTGCACCCGCAGTTGTGCAATAATTGGATCTGCAGAAAGTGCTTGAGCGACGTAAGCTTGCTCCACATTCAATCCCAAGCGTTCCTGCAAGCTTTTAATTTGAGCTTCAATTCCTCCCAACTGCAAGCGGAGTTGCCGCTGCTGCTGTTCGCTACTGATAATCGCTTGTGGCAGTACACCGCCCAGAGCTGCTAAAATTGAAGTTCCTTCTCGTTTTTCGTAAGCTTCAAGTTTTTTTTCCGTCTCTCTGAGTTCCTGGGTTACTTTCGGCAAGCGCTTGTTAATTTGGACGATCGTTTCTTGCAGTCTAGAAGTATTAATAGTTTGGCTGCGAGCCACCATTTCCTTCATCAGCGCTTCTGCTACCGCTTCTGCTTTTTTGCGATCGGCATTTTTGTACAATACTTGAATCAAAGCGCTGGGGTCATTATTCTTACTCGGCATCTTTACCTGCACGTCGTCTGCCAGCTTTTTCGCAGAAACATTTACTTTTTTCGCTGCTGCTTCAACCACCCTTCTATCCAGCAGCATATCTTTCGTTATTTCTTGTCCTTCCTGTTGAATTTTAGTAGTAGTCGATGAAAAAATCACGCTCGGCCTGCGGTATGCCAGCGTACCGGCTGCAACGTAAACCGGCGGCGCAGTTGGCTGCAAAGCCACTACTCCCGACACGCCCACAGTCACCGCGAGAGTGGCCAGTCCCACCCACTTGTACTGGTCGAAAGCAATTAAATAACGTTTAACAACTGATAAAGTCATAATGATTGTTGACTGTTGACTGTTGACTGTTGACCGTTAACCGTTGACTATTGACTCTCAACCGTTGACTATTGACTCTCAACCGTTGACTATTGACTGTCAACCGTTAACCGTTGACTGTTGATTTTGAGTAAATCATAACTAATAACTAATAACAATAACCATTACTAATAACTAATAATTACCTGCCATTATTAGTCGGCCCAAACAGATTTGTCACCCCATTTCTCAACTGCTCAAAGAACAGAATAAATCCCAAACTATCGCGGAACGGTCGAGTAAAAGTATTGATTACATAACCAATGCGCTCAACCAAATTCCTACCAATCACAATCACATCATTATCTTCGAGCATCGGGTTCTGAGAAACATTGCCCTCCAAAGCAGCTTTAGCATCTATCGAACGGTTGATAGCTCTACCTTGCTTTTGGTCGAACCGAATCAAAGCCATTTTCCGCAAGTCAGCCAGATTCACCGGCAAGTTGTTGAGAGCATCCAAAAACTTGCTGCCATTTTCTACGTAGAATGAGGTCAAACCACCACTAGCGTAACTCAAAACTCGAACGTAGATCCGGGGCTTAATCAGGGTAGACCGCGAAACCAGAGCTTTATCGTAGTCTAGGTTTTTGGTACTAGCGTCCAATTCCGGGATGACAATCACATCTCCCGAGGCCAAAGGAAAATCGAACAAATCGTTAGCCTTGGCTAGGGGACTGTAGAGGTCGATGGGTTCCTCCACCGACGAGCCGTCCACCAGCGTCCGCCGCACTCGCACCGCCCGCAAATCGGCTTTTCCGGTGACTCCCCCCGCGATCGCCAAAGCAGCCGAAATTCGACCAGAACCCGCCCCAAGCGTGTAAAAACCGGGTTTGCTGACTTCTCCGGTGACAGTGATTTGGACGGGAACCGCCGCCGCAGCTAAGCTGTACCTGGATGCTAAATCTTGATCGGATTTGCGATCGGGCGTAACTTGTTTGTAAGGTACGACGATCGCATCTCCATCTTCCAAACGCAAATCCGGCGGAGCAATACCAGTTTGCAGCGGTGTCAAAATATCAACAATTTGCTCCGCGACAGCACCCCCCGGCAGAGTCCGCCGCACCCGCACCGCCCGCAGTTGGGCCGTAGGAGTCGTCCCAGCAGCAGCCGCCAGAGCCGCCGGAAGCTGCGGGGTGAGCAGCGGATAAAAACCCGGCCTCGCCACTTCCCCCGTCACCGTCACCACCACCGGGCGCTGAACCAGCAAAGCAGCCGAGACTTGAGGATTTTTGATAAATTGGGTGAACCGTTCTCGGAGTCGCTGCTGTGCTTCTTCGACGGTAAGGCCGCGCAGATTTACAGTTCCGATCAGCGGCAGTACAATTACCCCTTCAGGGCTGATTGCACCTGTAAAACCTAGCTCTGGGAAGCGCTGAACTTGAACAGCAATCTGGTCTCCCGGGCCCAACCGGTAAGGCCGGTTCCGAAAAGCTGGGTTAATTTCCCGGTTAGGCTGTGCCCGCGGCGGTGGCGGTACGCGCAGTGGCGGTGGCGGTACGAGCCGATCGTCTCTAGGAACAAAAGGTTGAGCTACAGCGGTTTCCGAAAAAACTTTGCCGTTAAACCCCCAGAATACAGCAGCAAAAGATAGAGTCCAAGCAGTTGAATACAGACCAGCCAAGGAAAAAGCGACGCGATTTTTAATTGTGAATTTTTCCGGCATTTTCAGGGGATAAAAAAGGGTTATATTTTGAATAATTCGCTAATTTTTAAGTTTCATATCCGCAAGTTTCAACTGAAAATCTCTAAGGTTTATAGGGGTTTTCAATTGAGCTAACTACAGATTTCGGGTGGGGACTTAGGCTTTCGCCTTGTCCTGACTGTATTTCAGAGAATTGAAAACTGCTATATACGAAATCGGTTTAATTTTTACCCTTGATTCTTCTCGCCCGCGCCGACGGGCGAAAGTTTTAATTTTAAGCGATTTCAATCGCCCAGCATAGGGGTTTTAATCTTCGGATTTGGTACGGTCGCTCCCTGAAACCTTCAACTCTACCCGCACACAACTGCACTAAAAACTCTACTAAACTCAGAAAGTTTCTGCCATCAATTTAGCCTGAACAGTTTGGCCCAGAGATTCCAGCAGCGGTTCAACTATCTTAATGTCGCCCCGGGGTTGAATGGGAACGATGATACTGACAGCAACCCAAGAGGCGCGGCGGTTCGACAGCCTAGCAATGCTGTCTTCCCAAAACCAGCGGCTGGTTGTTGGAGAACCCCCCCTTGGCCAAGCGTACCACTGCACGACAGCAAAAGTTTGTTGGGGAGTCCAGCTTCGGAAAAACCGGGCCTCGACGGTAGGCGGCTTGTCGGGTACGGGCGCTAATTTTACTGTAAACCTCAAAGTGCCATGAGAATCTGTTTGCCACCGGTGAAATCCATCAATATCGAGCCATTCTACCTGGGGCTGGCTTTTGGGGTCATTTTGAGGCAACAGCAATAAAATGGCAATTGTTTGATGATTTTTAATTTCTTCAACTAACCACCTGTGACCGCCAATTTGGACGTTATTCTGGACGCGGATCACCTGCCAGCCGGGAAGTTCCATCCCGTCTTGGCGCAAACTTCTCAATTGCTTGAGGTTGGCCACTGGTGGCGGGTTTGTCCAAGGCCACCTTCCCGTCGCGTAGCCCGGAATTGCTACGGCCCCAACCAGTACCAGCAAAAACACCAGTACCACAATTTTAGATAATTGGTATCGCCGCAGTAGTTTCCGTGCTGAAATCATTTGTTTCACTAATTGCCAGACTGGCTTGGGAAATACTTTTCCATCCCGTTCAGGAGAAGTACCAATAAGCCTAGTATACAAGCAGAATACAAGTCTCCGCCCCATCCAGCGTGCAGCCAAGTAAAAAGTGTCTCTCTCTCGGTTCCGTGAAAGTAAGTTAGCAGAGTGTTGCGGAAAATGTTGGAAGTGATGCTAATGATAGATGTACTTGCTAAAAACAAAATGCTTCTTTTGTGAGAACTCCAAACTCCCGTCCAATCCAGCAGAATTAAGCTGACGTAAAGACTGGTAAACAGCATTTTCAAGCCGGCACAGTGGGGCGCCACTTCTACAATGCGATCGTTTACGTACAGATAAATTTCTTCGACTCTCACATTAAGACCAACCTTAGTTAATATCAAGCCTGATGTTTCAGCAATGAAGTGCTGCAACGGCAAGGCATAGGGTTCTATGAGATAAGGAATGTGGTTTGGCGATGCCAGAAATACGAATAAAAGCGGCATCCCCTGCAATTTAAAGCCTGGAATTCCTTTTAAAGATAAGCAAATGCTGGCCAGCATTAGTGGCAGGGATAAATTTACCAAATCGCTCAAGCGACTGAGATAAAAAAGCGTCGCTAATATCAACAAAAAGGTTCCCAAAGGATGCGGCGAGTTGGGCAAGCGCCGCCAGCACTTTCGGTTAGTCCAAGCAATATAACCCGCGTAGGGCAAGCCAATTAGTCCGTGGCTGAAATATTCGTGTTCGATGCTGATGTTTTTGTTGAACCAGCCGTCGTACCAGTGTACTATCAGGGGGGCGTACAGCAGCACTAGGAGTACCGCGATACCTTCCCCCAAGAGGTATCGCTTGAGAACAATGTGAATTCGGCGCTGGATGTGCATGGTTTGAGAAGTTTTGAGATTGCCGCGCTGGATTCGCAACGCGAAAGCGGTTTTGAACTGTGAGTTAAAGATTTGTTAATTCCCAACTCAAACGCTTTTATAACCGCACCCTAGTGCTTGAAACACCCTCAGCATAACTTTTATGAACAATTAGCAATTCAAGGATAGTTCGATCGCCCTTACCACCTGCTCGATCTGAGTATTACTCAATCCGGGATACATTGGCAATGATAAAATCTGTTGGCACAGGGTTTCTGTATGGGGGAAGTCGCCGCGATTGCCTAAATTTTGGTAGGCCGGTTGCAGGTGGCAAGGTACGGGATAGTGTATACCTGTTTGGATACCCTCCTGGGCGAGTTTTTCCTGAAGGGTGTTGCGGTTAATGGGGCTTTTCTCAGTAACTCGAATCACATATAGGTGATAAATGTGACCGCTGCTGCTGTGATTGGCGATCGGCACAATGCCTTGATGCTTCAAAGGTTCTAGTAAAGTATTGTAGTGTTGGGCGGCTAAAGTGCGATCGCGATTCCATTTTTCTAAGTGCGGCAATTTAACGTTAAGTACGGCGGCTTGCAAATTGTCGAGGCGGCTGTTAGTACCGATTTCTGTGTGCAAATATTTGCTGGGTGCTCCGTAATTGCGGAGAGTTCGCATTTTTTCTGCTACGTTTGAATCGTTAGTAATTAACATCCCACCATCGCCAAAACAGCCGAGATTTTTGCTGGGATAAAAGCTGAATGCTGCGGCTTTTCCAATGGAACCTGCGCGATATCCTTCTCTTTCGGCTAAATGGGCTTGGGCGGCATCTTCAAATATTATTATATCGTGGCGGTTAGCCAAATCTAAAAGTTGTGTATGCGATACCATTTGACCGTATAAATGCACCGGAATAATTGCTTTGGTTTTTGAGGTAATTGCTGTTTCGGCTGCTGTGAGGTCGAGCAGGGCAGTGTCAGGGTCGCAATCTACGAGGATAGGTATAGCCTTCGCTTGGAGGACGCCAATTATCGTAGCGATGAAGGTGTTGGCTGGTAAAATAACCTCGTCCCCTGGATGGATGCCGCAAGCTTGGAGTCCCAGGGCGATCGCATCTGTTCCGCAAGCTACTCCGATACCGTATTTTACTCCAGAAGCTGCTGCAAATGCTGTTTCAAATTCGGCGAGCGATCGACCTAAAATAAAGTCTCCTTCCTGGATGATTTCTCGAATTACTTGTTCTATTTGAGTTTGAAGCGGTTGGTGTTGCAGGGAGAGATTTACAAACGGAACTTTTTGTGGATAGCAACTCATAAATAATCTGGCTAGCAATTATTTATATTAACATTAAATTCTATAAATTTAGCCATTACAAGCGAACTCGCTTCTAATTATGAAAAATCTTTTTTTTAACCGCAGAGAACACAGAGAGCGCAGAGAAAAAGAGGGAGAAGGGCGATCGCACTTTTCTGGATCTGTCAATTAAATCAAGGTTTTTCGGTAATATAGAATCAGATATTTTTCCGGCAATCGAACTCATGGAATACAAAAAACTCGGCGACAGCGATTTATCAGTATCTGAAATCTGTTTGGGTACGATGACTTACGGCCAGCAAAATACTGTGGAAGACGCGGCCCAACAGCTCGATTTTGCAATTGATAGAGGTGTCAACTTTATCGATACGGCAGAAATGTATCCTGTCCCCGGAAAACCAGAAACTCAGGGTAAAACAGAGGAATATATCGGCGAATGGTTGGTCAAGCAACAACGGGACAAAATCATTATAGCTACTAAAGTGGCGGGGCGAAGCTCTCGATTAAAGTGGATTCGGGAAGGGAAAAATCAGATCGATCGCCCAAATGTCGAAAAAGCCCTGAACGACAGCCTGAAACGCCTGCAAACCGACTACATCGACCTGTATCAGATCCACTGGCCCGATCGCTACGTGCCGCTTTTTGGTGCGCCGGATTACGACATCGCCCAAGAACACGAAACTGTACCAATTTTGGAACAATTAGAGGTGTTTTCTGACTTGATTAAAGCTGGGAAAATCCGCTATTTGGGTTTGAGCAACGAGACGCCTTGGGGAGTTTGCGAGTTTTGTGAATTGGCAGAAAAACACGGTTTGCCGAAAGTTGTTTCGATTCAGAATGCTTTCAGTTTGAGCAATCGGACATTTCACCTGAATTTAGCAGAAACTTGCCGCTTTAAGAATGTGGGATTGATGGCTTACAGTCCTTTGGGATTTGGGATTCTAACGGGTAAATACTTGAATGGAATCCCGGAAAATTCGCGGCTGGCTTTATTCGCTGGATTTGGTCAGCGTTACGATAAAACGAATCTGAATGATGCGGTGAAAGCCTATGTTGAGATTGCGGGAAAACATGGGATAAGTCCGGCGCAGATGGCTTTGGCGT
>JAUBOH010000127.1:0-15774 GCA_036700145.1 Microcoleus occultus BM001215366
CTCAAGATGCCGTGTCCCTACAATTAATCCGGGTAGGGAAACGGCATCTTGAGTGTCCTCGCTTATCATTCCGGCGCAGCCGGAATGATATAAGTCCTAAAACTTCTAATTAGTTTCCCGCCAACTGCCGAAACTTCTTCTTAAACTTATTCTTGTACACGTAGATCGATCGCTGCCAATCCTCAACTTGCAGCGACATCTGGGCCGCCAAACCAGTGCGATTCCAAGCATCCTGCTGACACTTCCGGCGACAAAAATTCATCGGTTCCGAGTAAACTTTAGATGTAGATAAAGTCGGCTTCGGCCCGCACCAGTGAATCACAGTCGCCTCAGTTCGATCGCCCGCAGGCCCGTTTGACTCCATCGGAAACCGCTTTCTCACCACATCCTGGTCAAAATCCGGCACCAACAACTGCATATCCACACTCTGCACCCGCAGCCGATTTTCCCCGGCCGCCCGGAAAATCATAAAGTTCAAAAACCCCATTTCTCCATACTTAAATATCCCCGGATTTGCCGCCGTAAAATCTAAAATTTCTACATATTCTGCCAAGCTAAAAATACCTCGCTTCGCAAAAAAAGTACCCGTACAGAAATAATTGTCTCGATATTTCGACCAGTTAAAACTGGGAAAATGCTTTTCAACCCCCGGAATGTCAAAGAAAAACTTTGAAACATCTGCATCCGAATTTTCCTGACAAGGTTGGTCTACTATAAAATCAAAATCTTGAAAATTAGCCAATTTGAGAACATCGCCCCAGACGATCGTATCGGCATCCAACACCATAAAATTTGACCAAGGACTTTCCCAGAAAGCAATCATTTTAGTTTTCCCCCAACCAAAACTTCTTTTTCTAAGAACCTCTTGAGAAACGCTTGTGCGATCGATCACTCGCACCCCGTAGGACTTTTCCAAAGCACTCACAGAAAACGTACCGTCAATCAACAGACAAATCGGCACATCTCCCAGGAAATATCGGATGCTAGCACAGCAACCCTTAGCAAACAGATAATCTTGGTCGCAGCAGGCAATAATTATACCAAAATCTTCCATAAACCCTCACTATTTTACTAACTTGCCCACCCACAGCGTTTGGGTTTTTTGTTCGGACAGCAGCTCTATTTTCGAGTTCTGCATTTTTGCCAGCTTAGCACTAAACTCCTGTGATCGCCCGTACACAAAAACATCGCTAAAACCGCTAGGAATCTTGGGTATAGTTGGTTTCTCAAACAACTGAGCCCGACTTCGCGCTTCCGGGTCGAGCAACACCAATTGCAGCCGCACTTTCGGTTCTAACAAATGACTCATTGACAGTATATTTCCCAGACTGACTTCCGAGATATCACTGACAACCAGCGGCTTTGGGGCGCGATCGATACGGAGAGCAATTGCGGGATTTTCCAGGCCCCATTCCTTAGTCCACCAAGTCTCGGCTTGAGAACTAACAGCATTCGACAGCACCCCGCCCGTTAACAATACAACTGTCAGAACTTTCCACACTTGCCTTTTCCAGCCAGGCACGCCGGACGCCCTAATTTTAGTCGCTAACAGGTAAGCAACAGCGATTTGCATCCCCAAATAAGTCGGAAATAAGTAGCGAGCTTTAGTCGATCGGATTCCTCCCAATATAACATCCGGCAGCACCACTGCCAGTGCTGTCACCGCCATCACCGCCAACACAAACAGCCAAACCTGTTTCTTCGTCTCAGAACACAAAAAATAAACTGCGTAGCCTGCGATTGCCAATAAAATTAAAGTAGCTGGCACTAAAGCAATAATATGTATCGGTTTAGCATTAGAAGTTAGCCCGAAATCCCAAAAAACGCGACCGATATTTCCCGCCCAATTTTTCACTAAAGATAGCCTGTTACTTTCTAAATTAGCCCAACTCGTCGCCCCGGATGCGGCGCTTTTGTTCACCACTACAACTCCCATCCAAGGCAGAAATGCTAGCAACGATACGGCACTTGCTATCAAATAATTAACTAGGTTTTTATTCAATCTAAAACCTTTAATACCTACTAGATAAAATCCGTGTGCTAATGCAACTAACAGGCTAAATAAATGAGTATAAAATCCCAGAATATTTGCTACTGCGTAAATGCTCCAACTGATCTTAGTTTGCACCCGCATTGCTCGCACTAAAGACGCACAAGAAAGCAAAATTAGCGCCGACCACAAACTGTAGGGACGCGCTTCTTGAGCGTAAAGCACGTGCAAGGGAGAAATTGCTAGCAATCCCACGGCTATCCACGCCACTTCCGGCGGTGCAAACAATTCTCGGCACAGCCAGTACAGGCAGGGAAACGCCAACAAACTCATCCAAACAGAGAAACTTCTCGTCGAGAAAGGAGAATCACCGAATAGTTTTGCCCAATACTTGACTGCCAGAAAATACAGCGGTGGCAGTTGAGGTTCTTCAATTGCCAAACTTTTAACCGTATCGCCCAAATTTTTTGTCTGATTGAGGCGCTGATATTTCATCAAATCTTTTGCCGCTACTAACTGACCGCTGCTTATTTCATGAAGCACTTCTGTTTGTGTGTATCCCGAAATCCGCAGGGAAGTAAATACTTCATCGTACCAATAAAACTTTTTGTCGATGTTTGCGAAGCGAAAGAACAATCCTAATATCAATAATACAAATACTAAAAACCGGAGTTTGTTTTTCATCAAAGTCATAGATGCTGTCAAAAAAAAATCTGGCGATTCAACGCAATATACCATATCAATATCGAATATATTGTCAGATATACAGGTTGTTCTATTTCGCTTGCCATTCAATAACTTACACCATTTACTTTGGCTGTTAGTAAATTAGGACTGTCTTGGATGCACTCTTTGCTCTCATAAACTGGGTTTTTTAACTTCGAGCGATCGCCTACAAGCAAGTATTTGCGTCCAACCCGGTTGATGCGTCCAAAAATGCTGAACAATCAATGGATACTTTGCCAGTAGCATAAATCACATAGAAAAGGTGCTTTGAGAGCCGGAGGTTATCCCAAAAAAATAACGGGCCGTGAAAGCCCAGACAGCGAGGCCGCAAAACTGTAATTTCAGCTAACAGACATTCGGTCGCCTTCCCGGTGCCAGACCACAAAAAAATTGTGTTAAGATACGGGCAAATTAAACCCGCCGACGGGCAGTCTCAAAAATGACGATCGGGCTGAGGCAAGTCCAGGCTGCTGGGTGCATCAGAAAACCCAAATTGGTCAAGCCAGAAATTTGGCAAGGCCGGGGTAAATCTACCAGCCTTTAGCCCTGCGATCCCGACTCAGAGGGAAAATCGCCCCGTCCAAGCCGCGAGGTTTAAAGTTAGGTTAAAAAGCTTGACATAACAGGAGCGAAAGCTGTATAAGGGATGCGACAAGCATCCACAATCCTACCTATAACTGTATGTTAAGTCGGGCGTAACCGAGGACTCTTAGCAGTTGTCAGTTTGAGGCAGATTGTGGCCGAACCCGTACAACCAGTTGTCGATCGCCCGTTCGATAGCAACTCAAGCAAGTCTTGCGATCGAGAGATGAAATTAGCAGGTGATGGTATAATCAACTGTAATGTCATGTGGGCTTGACCTGAATTGATGCCGCCGTAGAAAGGGCCAGCCCCCTACGTTCAAGCAGGAACTAGACACGCCTACTGTGAATCAACAGTTATGGATAGGTTCTATTTTGACAGTTATTGTCAACAGGCAAGGAACCACAAAAATTAACAGTTAGTAATTGCCGATCGAGTTGAATTAGAGTGTGAAGGTGTGAGGAAAATGAACAGAACTTTTTGGAATTTACTGCTAGTATCCCCCGCAATTCTGGGGCTATCATCAGTCGTCAGTGCAGCGGCGATCGCTGCAGAATCGACCGCAACCGCTGAAGCCAACCAGGTAGCTACAACTCAGTCATCTGAGTCAAAAATTGCAGAAATAGTTACAGAAATAGTTGCAGAACCAGTTGCAGCAGCCCCTGCTGCCCCAGAAAAGCTGGCTTTAAACAGCAGCGCCCCTGCGGCCGAAACCCCGATCGCCAACTCCGCAGACGCACAAAAACAGCCGGAAAAACTGGCCTCAATCGAACCAGACACCAGCGCGGCAGCACTGCAAACAACAGCTAGCGACATCAAAACAGCCGCCCCAATCGCTCCTGCGGGCACAGCAGCAGCGACTGAACCCCTGGCAGCAGTAAGCACAGCCGAACCGTCGCCCCAAGCCTCAAACTTGGCAGTGCCAAGCAGCCAGACAGAAGTTGCTGAGAAAATTGAAGTGCCAGCAGCAGCCAGCACCCCAGCTACTAAGGTAGAAATAGCTCAGACAGTACCCGCCGGAATGGGCGGCCCGATCGTCCCAGCAGCTCCCCAAGCGCAGCCGACAGAATCTGGAGCCATGTCCCAAGTGACATCGGTATCCCAGCTATCCGACGTGCGGCCGACAGATTGGGCATTCCAAGCCCTGCAATCCCTAGTCGAACGCTACGGTTGTATCGCAGGGTATCCCGACGGAACCTACCGCGGCAACCGCGCCCTGACACGCTACGAATTTGCAGCCGGCGTCAACGCTTGCTTAGACCAAGTAACCAAGCTAATTAGCTCGTCAACAGGTACCTTCGTCACCAAAGACGACTTAGCAATCCTGCAACGCCTGCAAGAAGAATTTGCAGCCGAACTCGCTACCCTGCGCGGACGAGTAGACGCCCTAGAAGCTCGCACCGCAGAAGTCGAAGCCAATCAATTCTCCACCACCACCAAATTGGCTGGAGAAGTAATTTTTGCCGCCAGCGACACCTTTGGAGATCCTATAAAAACTTTCGACGCTAGGGGCAATGAGATCCATCGCGACGACCAAACTGTCACCACCCTCGGCTACCGGGTGCGCTTGAACTTGTTGACAAGCTTCACCGGTCGAGACTTGCTCAGAACCCGCTTGCAAGCCCTCAACGTCCCCAACTACTCAGCAACAACCGCTACGGGCACTAACATGACTCGTCTAGCCTTTGATGGGGCTGAGAGCAGCAACTTCACACTAGACGAACTGTACTATCGTTTCCCGATCGGTGCTGCTACAGTCTTTGTCGGCCCTAAAGGACTTGACCTGGATGAAATTGCTGACGTAGTTACTCCCTTTAACTCTACGGGTACTGGTTCAATTTCCAGATTTGGAGTTCGCAACCCGGCCGTATTCCGCGGGTCACAGGGAGCTGGCGCAAGTGTGACTTACAACTTCGGCAACATCCGAGCTACCGCAGGCTATCTCGCCGGCGACAGCGATGCTCCCAACCCCGCAAACGGCAGGGGCGTTTTCGACGGTTCTTTCAGCGCTCTGGGTCAGATCGGCTTTTTTAGCAAGCCGTTTGATTTGGGCTTGACTTACGTTCGGAAATACGATCGGGCTGGTGCTGTTGGCATCATGGGCGGTACCGGCAGTGCCTTGGCTAACCGGCCCTTCGGTCAATCAGCCACCGCAGCAGATAACTTTGGCGTGCAAGTTAACTTCAAACCCAGCAGCCGCTTTCAGATTGGTGGTTGGTACGGTTACACCAAGGCCGAACAACTGCGGAGATCCAACAACGAGGCTACCATCCAAAACGCTGCTGTCACTGTGGCTTTGTCCGACTTTGGTCGGCGCGGCAACCTCCTCGGTTTTGTCTTCGGTGTACCGCCAAAAGTTACTGAGAGCGATGTCGCCAGAAACCGCGACACCTCTTATCACCTAGAGGGTTTCTATCGCTTCCAAGTCAATGACTTTATCTCAGTGACACCGGGCGTTTATGTGATTTTGAATCCCGAGCACAACAACAAAAACGACGATATCTGGGTCGGACTCCTGCGGACTGTTTTTAGTTTCTAAGGTTTCCTGATATCAAATTAAAACTAAAAGCGGCAGTCACCTGCCGCTTTTATTTATTGGTCAAAAGCAACGGAGGACACGGCAATGCCGTTTCCCTACCCAAAATAATATTGTAGGGACACGGCACTGCCGTGTCCTAATCTCGGCTAATAATTCCGATGCCACCGGATTTGATATCATCAGTCATCAGTCAACAGTCAACAAATTAGGAATTCTGGCGGCAAATCCCGAATACGGAGGTGTAGCCGTGCAGAAAGGTGTTTCCGCCGACGGGGCCGATTTCGCCGTTGCAGAAAAAGCCGCTCAGGGGGATGTTTTTGAGGTATCGGCCGAACAGTCGCGAGTCAAAGTTCGACTGGCCGTAAAGCCCTTCGCCGCGCCCCAGACAAGAGAACATCAAGGCGCCGGCGCTGGATGTACCGCTGTACTCGGCGGCCCGCTGATGCCGATCGAGCAGCATTTCTAGGTCTTCTGCGGAGGTGCGGGCGTCCCGCAGGTGAAATTGGATGCGCTGTCCGGGACGGACTCGATCGCCGATCGCAATCGCCCCCACTTTCGGATCTACTCCCAACAGATTGCGGATTAAAAAATCTCCCGGCTCTAATGTCAGCTTGAATTCATCGCTGACTAAGCCTACAAATAACGAGTGCTGCGCTAATTCTCGGTCTGATTCGCTCAAAGTTTGAACCAACTCTCGCAGGGCCTCTAAGGGCGATCGCTCAATGCCCCCGCTGCCGGTATCGTCGGTTTGTTCTTCGAGTTTCAGCAAAATATTCCGCTCTCCTTCCGTCACCCGATACGGATGCCCGATCGGCCGACAGCCTTGCGCGACGATCGTTTCCAAAACTATATTGCCGCTCAAAGCTAACCCAACCGTCCCTTCTCGGTACAACTGATAGTTGCAAAACAGCGCCGCGCCCCTGCCCGCACCGTCCCCCCCAGCCAGCCCCCCTACCTTCGGCGCACCTGGATAGGCATAATCTAGCCCTTGCAGCAAATCGTTGATTTTTGCCGAAAAAGGGTCTGCCAAGATGATAAACTGCGGTTCTTCTTGGGCCGGCACGCCCAACAGATCCACCCAAGTATCCGGGGGACTGTCTAAGTCCGGCAGTTCTTCTGCACCGACGTGAAATGTTCTGACGTTCACTCCAGGTAAGCGCGCCAGACTCAGGCTGACTGCAGGAGTTCCCTCGACTTCTTCGGTGAGGCCGCCCCGGTTCGTGCCGATGACTCCTCCCCCGCCGCAGCCCAGGATCGCTGGCACCGGCAGCAGTTCTTGGAGTAAAGGCATCAGCCGAGAATACTCGCTGGCAAAGGCAGACGAGATAAATATCAGCCCCAAGTCGGCGGCACCTTCTAAGTCGCGATCGGCTTGTTCTACAACTTCTTTCAGGGCTGATTCTAAAGACGGACGGGTTGATAAAGCGCTGACCCATTGCATTTGGTTTTGCTTGTCCATAAGGCTAACTTCTCTATAAAACTATCTCTATACATTAGGCTAACCGGAACTGGCCGCGCGAGCTAAGGCGGTATTGTTGGGCGATCGATTCTCCCAGCAGACCGTTCTTGTGTTAACATAAGTTAACATGAGTGTCCGATAAATCTGTTGAGTGTTAAATGCCGTCTTCAGCTAAATCTTAAAAGATAAAGCTCAATACAGTTTGACACACCAACTTCGTGTAATGTTTTCATCAAAAGTAAGGTCGGCTCGACCTGCATTGATGCCTGTGGACTAGAATCCGCCCACAGGCTAAAGTAAAGCAGGAAGTAGAGACGCCTGCTGCGATCGCAGTTATGGATGGGTTCTATCTGGGCTGCTGCAACAGCAGCGCATCTCAAGCTAGTATTAGCTGGGTCGCCAGACCGTATCTGCCAATCAAACACAAACTAACATCCAAAAAGAAAACCTTTCTTACTTAATAAGGTGAATATGACAACAACACCCGCTGGCAACATCCAAGAAAAAATTGAAGAAGAACTAGAAAGCGCTCGTACCGTCTGTGACATCAAGGGCGCAACTTCCGGGGAATGCGCGGCGGCATGGGACGCAGTTGAAGAACTGCAAGCAGAAGCTTCCCACCAAAAGCAAGTCAAACCTAAGAATTCCTTTGAAAAATATTGCGACGACAATCCTGACGCTGCTGAGTGCCGCATCTACGACGAATAAACGAGCAATCTAGCTCTACGCCTTCGCTCCCGCGCCGAAATCTATCTTTTGGCGCGGGATTCTTTCACAGGTTGAGCCTCCAGCAATGGCGAGATTTGCCCGCCTTGGCTGTCTCAAGTACCAAAGAAAGAAAGCGCGCCAACAAAATTTGGCAACGCCGTGTAGCAGCAACTCGAACATTAAGAGCGTGTTCCATTTGCTGATTTTTTGGCATTTTTATAGTAGAATTTGTCACAAATAAGTGAGTATATTTTCCCAAAGATGTTGAGTCTTTTATTGGCAGCCACCGGGCCTTGGTTTCAACCGCTAGTCTGGATGGATTACCGGTTGTCTGTGTTATTAACCGTTTCGATCCCGCTGGTAGTGCTGATTTGGGCTGTTTTTGCTTCATCTGAGGCGATCGTCCGTTTGTTGATGATTTATTGGCGGGTGGCGACTTTGCTGGCAATTACACTTTACCTGATGATGGCTGCGCTGCCTGTGAGCTTTGTGTCGTCGGTGATGGGGAGGGCTTTGATTCCTGCTTGTCTGTGGTTTTGGCAGGATTTAAACGAAGAAATTGCCGATCGGCCTTCCTCGTCTTTGAAACTGGCCTTTACAGCTTGGCGGTGGGCGATTACTGTTTACAGCGGTTTGGGCGCTCTAGCTCAAATTCCCTTCTTAAGCTGTGCCTTTAAATCTCAAATTCAGGTAATAGACGAACCTTTTTGTCGCGTTTGGTTTGACCCGCCTTGGCTTTACAAACAGATGTTTCACGCTACGGCCAACCCTCAATTTTTGGGATTGTTGGGTCTGATAGGTTTAGCAATTTATGTAATTTACTTGTCATACTTTGTGCTAATTAGACTGGGAAAACAGGGGAGGTCAGCTACCGGAAATTAAGTTGATTTTAAGTAAGTATTTGCCTCCTCAATTCCAGCGAAAGTCTTCAACAAAAAAAACAAAAATCAAAAGTAAAAAAAACCGGGGCGCATTTACGAAAGAATCAAACTAACAAGAGGATGGCTGACGTGACAGTAATGTTATTGGAAAAGACTGTGATGGATAGCAAACAGGCATACTTACAGTGCTTAGAAAGGCTGAGCTGGGCGATCGATCGCCTGGAAGCAAAAGTCGAAGCGAGCGAACTCGCTCGGATTGCCGAACTGATTGTTCAGCCGATGCTCGGGCCCTGGCGGTTTTTTCACAATCCCGAACATATTTTTGATGTGGGGGGAGATGAAGACGCGATCGAGGTAATAGCCGCATTATTTCACGATATCGTATATGTACAAGTCGATCGCAGCATTAACTTTAACGTCAGCTACTACATCACTCCTTTTACAAAAGAGGTTAACCAACACCTACAGATTCGCGAGCAATCAGAACTTTCTGCTGATGCTACTTTCGAGATGGTAATGCTGGTATTCGGTTTTGTACCGGGCGAAGCGCTCAATCCTTTCTCAGGACAAAACGAATTTCTCAGCGCTTTGGTAGCAGCAAAAACTCTAGAACCATTTCTCAAACGCGAGCAATTGCTTCAAATTGCAGCCTGCATAGAAGCAACTATTCCGTTTCGATCCGCCGAGAAGGGAGTAACGGTAAGCCAGCGCCTTTACGACCGATTGCAAGCAATAAATAGCCTGTTAAACCTCAGTTTGAATCACGAGCAAATGCAGGAAACGGTGAAAAATGCTGTGGGAATTTCTAACCGGGATGTGATTAGTTTTGCTCACCAGAGCTCAGCCCATTTTTTGGCAAATACCTGGAATTTACTGCCGGAAACCAATCACAACCTCACCTGCTGCGGTTTTTACACGGTTCGCGACTACCGAGTTGCTTTGCTGAAGATGGAAGGTTTTTTGAGTTATCTCAAGCCCGAGGTGATTTTCCGGCAGTTTGAGGGATATCCAGACGATCGCACCTATCAGTGCTGGGAAACTACTGCTAAGTACAATCTGGAAATTGCCAAGCTTTATTTGGGGTGCAAACTAACTGCAATCGCCCTGCTGGAAGCTCTTTCTTCGGGTTTGGGAATCGATGTTTCTCTGGCGATGATGATGGGAGAACTCCCGGATAAAGCTGAGGGAGGCGTGCGCCTGGAAAGCTTTTTTCCAGAAATAAAAAAAGCTGAGAAACCTAAAAGTGGTTTAGAAGCGGAAGTATTGAATTTATTAGAAAATGGGCGGGCTAAAAGCAATTCTAATACCGATTTGGAAAATTCGCCGCTGGCTACGTTTGTGGTGAAAATTGTTGGGTTTGACGAAATGCGCTATCAGTGCGATCGAGCTAAGGAATTTTTTAGAGAAAATCTTGACGCCGACGACTTTATTACCGACTTTAACCCGATAGTTACAGAAATAGTCGTTGACTCAATTCTCAAGTTGTTTGACAGCCGCAAATCTACTATCTACCGATACTACGATATCACTTCTGAGTTAAAGTCCAAGCCCCAGACCAATTTTCCGGCACGCCCTTTTCTATCAAATGGTTGACTCGCTCTAAATACAGTGCAGCCGTTTTGTCGTCGGGATTAACGGCTAAAACTTGATAAAAACAGGTTTTAGCTGCCTTAAATTCGTGACGGCGATAATGTTCTAAACCTCTTTCAAAATCCGGCTGAGTTTGTAACTTCATTTCCCTGACTAACTCTGTTTCTCCGTCGAGGACTTCATAGATGGAAATTGGCTGCTGTTTCCCTTTGACAATTACTCTGTCTAAAAAACGGATTTGATACTGTTCGGGATGAGTCAAATTTTCCAAAATTTTATCGGAAATTATTAACGATACTCCATATAATTTGGTGAGACTTTCCAAACGAGAGGCTAAGTTGACATGATCGGAAAAAGCATCTCCCTGCATTCTGGCGGCTTCCCCGACTATCCCCACCATCATCTGACCGAAATGCACTCCTACACCTACTTGAATCGGTTGATATCCGCACTGATGCCGATCGGCATTATATTGGTGAACTTGTTGCAGTTTAGCGATTCCACCTTTGAGTGCATCGTCAGCACCGTTGGGAAAAACTGCCATCATCCCATCTCCTAAATACTTGACAATAAAGCCGTGATGCTCTCTAATTTTAGGGCTGACTTCTCGCAGGTAGGCGTTCACAAAATCAAAATTTTCTTGGGGAGTCATGGTTTCGGAAAGAGCAGTAAACGAGCGAATATCGCTAAACATGACTGCCATTTTTTTGCTGACGTGATTGCCTAATTGGATATCCACAATGCTTTCTTTTTTGAGAAAGTCTAAGAAGGCATCGGGGAAAAATCGCCCGTAGGCGCTGTTAGTTTGCGATAAGTTGATGTGAGACTTAATTCTGGTTAAAAGTTCGTCTTTCGAGAAAGGTTTGGTTAGATAGTCGTTGGCGCCAAATTGAAATCCTATTATTAAGTCGGATACTTGATTTTTCGCCGTCAACATAACTACTGGCAACTGGTGAAAGGGATATTTTTCCCGGAGTTTGGCGCAGACTTCATAACCAGACATTCTGGGCATCATGATATCGAGAATTATTAAGTCAAAATGCTGTCCGCTTCCGAGGAATGATAGGGCTTGTTGGCCATTTAGTGCCTGAATGACGCTATAATTTTGGAGAGAAAGGTGATTGTTTAAAACTTGCAGGTTGATCGGATCGTCGTCAACTATCAGGATTTTAATTTTTTCGGTTTCTAATAGCGCGGCGGCTCGCTCTGCGGGGTTCGGAACGGGTTGAGATAATTGTAAATGGCTGGAAAAATATTTTTTAATTCTGTTATTTTCTGATTCTGAAACCTTAGTTTGTGTTGCTGGCGGCGGATTGATTGCGGGGAAGCTAGGATGAATTTTTTCGGTAGAAAAAGGCAGGGTAAAGGTGAAGCGGGAACCGATGCCGACTTGGGATGCTGCGTAGATTTTACCGCCGTGGAGTTCGACAAATTGTTTGGATAGTGTTAAACCTAAACCTGTTCCTCCGTATTGCCTGACTGTGGAACCGTCGCCTTGTTCAAATGGATCAAAAATGCGATCGAGCCGATCGCCCGGAATGCCAATTCCGGTATCGGAAACGGTGACAGCTATTTGAAAATCCGGGCTTGACGGCGGGCGATTTGACGCGGACACTATCCGGGATGTTTTGCCCTCGGCGGCGACAATTTTTGCTGATATTTCTACTGTGCCGCAATCGGTGAATTTAATCGCATTTCCAATTAAGTTGTAGAGGATTTGTTGCAGGCGGTTTTCGTCAGCCCAAACCAAGGGCAAATCCGCAGGAATATTGTTAATTAGCTGCAAGTTTTTTGTGCCAGTTAAAGAGTCGCTGACGGTGAGTACAACTTCGACAATCGACTTGATTTCTACGCTGCGAAGCTGCAATTCTAGTTTGTGATTTTTGAGTTGAGCAAAGTCGAGAATATTATCAACAAGTTCGTTGAGCCGCCTGCCGCTGCTGGCAATCATTGACAGGTTTTGCTGCTGAATTTCGGATAAAGTTCCGGTGGCGCCGTCAATCATTGATTCGGCAATGCCAATCATCCCGTTGAGGGGAGTTCGGAATTCGTGGGAGGTGTTGGCTAAGAATTCGTCTTTGAGTTTGTCGAGTTGCTGCAATTCTTGATTTTTATTTTCGAGGGCGGCGAAGGATGTTTGCAGTTGAGATACCATGCTGTTGAAGGATTTGGCGAGCTCGCCTACTTCGTCGGTGCGATCGAACTCTAGTCTTTGATCCCATTCTCCTCGGGCAATATTTTTGGCTGCTAGGTTTAAGCAGAGAATTGGTTTTGCGATCGAGCGAGCCGTAAAACCGCCAATAATTGTTGCTAATATTAGCGCTGCTATGCAGAGTAAAAGAGTGCTAGCAGTGTTGGCATGAATTTCCTCCATAAAATCGTTTTCTGGAATCACTATCACTACCAGCCAATCGAGTCCGATCTGGTCTTTGTACGGCAATATCTGCACAAAATGCCGCTGATTTTTTAGTTGAAATTGCAGTTTTTGGGCGGGTGCGACGGAGCTTAAATTGAAATTAGTAATGATGTGTTTAGCTGTGGCGTTAGTTAAAGGATTTTTGCTGTCAATTGCCAGCAATCGCCGAGCTTTGCTGTCTGGGCCGAGAATGTAGGGTTTTTCCTGTGTCGAACTGCCCACTAAAGCGCCCGATCGCTCCATAATGAAAATTTGACCCGATCGGCTAATTTTCATTTTGCCCAGAAAGTCTCCAATCTGGCTCAGAATAAGATCGACTGCCATTACTCCCACTTTGTCACCTCGATCGTCATAGAAAGGCTGAGCCGCTGTGATTCCCAAATCGCCCTGAAAAAATGTATAAATTTCAGTCCAAACTAACTTTTTTGCTGCGGTTGCACCGATGTACCAGGGGCGAGTTCGCGAGTCGTAATTCGGTTCAAAACTCAATAAATTAGTCGGATTGCCTCGTGCATCTAAAGCATAGTAAGAACGCCGAGGAAAGTTTTCGGTAATTCTGGCAACAAATTGTCCTGATTCTTCTCGTCTAACTCCGATAAATTCACCTTCCTTAGTGCCTAAATAGATTTCTCGCACCGAGTAAAATACTTGCATCTGCTGCCAAAAGTAGCGCTGTGTTGCTAGCAAATCTGCTGGATTCAGCTTGCCGAGTTGAGCGGCACCTGCATTGAGTCGGGCGATGGTGTAAGGTTTTTCCAAGTAACTTGTCAGGTTCTCTTGGATGCGATCGCTAATTTCGCCCTGCAAGTTATTGACAAGTTCTTGAACAGCTTTTTGTCCGTTGAGGAAAGACAAATATCCTACTAGGCTGACTGCGGCGACTGTTTGCAGGACAAATGGCACTGTCAGCGCTAAACGCAGGGGCACGCTGCTGTAAAATTTTGCGATCGATCTGCTGATACTTTTCAATAACATAGTAAATCGCCTCAGTTCTCAGAACTCCCGCACAAATCGACCGATTCTTTCATTTGAACGTAGTTAGTAATTAGTTCCAGCCCATTGCCGATCGCTAATTGGGCCGAAATTAGCCTGCTCGGATGCGTGACCCCAGCGAAATCACGCCTGCCAAATGCGGGCAAGTTCGCCCATTAAACGGATTGTAGCTCATGCTAATAATCTGTGCTGCACAATTATTTCCGGGGACTTTCAGGAAAGCGATCTGCATTTTTGTTCGCGAATATTTACTATAGTCGATCGACAATCTTCTTACAGACAAATCAGGAAGTCGAAGCAAGCGACGCGCAACCGCTTGGGGAATAAAACAAGCGAGCGAGTTTAGTTACATAACTCTAACACTCCAGGATGCAAAAACAGGCTTGACACTCTACTCATAGCCTTAAAGTACGCCCTAAGCACCCTACATAATTAGGTTCTGCAGCCAGGAGTGTCTAATTAAGTTTCTCCTCTACCCTCGGACTTCTTCCCTATACCTCTACCATCGAACCTCAACATCCATCCGTTAAATCAGTTAAAAAATCGGTGGCCGAACTTCCTTCTTCCCTCAAAAACAGTGTCACTCATCTGAGCTACCCCAGATAAGTGTCACTATAAAAAGCGACTGTTAAAGCACTTTGCCCCACAGTTACAACTGGGGAATAGCAAGTTCAAACAACTTGCAAACCACTAATCCCCAATCAAATCATGCAAACCACTAACGAAACTCAAGCTCAATTACCTCTGTGCTCTTCCTTGCCGACACTGCAACGCAATAATAACACCGCTTCCAATAAAGACGTGCGCTATCTCCAACAATCCTTAGTTAAAAAGGGATATCCCGTAGCAACTGATGGATTTTTCGGCGCAAAAACAGAAGAAGCAGTCATCAACTTTCAAAAGAAAAATAAGCTTGCTGTTGATGGCATTGTCGGCCCTCGAACTTGGAGCCAATTAGGCGCTTGTGATACCGGCGGATGTTAAATCTAACTTAACTAATCCCGCACGGGTAGTGAGAAACCGGGTTTTTTCACGAAAAGACGCGTAGCGGCCTGCACCCAAGGTAAAAAACGAAGGTGATGCGCCTCAAAAGTGCGATCGGGATTGTTAACATCTTTTGGGCACTTCTCTGCTTTCAAACAACTTGCAAACAACCAAGGTCAAATCAAATTATGCAAACCACAAACGCAATTCGCATTGAATTACCTTCCTGCCGTTATTTTCCCCTGCTCAAACGCAACGATGCCGTGACCCAAAATGAAGATGTCCGCTACCTCCAGCGACTGTTGAATGTCAGCGGAGCTTCGGTAAATACTGATGGATCTTTCGGCGCGAAAACCCAACAAGCAGTCATCAATTTTCAAAACCAACAACAAATCGTTGCTGATGGCATTGTCGGCCCGAAAACTTGGAATAAATTCGGCGTTTGTACAACTGTATTTTAAACAGAGTAGGGCGTGCAGTGCGCGCCCTATTTCTGGGTCCAAGCTTCCACCCCAGACCACCCATCGGGCGCTCCGTACATTCGATACTTGCGAGAGCGTTTGAAATACAGCATTGCTACCCGATCGTCAGGATTGATTTGTAAAATATTCTGAAATACTTTTTGGGCGGCAACAAATCTTTGCTGGTAATAAAAATTGAGAGCTTCTTGAAAAACCTCCGCAGTTTGCTGCTTGAGTACAATGCTATTCTCTGTTTCAGCATCGTAAATTTCAAACACCGACACAGCATTTGTCTTTCCTTTCACCTTTACGCGATCGACAAATCTGTACTTATATTTTTCAGGCTCGTCCAGGCGATCGATAATTGCACCGCTAACTAGAATTCCAGCCCCGTAAACCTTAGTCAATCCTTCCAAACGAGACGCGAGATTCACCGCATCAGCAA
>JAUBOH010000128.1:0-15673 GCA_036700145.1 Microcoleus occultus BM001215366
ATAAAACAAAGTATGTTAAGTAATTTAAAAATTACGCTCGCAGAGGCTCGTAGTGGGGGCAAGAGCCCTCTTTCACAGGGAAATAAGCCCTTACTACAAACCTTGAATTATTTACGCCGACTTACTTAAGGCTTTGAGATTGAGCCTGATTATTGAGAGTCTCTTTGAGCGATTCGCTCTGCAATTTGCAGCCAATCTTCATGAATCACAACTTGTCTATCTTCAGACAATCCTCTCAAGTTATTCCGCTGTATTTTTAGCGGTTTTTCGCAAAAATTACCCAAAGGTTTTAGATAATCCCTATTTACCCAACCCACTCGGAATTCAGGCGCGTTTGCAAACCCATCTCCTCCTCTACTACTACTAGCAATGTTAAGATTTTGACTGCTATAACTATATTCACTGCCAATTTTTACCCACTTTCCTGTGGCATCCCGATCGCCCGTAACGACTTGCCAGCCCCTAGGAACTAACCCAATCACTCGCCCATTGGGAGAAGAACGGATAGTCAGGGGATCTTTTTCGGTAACGACTTGAGCAAAGGGTCGAGGTTTGCCTCCGTAGGGGCAAGTTTGAGCCTGTAAAGTAGTTGTTTCTGAGGGAGTCGCAGAGGCGGTTTTGATACCCAACAGCGACAATAGTGTTAAGGTAACAAACAGTGTAATTTGTTTCCAACTTTTTAAGATATTCATAGAACATAGTTATTTATAGTTTCACCAATTATACGATTACTTAGTACGGCTTGTCTGCCCCAGAGCGCCAAAAATTATTGCCGGGGATTCGCTCTCGGCACCTTTTAAAAGAATTTTCGGAAATCTACTTGCAAAACTTTGAACACCGTGCTAACCTTAAAAGGTTTGAGACATTACAACTTATAAGGTAAAACCCCGCAGAATGAAACAATTGGGAACCCATCTGGTCGCTGATGCTTGGCAGTCTCCTGGAGACCTGCTCAACGATCCTGAACGTATCCGCCGCGCCATCCTCGATGCGATCGAAGCCGGAGGAGCTACTCTCATCGATTTGTGCGTACACCAGTTTAGTCCTCACGGAGTGACGGCTACTGCTACTTTGGCAGAGTCTCATATAGCAATCCATACTTGGCCTGAACACGGTTATTTTGCCGCAGACTTATTTTTCTGCGGAGCCGGCGACCCTCACAAGGCCATGAAGGTGCTACAGACAGCTCTGGAAGCTAAACAGGTAAAACTCACCGAGTTCACGCGCGGTTTCGAGCCCGGGGTGGGCATCCTAGAATCTGCTTGTGAAGAGCAGTATGCGCCTCGTCCATTAGAAACGAGTGCCGCCAGAGTATAATGGCCTTCTCAGCGTAACTTTGAATATTTTATGCTAAGTTTTGGTTAAAATCCCACGGCTCGAGTCGTGGGATTCTTGTTGCAATTTACTTCCCCTTCAACAAAGGGCGAACAACTAAATAACCAGCACCGAAGGCGGCAATGACAATCAGAAAAATCGCGATCGCCAACCACAATCCGCTCAAGTCAGAGGCTTTTTTCGGTTGAGAGCGCACGCGGTAAGGAGTTTCGGGTACTTCTGTAAATAATTTTTCTGGAAGTTTCTCTGGTATCGAAGCTGCTGTTGGCTCCGGTTCCGGTAGGGGGAAGGGGAAAGCCACTGTCTGGGGTGGTTGAGGTGCGGTGGAGTTAGTCCGCGAGGTTGCAGGTGGTATGGGCCCTGGTTCAACGCTGAAATTGAATTTAACTGAGGGCATTTGCGGCATCCCTGTCTGGGTGACGCTCTGAGCCGAGTTGACTACTTGCTGCAACTGTTGGGATACTTGAACTACGGTTTCTACTTCTCGCCGCAGTTGTTGATTTTGTTGGACTAATTGCTGGTTGTGGGTTTTGAGGGAGTCGAGCATCGCTTGGGCGGCTTGCAATTCGGCCGTGACTTCTCGATAGAGGGAAATCGGTACCGATGGAGAGTAAGTATTTGAGTTTTCAGGGGATGTATTGTCAGATAAGGTAGTATTTTGCATAATTGTAGATGGCGAGGGTGAACTTTTTTAAGTTTAGCCTGAGAGTCTTTCCAATTAGATCGATCGCAACACAATTCGTCAAGATATTTGTTGCAGATATTGATAGTAAATTTAATTAAATGTTAAAAATTTTCAGCTAGCTATGAACAACTACGCACCGGAACAAAGTATGTCGCAAAAGTCAACTACCGAGGAAATGAAATACGGCGAACGCCAGATTTTGGAAGGGGAGTTAATTACTTTCCCGAATCCGCGAGTCGGGCGGCGCTACTCGATTAACATTACTTTGCCGGAGTTTACTTGCAAGTGTCCGTTTTCTGGCTATCCAGATTTTGCGACAATTCACGTTACTTACGTACCCGACGAGCGGGTGGTAGAGTTAAAGGCGCTGAAACTGTATGTTAACAGTTATCGCGATCGCTACATTTCTCACGAAGAATCGATCAATCAAATTTTAGACGATTTTGTCGCAGCTTGTTCGCCGCTGGAAGCGACGATTAAGGGTGATTTTTTGCCACGAGGGAACGTACATACTGTGGTTGAGGTGCGACACGAGAAGTAGCAGGTAGGGTGCGTCAGGTTTGAGATTCTCAATCAGCACCGAAAGCATGATTCTGACGCACCATTTTTTGCAAGGGTGCGTCAGTGAGATTGTTGGTTTGGATCGAAAATAACGCGCTAGAGTAGAGCACCCTACTTAATTGCTTCGGAGAGAGATTCCAATGACATAAATTGTTTGACATTTAATATTTCAATCAACACCAGTTCTCCGCTGCTAGAATAGTGCAGAATCATGTTCCCTTCATCTTCGGCAAATGCGATAGGAGAATCGGAAATTTCGATCAGCATCGCATCTACATCTGGGCTGTATCTAATCTTTTTCATATCTTGACCTCTTACCAGGATAAGCAGTAATTACTAAAATTTTATCATCATATTCTTGGTAAACCACTCTTAGGACAAGTCCATTCAATTTCTGTTGACAAATAAACTTTCCTTCGCCACTTGCTTCTAACTTGCTAGGCGTTATAATAGTTTCCGAACTCAAATCGGTTGATATTCCAACCCCGCAACTTGATAGAATCTCTATTTTTAGTAATGCGTGTTGACTGAATTCAATCCTTTTGGTCACAAATATTTGCTGTTAAATTATCCGTTTTTATCCTGGTGTAAGGTGCGCAGTGCGCACCTTACAGATATAGGTTATGAGTCGAGGAATTCAACGGTTAGCTTTGACTGGCTAAAGAAGCTTCAGGAATCGCACTTTTTGACTCTGCTGTTTTCGATTCTGCCAACTTGTCCAAAATCTCCACAACTTCTCTTTCAAAAGTCACCTGAGCGCGATTAGTGCGCCCGCCGACGTAGAGTTTGCCGTTTGTTTCCAAAGCCCAAATCTGCGAGTGAGACAAATAGCTCATCATCACGCTGAGCATCAGCAACCCAAAGCCAGTATAGACGAGCGGAATTCCCGGATCGGCTTTAATTTGCAAGCCCGTGCTGCCAACAACTTCATCAATTGCCAGCATCACTCCATTAACTTCAACTGCGGTGCCGGCGCGAACTGTAGTTAGCAATTTGCCATCCGTACCGTAGACTAACATCGTTCCTTGCAAGTCTTTTGCTAGCAGAGAAACTCCCGCACTCAAATCAGGTTTAGTCGGAATCCAAGCACCCCAAATTCTGCCTTTACCTTGGGTATCTAACTGAGCCATTGGCAATTGCAAAACTGGGCTTTTGTTGAGGCGAACTCGTACGGCGGCCAATGCCCAATCTGCTTGATAAAATGTGACTCCCCGGTATCTGAATGGCTCGTTAACGTGAATGGTTTTACGATCGACCTCTTGGCCTGTTTTGTCCAAAACTGACAAGTCAGAGTAAAATTGGTCGATCGCACCGCTCGGACTATAATCGATCCAGAACCGATTAACTCGCATCGACCAATCCTTCGGTATTTGCGGCCCAGCCCAAGGCCCCGCATCCATAATATTCTGCACCTTAAAAGTTTCACCGCTGGCCACCATTTCTTGACCGAGGAACCCCGTCAGCGAGCCCCACATCGACCCAGCTAAAATAATTAGCATACTGGCGTGAACAATAATCGGGCCAACCTTACCAATTATGCCTTTGCGAGCATAAACTTTTTCGCCTTCTCGAAATATGCGGTAGTTTTTTTGCTGCAAAAGTTGTTCTAACGAAGTTAAAGAAACTGCTTCTAATTCCGCACTGAGAGCTAATTTTTCAAACTGCTTTGATTCTTCATAAAATTTCCAGCGGCGGGCAGATTTTAATGCCGGAAATTGTCGGGTAAATGTACAAGCAGTTAAGCTGCTGCCGAACAAAATCAGGATTGACAAAAACCACCAAGTGCGGTACACGTGGTCTAATCCTGCAATTAGTAAAACTTTCCAAGTTAGGAAACCGAAAAGGGCCGGGTGTTCTGGATAGTTGGACTGATAAAACTCTACGGATTGACCTTGTTCGACGACGGTGCCGGAAATGCTGAAAAATGCGATCGCCAGCAGCAAGATAATTGCCAGCCGTAAATCTGCGAGCACAGGCAAGATTTCTCGCTTAAAAAACCTTTGAGGGGCAGTCGCCCAGTTTGATAGTTTAGATAGAAATACTTCTTTTGATGTCATTGGTAATTATGAAGGAAGTTCGGCAACTGATTCGCTCAACGGATGTAACGGATGTAAGGGAGGTCAGGAAGAAGGAACAAGCAAGAAAATATTATTATTATTTTTATCTAGCAAGTCTCAACCCATTTTGAAGCCTTTCTCTTTTCTTTCTTTCTTTCTTTCTTTCTTTCTTTCTTCGTGTTCTTCGCGTCTTCGCGGTTCGTTAAAAAACTTAAATCACGCATTCCGTAGTGATTGGTATATCTTCAAAGAAGGACTGAAGTCCTTACTACGAACCTTCTTAGGCAGGAAGTATGCGCGAAATAAGCGAGAAAACGCCAAATCCTACTAGCAAAACGCCGCTGACTGGCGTAATCCAACTAGACCACCGACGTAATTCTAACAACTTTTTAATGCTGGCGGTAAAAGTACCTGCTATAATTAGCGGAGCGACGTAACCAGCAGCATAAAACAGTAGCAAAACACCACCTAAAACTGTATCTCCCGTTTTGGAAACCCAAGCTAAGAGTGTAGCTAAAACTGGCGTGCTGCACGGAGAAGCTACTAAACCAAAAGTTAATCCCAATAAGTACGATCGCACGCCAGCAGGCAAATCTTTCGGAACCCACCCAACAGCGTCGAAAGACGGCATTTGCAAGGGTAAAGCTTCGAGTAAATTCAGCCCCATTAAAATAGCGATAATGCTGACAACGATCGGCAAACCCACTCCAATTTTGCCGTAAACTTGTCCGGCAAATGATGCTACAATCCCTAAACCCGCGAGAGTTGTCGCCAATCCCAGGGAAAACCACGCGGACTGGGCGGCAGCTTGGAGGCGGCTTTTTGCTTCGTATCCGCCGATGTAGCCGATCGTGATTGGCAACATGGAAAGCATACAGGGCGTTAAGCTCGTTAGCAACCCTGCCAAAAAGATGACTCCGACGCTGACTAAACTGAGGTGTGTCAGTTGAGTGTTTACTAAATTATTAGCAAATTGTGCGAGTTCGTAAAGTTGGGTTTGCAGGGTTTCCATCAGTCGATTTTAGATTTTAGATTTTAGAATTGAGTCTACAGTCGATTTTAGATTAAAGAATTGACTCTACAGATGAATCTGGGAGTTGGAACTAAATATCCAATCTTTTTGCTCTTGGCGACTGGGGTCGGAGGCTTGTATCTCTAGGCTGGTTGCTGTTTGGGGTCTATTTCAAATTGTAACATATGCGGGCTGGTTCGGTTAGAGATTTGAGATAGATTTTAGCGAGATTGACTTGTTGGGAGTTGAAAGGTTGATCGCACCCTGATTTAAAATATCTTGACACTATCCTCAACAAGCTGTTTGCAACGAGATTTTAAGATTATTCACCCGAAAATTCATTGATTGTGAAACAAGCCGGAAAGCCTGTTATTGCTGGTTATTGACATTATTCAGACCGACTTTACTTTAAATTAAAGCCAATTTCTTCATTAATAGAGCCGTCTGGCATTATTGCCCCTACCAGCACCGCACCTCTGAGATTTGCTCCCGTTAAATTGGCGCCTTCTAAGTTAGCATTGCTCAGATTTGTGACTTGTTTGGAACCTCGGAAAAAGAAGCTGTGCAAGTCAGCACCTGTAAAATTAGTGGCTGCCAAATTAGCATATTGCAAGTCAGCACCGTGCAGCGTCGCATCAGTTAAATTAGCTTCGGTGAGATTGCTTCCCCAAAGTCGAGAATCTAACAAATTAGCATCTTGTAAATTGGCGCGAGTCAGATTTGCCAAAGTCAGATTAACATCCCACAATTTCGTGCGGTTGAAATTAGCTTCCGTCAAATTTGCTCGACTGAGATCCGTGCCCAAAATATCAGCATTTGCTAAATTGGCGCCGCTGAGGTCGGCATCCGAAAAGTCAGCATCTTTTAAATTAGCACCGGACAAGTTGGCGCCGGACAAATTTGCGCCGCTCAAGTTGGCTTCTTGGAGATTAGCTCCCCGCAAATCGACAGCGCTCAAATCGCACTGCTTCCACAAAAAGCTGACGCACCAATTATCTTTTAATAGCTGACTCACATCCTCCGCATTCGCGGCCATAACAGGAGGAGTTAAGTAGAGAGTGAAAAGGACGATCGCCAACACTGCCGCGAAGAAAGTTTTCAACCTCATAACTTTTTTCATTGGCACTAATTTGCGCCATAAATTCTTGATGTCTAATCAAAGCATACCAAATAACCTGCAACTTTCATCAGCAATATTACTCAAAAATATTAGTGAAAAGTCCTTCGGGGTGGGCGCAGACACAAACTTAACTGAGACAGTCTTAGACGCGCTTTGAGCTAGAAACCCGGTTGCTTCACAGAAGCCTCGCTGTCAAGCTAAGATTTTTCGTAAAAACCGGGTATAAGATGGCCGCCGGTGTTCGATCGGCAAATCAAGATCGAATATCGCTACAAGATAACACTGGTGGCGGGCAGTTGCGATCGATCCCGCAGCGGCCTACCTCCAAACAATCCCGGTAGGAACTTCTCAATAGGGGAAGTCAGAAACCGCCCAGCTCGCCTGAAAACCGTATATTTAGAGGGTTGTAGGCGCAATCTTTCTTAATTGTGACCGGCATCACCCCCTTTGCCCAACTCTCATCACACGAGTCAATGCCCCAGCATCACCAAATCCGATCAAACTTATCACGTTCCCGAGAGTACGGATATCACTGTCAGTAGCTGAAGTATCGAGGAAAATGAGAGCATACAGTTAAACCCAGCCCTCCGATGCCTACTATCCCCATTCTCCCGAGTCAATTAGTTGTCACAACTATTTTCAATTCGATCGAATCTTTGAGATTCACTAATATTGCAGGCAAAGTATTTTCGGGCGAGCAAGCTGAATCCCGACAAGAGGAAAATTTAAAAGTTAGTACCAAAAAGGTTTACACTCAGGGTTTAAAAAATCTCGAACAACAAGACTTGCACGGTGCGATTAAAAATTTCACTGCTACAATTAAGATTAATCCGCAATTCGCGTCAGCTTACAACGATCGCGGTGTGGCCCGCTACAAATTAGGCTACAAGCAGTCTGCGATCGAAGATTTGACTACCGCGATCGAACTCAATCCGTACCGAGCCAAGTATCACAGCAATCGGGGGTTTATGCTGACTCGTTTAAAAGATTATACTGCGGCGATCGCGGATTACAACTCGGCACTGCTGCTCAATCCCAATTTAGCTCAAGCTTATTTTAACCGAGGCGCTATCCGCCTGCAAATGGAAAATTCCCTGGCAGCGCTAGCTGATTTTGAGTCGGCAATTCGCCTCGATCGCAATTTTGCTAAAGCTTATTTCAACCGAGGAGTGACTAGATATAAATTGAGAGAAGTTCAGGGAGCATTTGAGGATTTTCAGAAGGCGGCAGGGATTTTTAAGCAGCAGGGGAGAATGGATTACTATCAAGATGCGGTTTCTAAAATTAGAAAGCTCTGGTATTAGTCAGTAGTCATGGGGAATTGGGAATTGGTAAGGTGCTTGTGGCGCACCCTACAGCTATAGTTAAAGTTAGCCGATTCTGAAGGCGGCGTCGCCAACTGGCAAGTCATTGGGACGGGAAGTAGTAGAAAAGTTAACTGCAAAAGCAGCATTTTGAACGGCTGCGGGGGCGGAATTTTGAACCACGGCTAATGTAGCCCCGCCAAATTGAATTAAAGTATTGCTTCCAGATTGACTGAATGCAACATTTGATAAATTGCTGGCACTAATGCCAATGCGATCGCCCTGGGCCGAGGTAAAATCAGTAATTGTATTTGTGCTTCCATCACCTGCGATTAAAACAAAAATATCTGCACCAGCGCCTCCTGTGAGAGTATTGCTGTCTGCATCTCCCATCAAAATATCATTGCCATCGCCACCAATTAGAACATCATTCCCTTTACCGCCTCTCAAAAAGTCGTTACCAGCATCGCCATTGAGAATATCGTCGCCGAGATTTCCGTTGAGAATATCGTTACCAACACCGCCGCTAATGGAGTCGTTACCTTTGCCACCTCTAAGAAAGTCCTCGCCCGCTTCGCCACTGATGGTATCATTGCCTTGGCTGCCATTAATTGCATCATTAGTCGGTGAACCGACGATGCGATCGTTTCCGCTACCTCCGAGTACACCGCTGGGATTTTGCTGAAAGTCTTGGGAAGTGACTTGATAGTTGTTCGGGGTGTTGGCCAATCGGAGGGCTCGCAAAGGCAGATTTACCAGATTAGTAGTATTGACAAAATTGTTGAGCAAAGCAGCATCGTTGATTATGCTAGAAACCCGACTGGGGACAATTCCTTGAATCACTTTGGCACTCGAAATGCGATCGCCCTGCTGCACCGCATTCACCGTTTCAAAACCTTGAATAACATTACCAAAAACAGCATAATTGCCGTCCAAAAACGGCAAAGCATCCAAAGTAAAATAGAACTGCGAAGAAGCCGAATTCAAAGCAGTAGAACGAGCCATTGCCACAGCCCCGCGAGTATGCTGCAACTGCGGCGTCTGGGTGACAACTTGGTTGTAAACAGGTTGCGAGGCGCCTTGCGGCTTGATTTCCAAAGGAATAAAACGCGCCTGATTCGTATCCGGGTCAATAAAATTACCCGTTCCTAATTGACCTGCTGGAATTGTAGTATCTTTGCTGCGCGGATCGCCTCCTTGCACCACAAAAGGATCGGGCTGGCGCACAACTCGGTGAAACATCACCCCGTCGTAAGTGCCGCGTTCAACTAAGTCAACAAAATTCCCCCCAGTAATCGGGGCATTAGTGCCGTCAACTTCGATCGTAACGGGTTGACCGTTAATTACCTGGACTACTGTAACTTTGCCTGTTAACGGGAGTGCAGCGCTCATGGGTAAATTGCTATTTGAGTGAGTGATATTGGGGTTCCAGAAGCAATCCGCGAATTGCCCCTACCCATTTAATCAGAAAACTGTAAACTTGTGTTAAGTACAGTTCTACTTCTAAATTTATGATTTCCCGCCGCAAGTTTTTTAGCACTTTATTGGCAATTTGTCTAGTCTTTCTGAGTTTCAATTTGGCCGCCCCTGCTTTTGCCCTCGGGGGCACGCTTCCGCAGGTGAATCAAGCCGCACCGGATTTTAGTTTACCGACAAACAGCGGCGACGGACAAGTTTCGCTGTCGGATTATCGCGGTAAGTGGCTGGTAGTCTACTTCTATCCGAAAGATTTTACATCCGGTTGTACGATCGAAGCGCGTCGATTCCAGCAAGACTTGGCGAAATACTCGGCGAAGAATACTCAAATTATCGGGATTAGCGCTGATGATGTCAACTCCCACGCGGAATTTTGCGATTCGGAAGGTTTAAAATTTCCGCTGTTAGCTGATACCGACGGCGCAGTCAGCAAAGCTTACGGTTCTTGGATGAGTTTTATCTCGGCGCGGCACAGTTTTATTATTGACCCTGAAGGCGTTTTGCGGGAAACTTTTGTGAAGGTGAATCCCTCGGTTCACTCGAAAGAAGTGTTTGGCCGCTTGCAGGAATTGCAGGCTAACGGCTGATCCGAAGTTTCGCATTGAATGCGCGCAGAATCTAATTGTAGGGTGCGCACTGCGCACCTTACCGCTATCACTGTGTCAAAGCACTTTTTGCCTAACTCCCGTCTTAATGAGAATTGAATTTAGCATTAATTTCCACAGGTTCTGAAGCAGATTCGCTGTCAGAGAGATTTCTCTTTCTGCTAGCCATGCGGCGTTCCGGGTCAATTCCCTCGAAGGTGGGCGGCAGCCAAACTCGGATTACTAACAATACTCCCAGAACCAACAAAAATCCACCTGTTGATAATATTTGAACCCAAGGAGTTTCCAGCACTCCCCGCACGATAACTTCTCGCAAAACTGATACAATACAAACTTCCACAGCTACGCCGATCGAAACGCGCTGCTCTTGCAAGTAAATAATTAACAAGCGAAATAATTCGACTAAAACTAATAAAAATAAAATATCGGCGGTGACTTCCTGGAAATTTAAAGGAGGCAGCAGCGAGAAAAACATTTCTCGCAGTTCGAGCACCATGAAACAGAACAAACCAATACACAGGGAAATTACAATTAAGTCTTGGACTGTTTCTAAGGCGCTGACGATTAGTTTTAGGTTCAACCATTGCGGGGGGTGGCCTGACGAGTTGTTTGAACGCTTTTCCATTGACAGCTCCTGCAATTTATTTGACTTTTTAACAGCTTAATTTAAGTTGAGCCGATATTTGACAAAAGACTGGTTTAATTTAGTTATAACCATTATAAAACTTCCCTCAGTTGAAATTTTTACTTAAACTTTTATATGCCTCGCAGGTGGGTTGACATTTGGGCAAGAGTTATGGTATTAAAAGCTAGCGATTAAAAGCTTTGCCAGAAGTCAAAATTCACAAAGGCTGTAATTGTTATAAGATATGAAAATTGTAAATAATTATTTACAATAGCTCGATCGACTCAAGCTAGCGACTAAGGGCTTGTATCATACAAAAGCCGGAAAGTCAACCCAAAAACCACAAGCCACCAAGAGAGAGGATTGAACACAATGGCATTTACACTTGCACCATTACCCTTCGCCGCTGACGCCCTAGAGTCAGGTCATATGTCGGCCAACACGTTTTCGTTCCACCACGACAAGCACCACGCTGCTTACGTGACCAACCTCAACAAACTGATTGAAGGCACCGAACTCGCCAGCAAATCCCTGGAAGAAATTGTGATGGAATCTGCCAAAGACCCATCCAAAGCAGGCATTTTCAACAATGCAGGTCAAGTTTGGAACCACAATTTCTTTTGGAATTCCCTCAAACAGGGTGGTGGTGGCGCTCCAACTGGAGCTTTAGCTGAAAAAATCAATGCGGACTTCGGTAGCTTCGACAAATTCAAAGAAGAATTCAAGGCTGCTGCGACAACTCAGTTCGGCAGCGGCTGGGCTTGGCTGGTTTTGGAAAATGGCACTTTGAAAGTTACCAAAACTGCTAACGCCGACACTCCGGTAGCACACGGCCAAACTCCGTTGCTGACTTTGGATGTGTGGGAACACGCTTATTATTTGGATTTCCAAAACCGCCGTCCCGACTACATTGCTAACTTCCTTGACAACTTGGCTAACTGGGATTTTGCAGCAGCAAATTTGGCTGCGGCTTAGTAGCATAGGACTTTAGTCCTGCTTGATTTGAGGACTAAAGTTCTCACTGCAAACTTCTGACGGTTCGTAGTGAGGACTTTAGTCCTTCTTGAGAGATGGCGAAGCCGATCGAACTACAACCAAGTAATAGTTAAAATATTCTGAAATTGTGTTATAGTGCGATCGGTAACTCTTTTACAAATTTTGTAGTTTCAGTGGCTGTTCGCGCGATGACCTCTTCACCAACCATAGCACCCGTTCGATCGAGTCAAGTTACCCGCAAGCCTTATCCCAACTATCGGGTAATAGTCCTCAACGACGATTTCAACACATTTCAGCACGTTGTGGAATGTTTGACCAAATACATTCCAGGGATGACGAGCGATCGAGCTTGGGAACTCGCCCACCAAATCCACAATGAAGGCCAAGCCACCGTCTGGGTAGGCCCGCAAGAGCAAGCAGAACTTTATCATACGCAATTGAGCCGTGCTGGACTGACAATGGCTCCGCTAGAGTCAGCTTAACAATTTTTAAGTCACATTTAAAATACTTACTTTGAAACTTGCCAAAATGGCAACATCACTCCATCCTCTTGATTTAGATTATTGGTAAACACGCCTAATCTTTTACTCAAGTAGGAGAATTTTATGAATCATCCTTTTGATTTAGATATTGCTGACCTGGAAGCAATTGATTTGGATTTTGAAGAGACGCTAACTGATGAACAGGCCGCCCACATCGGAGGTGGACTAATGGCTACCACTCTAGCTATAGGTGAAGAAGGTGGTGGGATACAGTGTATCTCAGCTCCTTGTCCGGGAAGTGAAGGAGGAGGAGGAGGATTTCCTCCCATACCTATTCCCATTCACCCTCCGATGACCACTATGGCTATAGGTGAAGAGGGTGGAGGACATTACACGAAAGCTTGGTTTGAAGGCGGTGGAAGCCCTATTAATTGGTAATCTGATTCGTGCCGACACTTTTAGAGATTTTGCCCGAGTCCTAAACTATTCGGCTCGTTTCTGTCATAGGACTTTCAAAGCTTCAGGCTCATTTGAGTGTTTTTTTCAATATATAAAAAGTTGCAACACTCTCAAAACAAGTGATGCGACTTTTCATATATCTACTTGATTTTAGCACATTTTAAAATTTCAAATTTCCCATGAACATTTTAATTCTGGGTAATGATTCAGATGCTCATGCTGCTCATATAAAAGATGCTCTCACCCAAGCCGGTGCAGCAGTAGATTATTTGGATACCTACCTGTTTCCAAGACAGTTACGCGTGTCCTGGCGACCTGACACCCTGGCAGGATGCTTGACGCTACCCGGAGGTCGCCAGTTAAATTTTCAAGATATTCACAGTGTATTTTGGCGCAATTTCTCCGGTGTTTGCGTTCCACCTTTAACAGATGTCAATCAACAGCAGGTGGCATTTAATGATTCAATGAGTACAGTGCGATCGCTAATGCAAGCTTGTCCGGCTCGCTGGATTAATTCTTGGCAGGCCTACCAATTTCATAAAGAAAAACCCTTACAACTGAGTTTGGCAAAGCAAATAGGAGTGACGATTCCTGCAACTTTAATCAGTAACCATTCAGAGGAAGTTAGGGAATTTGTCAAAGCTCATGAAAAAGCAATTTTCAAGCCTGTTTATGGTGGTGCTCATACCAAGCTTGTGACAGAGGCGCATTTAGAACTTAATCGGCTGAACATGGCTTTGAGTATTTGTCCAGTCACAATCCAAGAGTATATTCCTGGGACAAACATTCGCAGTTATGTGATTGGTGAATCAGTCTATACTGCCGAAATTCGCAGTCCCGCTTTGGACTTTCGGGAAGATTTGGAGGCCGAGCTAATTCCGATAGATTTGCCAGAATCTGTTCACAAACAATGTTTGGCAATATTAAAAGCATTTATGCTAGAGTGGACTGCGATTGATTGGCGTGTCAAGCCAACGGGTGAGTATGTATTTTTAGAGGCAAATCCTAGTCCCATGTTTGTACATTTTGAGCGTCAGACTGGTTTTCCGATTACACAAGAATTAGTCAATCTGTTAATGTATTAACTGAGGTTAAGAGCCGATCCTCTTCTGCAAGCTTCGCTAACGCAATTTTGCCAATCATCCCCGCCTCTGTATGTCCGGCTACCGTACACCGGAGGTTGTAGGTTCCCGATTTCATCGGCACGAACACCCATTCGGCCACAGCGCCCGGTTTAAGTTCCAGTTCGTGAATACCTCCTTTAATTTCTACATTACCAGCTTCAACTTTTTGAGTCCAATTCGCATCAGCAAAGTTTTTAGAAGTGAAATAATGTTTGTGCGAACTGGGATTTTTCAGCACTAATTTATAGCGCTTGCCCGATTCAAATTCTAGCAGATTGGGAAAAAATTTGAGTTCTCCAGCTTCGTTACCTAAACTAACAGTAATTTCTGTCAAAGGTTGGCGAGAAAAATCGCCAGCATTCGCAATTGTCGTCGGCATCAAGATTGTGCCCAAACAAAAAATTAGTCCCAAAATCACCTTGAGAGTTTGTTGTAACCGCTGACTGCGGTAAATTTTGCCAAATTGCCAACCGAGTAAATTCATTATGGCTGTTCTGCTAATGTTAACTGTTAACTGTTAACTGATGTCGGACTGGTGACTGATGACTAATGACTGATGACTTAATTCGATCGCCAAACTGCATCCCAAGGCCCGCCCCCAACTTCCAAACCCGATAAAGAACTTTGAGCCTCCAAGATAATTTTAGAACGCTGCTTGCCATTTTTTTCAACATTTCCCCCCAACAACTCTCGCAGTTGCAAGCGCAACTCGCCGTGCGTCGTATCCCGGCAGCAAAAAGCCATGCCTTTTTCTGTAGGAGTTCGCACATAGGTACCCGGAGAGCTTGCAGTGCCAATTAACTCAACTTCAAACTGGCTGTTTCTAGCCTGCATTTTCCAGCTTCCCCAAGGTTCAATATTCCAACTAACTTCGGAATTCCAAGGCACAAATTCGTAAAGTTTGCCTCGATAATGGATGCCAATCATGGCGACAGATTCCATCCACCACAGCACGCCTCGTTTTCCGCCGCCAGCAGTTAAAGCTAAATCGTTTTCGCCTTGAAAACAATTGCAATTAATCCAAAACCACTTTTGCGGAAAAGCACCGCCCCAGTTTTTTTCGCTGTAAGCGGGAGCATCTTTAAATTCATAGCGTTCGCCATTCCAATCAATCCAGCCTGTGGCTAAACCGTGAGCCATTAAAATTTGCCATCCCGGTTCAAATACGGGCAGAAAAGATAGGATTCCAGCCGTGGATTTCTGGAGTTCATCAGAGTTTCCCCAGCCGTAAACAGGTTTAATTTCGTACTCCCAAAAACAGTGGCTGTGGCTTCCGGGATCGTGCAGATAACCTTGATGCAAAGTAGCAGTAGCTTGATAGCCTTCTTCGACACGACTGTCGAATACTTGTGGCTCTAAATATTCTGGTTTAATTTGTAAATCTGTTCTGCCCCAATGTCCGAAAGCCAAGCTTTCTCGGTGCGCCCAAAATTTATTTACATCGGGGAAGGTGCGGCACAAATAGCTATCTTTCGGGCCGAGAATTTGAGCTGCACCGCCGCTGTAAGGTTGACCGCCTCTGGGGTCTTCGATGGAATACATGAATGCAAAGGATTGTCCGTGAATAGGTAATGTTATTCGGTAGTACCAGCCTTCAAAAAAGCGCCGGGAACTGCCGTCCCAGTGGTAGCCGCTGTGGGGAGTTTCAATGGTTTTGAGTTTTGAGGGTAAATTTGACATAAAATTATGAATAACACGATGGTAAATTTACAAAAACTGTTTTTTATTCTTCTTAGCCTGAGCGAAACCGAAGTTGTAGATTGGGCTGAGCGTTAGCGAAACCCAACATCCAATTAATGAGTGTTGGGTTTCGTTCCTCAACCCAACCTACA
>JAUBOH010000129.1:0-12821 GCA_036700145.1 Microcoleus occultus BM001215366
CGGTAGCGCAAGCGCTGCCGCTTCTCAAGTTTGCAAAAGTCGATGCTGGCGGCAACTGCGATTTAGGGGATAAATGGCAAACCGTTCTCGACGGTTTCCCGCCCGAATTAATTACAGCGGCCAAAATCCAAGAAGTTCTCGACGAGAACCCAGAGGACAGAGCCAAGCAAGTTCGCATTGGCGGGAAAGCTTACAAATTACTGCAACACAAGGCAGCAGCAGCCGGAATGGCAGTCTCTAAGTACCTCGAAATGTTGATCGGCAACACCGAACCGCCCGATGAGGAACCGCCCGATGACAGCGAAGGAACGAAACTGACGCCCGAACAAGAGGAAATTTGCGATCGGGCGGAAGCCTTCGCCGCAACCAAGCCCGCTAGTGGCGGATTTGCCATCAAAATGCCATCAAAAAGCCGTCAAAAAGCTATCAAACTGAATAGATTCGACAAAGTGTCGGATTCATCCTAACCATCCCAAAAACCATGCACAATACTTTCACTTACAGGCATTCCGACTTGCCCCCACTTCGCGCTGAAATCAAAGCTGAAATTGTCGGTATAGACGTGCATATTGCCGATTTAATTTAAAAAAATCATGGCAATTATCGCGAGATTGAGCAACTAGCTGAAACACTAGAAAACTGTCTAGACAGTTGCGAAATGAACTTGCATTATATCCGCATAATTCCTGACGACAGCCCGCAATCCGCAGCTATCAGCATGATGGATTTGCCCATTTCCGAAAAACAAATCATTTTTTCTACCGCGCTTATTTCTTCGATCGCGATCGAAGCCCTAGCTTCATTTTACGAAAAAACACCTCAAGAAATGGCAAGCTTGCTTTCTGAAGGAATTTGCGATCGTAATATGGATATCACAACCGACCAAGTAAACGCAGTCCTTGAAGACTTAATTGAAATATCGAACGCAGAACCCGATTGGAAAGTTTACACGATTGAGTTAGACAGCGATTAGACTGCCGCCTGACTTATTTAAAAATTAAAACGGTTAAAACCTCATTAACTGTTTTTACTAACAGACAAATAATCAGCGCATTTGTCGCCACTAATTGCATCGCTGCCGCCTGATGAGTGTCGCCGACTCAGCGCTCCGCTACTCCCCATTATTAAGGGGGAGTAGCGGAGCGAGTCCAAATCATCCGCCAATTGAAAGGGCTGCAATTTAGGGCTTTAAAATTGAATCAAGCTTATGGCTTTTATGTTTTCATAAGCTCGGTTGCCGCTTAATTAGTTGTGAATACTTGCGCACTTAGAAGCTTTAAGAGTGAATTAGGCTCATCGCGGCCTTTGGGTGATTCATAAGCTGTTGCTGCGAGTTTGGAAAATTTCACCCTTAAAAATTGAATGCAACAAATTATCGGGCTAGATATCAGTAAATCCTCAGTTTCATGCTGTTTAATCACAGAAAAAGTGACTGAACCGCGAGAATTTTATTACCACTACAACTTTTACAAATTCGATGCTACAGTTGCCGGAATTTCTGGATTGTTAAATTTAATTGGTATTGATTTAACTAACAGGATTGCGGTGATGGAACCCACGGGCATAAACTATCAAATTTTGTGGGGAACTCAGCTTGCAAGGGCCGGTGTAGAAATTCGGCTCGTCGGTCACAAAGAACTGCGTTCGTTTCGCGAACATCATCTGGGTTTGCCTGACAAAGACGACGATGCTGATGCTTTAGCGCTGGCAATTTATGGCTGGGATTATCTGGAATCTCCCCGTCGATTTGTGCCGCGTTCGATCGTTCACAATCGTAGAAATTCGCCGTTTAGTTCTTCGTCTCAGTCATTTGAACCGCGTGCAATCTCCAATTACTAACCGCGCTCGTCAAGATTTGGCTTGGCAGTTTCCAGAAGCGGCGTTAGTGCGATCGCTCAGGTCTGGCGAAAAAGTACCGCTTTTGTGGGGGTGGCTTTGCGGCGAGCGGCAATCCGTAAAGTATGACCTGATGCTGGAAAGGTCGATCGGCTTGGGAATAACCGATGAACTTCGCCGCCACGCTGCGCGCATCTGCGACATCCAGCGGGAAGAGATGGTGCTGGAATTTCAACTTTCTAAGCTAGTTGGCGAGCCGCAGTTTTTGCCCTACCGCAAGGTTTTTGCCAAATTTGGCTTTGGCCGCCGAGTCGAGGCGCTGCTGCTTTCTCAAATTTACCCATTTGAGAATTACCTCGGAGCGGACGGCAAACTAGATATCAAGATTCGCAAAGGCAGGCGATCGGGCAAACCAACCAAGCGGCATTTGTCGCTTCGCCGATTTTGCAAGGCGCTCGGATACGCGCCATCTCAAGAAAGCAGCGGCGCTGCGGCAAAAATCTAAAGTTAGCGGCGGCAGCGATTTGTGCCGTAAAGCTTTATGGCAGTGGATTTTTACCAGAATTGAACCGCAACGCGCCCGACTTGCTAACGACATTGGCGATCGGTTAGGCACAATCATGGATTCTGAAAAACTCAGCGGGCGACCGGTGCGCTTGGTGCGATCGCGCGTGGCGGCCAAAGCAGTAAAAATGCTGTTTCGCGAGCTTGTCCGTAAACTCGTCTACGCTGAAAATCTCAACCCAAAATCTGAAACCGAGTACCAAGAATTGCTAGAGTGAAAATATACAGAAAAGTCAACGCTCGAAATAAAGTATCTCTCTCGGAGTCGCCGGTTAAAAATTTGTCATGCCCGAGACCCCGCATACCCGTATAGTTTGTTTGGAATGGATGTTGCCGTGATCTTAATGCCGTCAGAAACTTCGCTTACCGAGTCAAACCCTTTGATTTTAGACAGTTTGCCAGACTTGTCGCCAAACGGTGACGGGTGTCCCCGCCGGGCTAGATTGCAAATTGACTTGATGTTGCTGGCGATCGAAGCCTTGTATCTCGGAGGTGCTGAAGAAATGCTGGCAGTGTCAAAGGAGTTGGAATTGGAATCAATTATCAAAAATCGGGTTGCCTTTTGGCTGATGCGTAATACTAACCCGCTGAGACGCTATACCCAGCGCCGCTCCCTTACCGTTGTTGAGGCAAAAGCCCTGGTGGCGATCGCCTGCAATATGGCGCGCAAGTTAACCGCGACAATTCGGCAGTTGCTGCAAGATTCGCAGCAGTTGCGATCGAGAAATATCCCCCTCAACCAGAACTTGCAGCTTGCCGAGTATTTAGAACGCTTTCGAGCTCACTTTCGATCGCGCATGAACCCCAAGCGATCGGTAGTTGCAGCTTACGATTCCAACGAGAAGCTCGACGAACTAGCTTTAAACTTGTTGAGCAAACTGCTATTTTGTACAGGCACTGCCGGAATGCAGCGCTTCTGGGTTAGCCTGTTTGATGGAGAAGTTGAATAAACATGACTATTAGGCGTCAGTACAGCCTGCCAAATTGCACCCTGGTTTTAGAAGGGTTGAGCGATGGATCGGCGGCCAGTCAGTTAGATATGCGGCCGGTGCTTTCCATACTAATGAGCGCTGAATGCTATGTAAGCGGTCTCGCCGAGCCCCTAAGCGGGGGACGGGAGTTTTTTGAAAGCTTGGTGAGAACCGTCAGCAGCTACGCTCAAGAATTTATGAGCGGAGTGCATTATCCCGATCGCTACGGCCCGAATTTGGGCGTGGTGCAGTTGCACAGAATTGACGGGAATTCGCACCGGTTGACCGTTCTACCCGCCTCCACAGGCAGCCCAAGCGAAATCGCCGATAAAACAGAACTGTCGGCATCCGTAGATTTGACGACGGTACAGCTATTTGATTTAGTAGAAGCGATCGATCAATTTTTTGCAGACACGCAAACGCTGCCGGAATTGTCGCTGCAATTAACCCCAATTTCCAAGCGTTATATCAAATCGGCCGAACCTTTGGCGAAGCGGAGTTTGCCTGCGGTAGTGGGAGTGTCGAGTTTGGCTTTGGCTGCGATGGCGTTTTTCTTGGTGCCGGTGCCGTCCGTCCAGCGCCCGAGAGATCCGGTGCCGCAGCCCAATCCTGCGGGGCAGAATCTGGGAACGCCGAATTCGGGCGGATCGGGTTCGCCGAATCCCAATCCCGCGCCCCCTGCTAACGGTTTGCTACCGGGGGATAAAACTCCGAAAGCTGAATCGAGTTCGCCGACTCCGATCCCGGCGCCGCAGTCGGACGCTTCACCGTTGGCCGCACCGCAGTCGAACACTTTGCCCGAAAGCACGCCGAGTCCTGTTTCTGAAGGTTTGGCAAGTCCAGGGGCGACAGCCGGGCCGATTACCGATCCGGCGGAAATTGAGCTGTTGAAGGGCAAACTTTCCCAGCAAATTGACGGAGTTTTGAAGAATAAGCCTGCTGTTGATGCGGAGTTGGTTTATCGGGTGAGTGTGGCTAAAGACGGGGCGATTGTCGGTTACAAGTCGGAGAATTCCGCAGCAGTCGATCGATCGGAAACGCCGTTTTCTGAGTTGCTTTACAAGCCTATTGGTAGCAGGCCGCCTGCGGAACCGCTGGCTGATTTCCGAGTAGTTGTCGCACCGGGCGGCACTGTGGCTGTCACTCCTTGGTAAGAGTGAATAATCAGATCAATTCCGGCTGTGCCGGAATGACAAGCGAGGATACGGCAGTGCCGTTTCTTGCGCGCCAGATTAATTATTGTAGGGACACGGCACTGCCGTGTCCTGATTTCGGGTAATGTTAATTCCGATGTTACCAAATTTGATATCATCTACTCAAAGTCCTGTAGGTGCGATCGGCTCAATATTTGGGTCAAATCCTCCGACTTGATTTGTGCGAATTATCCACAAAAATGCTCCCTGTTTTAATAAAACTTTGGCGATTTCATCTTGGGTGCGCCTCGGAAGCATGGTTCGGTAACTAATAGCAGCTTTTATCAGGTTCGCTATACCTGCAAAAAAGCTTTTTTTAAGTTCCGAATCAATCCCCGCCAATCTCGAATTTCGGCGCCAATCTGGACGGACAATCCCGAGGGGAATTAATACTTTTTCTAAACTCTCTCCTAAAGCTACTAACTGCTGAAATCTTTGGGTTTGTGCGGCGGCGGGATTTGTTTTCAGCCACTCTTGAATCTGAGGATTTGCCTCTACTTCGGAAGCGATTTTTTTTATGGTAGCGTAAATTGCCTGACTGGAATCTTGGACGCAAGAAGTTGCTGGCGTGACTAAACTTGCGCCGGTGCCGTCTCCGGTGCGGTAGCGGGCCATCATGATATCTAGTTGCTGGTTTAATTCGGTTAAAGGCGACAAGGTGATGCCGTCAAAATCGTAGTCGCAACACACGCAGTCTAATTTACAAATGATATCGCACACCGGGCGATCGCCCAACCAGCCGCGCTGCAAATCTCCCATATAGCTTTGCCATTTGCTGGAACCGGCAACGATTCCGTCGGGATTGTGGGCGTATACTTGTTTGTATTCTATGTCAAAACGCAGTTCGCTGGTAAATCGATCGCGCACAACTTTTGCGACTCCGAAAGCAAAATGTCCGGTGACAATTCCCAGCGGTGCCGATTCGCCGCCTTTGCCGCCGATACCGCCGAAACAGTGAATGACTATGCCGATATCTCCTTCTTGCCAAGGAGAGATTGCAGCGTTTTCTGTATCATTTGGCGACAATAATACTATTTTTGCTTGCCCTTTTTGGGCTGGTGTATTTTGCCAGTTTTCACGGCTTAAATAAGCGAGACATTTTTTGACTCCAAAATGTGTTTCATCTGGTGTTAATTGGGCAATTCTGCGGGGTTCGATTGCCTGCACTACAAAAATATTATCTTCATCTCTTTCGCCGTAAATATACCAGCCATCTGGATTTAATGGCGATTGTTCGATGAGGTGATTGGTAGACCTCGCTATGCCATTTTTGTCTGGCTGTACTTGCGGAATCCGAATGATTTCGGTGGCGACATCAAATTGTTGGGATATTTTGTTGAAATGCCGGACAATAAATTTGTCGCTGTCGGGTTCTTTTCGCTGTAAAATTGAGACTAAGGCGCACAAACGTCCGATAATTTGTACTGGTTCGCGATCGATAATTAGTTCCTGCCGATTGCTGCTGCTGTGGTTGATGACAATCACCGGCCTCCGCAGCATCACAGTCACGCTGTCTTCGGGCCTGCTACCTGCTAGAGTTTCTAAAGGGCCGACATTGCGCCAGCCGTTCAATCTATCTGGATGAATGTTGCCAGATTTTTGACTTTTTTTAGTTTGTTTTGTGAAGTTGATATCTTGACTGACTGCGTGGACAAAAAACTGTACTTCGCGATTTGTACTCCATTTCAAAAAGGCGGTTTTCCCAATGAAATTTTGATAATTTTTTGGGGCATTGATTACTTGAAAAAACACAGTACCGTAGGGCTGGCGCTGTTCGTTGGAAGGCAAAATTAAGCGCCCGTGCCAAAGAGCTATCGGCTTGTAAAAATGGGCAACTGCTGCTAAATTTTCGCAGATTATATTCTGGTCAATCGCTTCTGAAATATCGTTTTCTGAGCCAAAAATAGCAGCAGTTAAATTCCCGTCACTTTCTACGAACAGCGGTTCTAAAAAAACGTTTTCAGGTTCAGGAGGAGTTACGCAATCCGACCAAAGAAACCGGGTTTTTTCCCGAATCTGCGGGTAAAAACGAACTATTTTCGTAAAAAAACCCGGTTTATGGTTCCCCGTGTGTAAGTTTTGTTCAGAAAGATTAGCGGTTGAATTGCCAGCCTTTTTTTTGAACAGCGGTTTAAAAAAATGGCGGTTGTGCTCCAATTTGTCCTGCAACCAATTCAGGAACATCCGCATAAAAATAAAAGCTGTCAAACTGAAAATAGCAGCTAAAACTATCAGCCCCAGAGTCAAAATTAATTGCTCGAAAGATTGACCGGACAGTAAAATAATTGTGGGCCAGTTCAAATAAAATACTGCCATAAGTAAGTCCACCTAATTAAACGCAATATCTAGAGGGCTCAAAAGTTTGCTGTATAAGCATTCTTCCTTCTTCCTTCTTCCTTCTTCCTTCTACTTAATATCTAAAAACGAGTTTTAGGTTCGATCCAGTCTGTGCTGGCTTGAGTGCCGAAAACTAGGGGTTTGTCTTGGCTGACAGTTACCGTTTTGCCTGTCATATCGACTGCACAAAGAGGCCAATGTCGATCGCCCAAATGGCCGGCGCGGAACAGAACTTGTCCGGGACAAAGTTGACTCCAACCCAACAATACAGCATGAGTGTAAAGACTGCGAACGGGAGCAACTGTATAAGTGTAATTATCATTTTTGTCCCAAATAACAGCGTAGTCGGACATATCGGAAGAGTTGAAAAGCGCTTCAAATTCGCGGGCGAGAACGCGGGAACCCTCTAGATTCCAAGAAACAGGCACTAAAATGGCGATCGTCCCAGACATATCTGTGTCATCGCTAGCATACATTCCACTTTCCGCCAGCGGCGAAGCAGCCGCCACTGTTTGCAGTTCCCCAGTTTTGAGATTTTCCACAAACATGACGCTGCTAACCCGACACCGGGAGAATTCCGGCTGCACTTGCAACTCAATTCGACTGTAAGCCGCGTATTGGCCGTTAGTTGAAACTAGGGAAGGACTGCGATAGTAGCGGAGACTGGTGCCGGCAGTCGAGCTCACTTTGGCGTGAGTGTCACTAATCCATTCCCAAGGAACGGGATAAGGGCTATTTAAAGGGTCGGTCATCGGCTCTTTTCCAAAAGTTCTACAGCATTATCTAACAGATTTAGGACTTACACGCAGGGGACGAGAAACCCGGTTTCAGAGCAGGTGCTTCGCCGCCAAACCCAGATTTGTATAAACCGGGTTTCTGTTTGAGATTTGAGATTTGTCCTCCCATCTAAAATCTCAAATCTCAAATCTAAGATCGATCGACTTTGGCGGCAAGGTCTGCTAACTTAATTAGTTGGTAACAAACTTAACTCAAGTCCTCTTAAAATCCAACTGCTAAGATAGTATCGAAATTAATCTGGTATGTGCACCGAGAGGCAGGAAAAATGACGCCATCTTTTAACCAAAAACCTTCAATCCCCCCGACTCGCGTCTCCAAGTCGCGGGGAAAAGGTTTGCTTGTACTGTCGCTGATATTTCGACTGCTGCTGCTGGGCGTAGGCAGCGGTTTTGCGTGGGTTTTGGGAATGGCGATCGCTCAAATCTATCCCTCTAACACCGCCGAGATGCCGCTGGCAGAGAGATTGCTGCGTCTAACTCAAAATTTGACCCCCAGCCCGACCCGCGCCCCAGCAACGCAAATTCCCGCGCTCCCGGCACCAACCGCTACACCGACTCCCCAGTCAAAAGTCAGTCCGGCCCAGAAAGAGAAATTGCAGTCGGATTTGAGACAGTTGCAGGGCGAACTCAACGCGCTAATTGGTCGCACGGCGGCTTTGGAGAGTCAGTTGGGTAGCAGCCGCCCGACGGAAACTTTGGAAAAGCGTCTGCAGTTGATGTCGCGGGAATTGGCGGCGTCGGAAACGGCGGCAAGTCCTACTCCTGCTTTACCTGCGATCGGCAGCAGCCAGACTCTGAACCCTGAAACGGTGAATACTGCGCCACAGAATGCCAATAATCCGGTGTTTGGGGGGGATGGGCTGATGGTAACTCTGCCCAGCGATGTTTTGTTTGATACTGGTAGCATTTCCTTGCGCGCGGGAACCAGTGCGATTTTGGACAATTTGGTGGCGGATTTACGCAATTACGAGGGGGCGACGGTGCGGGTGGGGGGCCACACTGACGACGCGGGGGAAGCGGCAGATAATCGCAATGTGTCGTTTGCGCGGGCCCAGGCTGTGGTGCAGTATTTGTCTGCTGTGCTCGGCCAGAAGTATCATTGGGTGGCGATCGGCTATGGGGAAAGTCGCACTTCGGTGGATAATAGTTCTGATGCTAATCGACAGCGCAACCGCCGCATTGAAGTGGCAATTAGTCCTTAGTCTTTAGTTTTTAGTCGGGGGATTTTTATAGTCGTTTTCTTTTGAAATGAGGTGCGAAAAAAGTAATTCGCAATTCCCTTCTATGAAAAGGAACCACCAAGGCTCAATGCCCAATTCCCAACACCCAACAGCACCTAATTTACGTGACAAAGGCTATAGATATTGTGTTGAATTGTCAAGTGGTAAGCTGCTGTCATATCAAATCCGGTGGCATCGAAATTAACATTACCCACAGTCAGGACACTCAAGATGCCCTTGGACTACGATTAATCGGGCGATAGTTACATCTGGTGCGAGGAAGAACCATCGTGTTGGGGCCGGGGAAACGGCATCTTGAGTGTCCTCCGTTGCTATCTGAGTAAAACCGGAATTGATATCACGCCGAAGGCGTAAGAGGCGGCAAGTCAGAATTATTTTTAGCTTGATTTATTGTCTCTCGATGTTCGCTCCTCAGCTTTGGTTTTAAATACAAATTCTCAATCAAAGCCGCCACTCCCGCAAACCAAGGCGGCACAATTACAGCGCCGATAATTCCCAATACTTGAACGCCTCCCAACACAGACAGCAATTGATATAAAGGATGCACCCCAACTGACGAACCAACCAGCAAAGGATCGAGCACGTAAGTTTCCAAGTTCTGGATAAATACAAATAACAGCAATACCCACAAAAGAACCCAGCCGCCTTTAGCTAATGCTACGATTAATGCCGGTACTGCACCCAACACCGGCCCGATGAAGGGAATTAGGTTGGTCACACCTGCGATCGCACCCAAGCCTAAAGCAAATTCCGGCATTCCCAAAACGCTCAAACCTGTGGTAATAAATATCCCTAAAATGCCGGAAACTAACACCCGCCCGCGAATGTAACTCCCCATTCTTTGACCGATGGGCGTGGCTTGTGCGGCTAATCTTGCGTCCCAAGGTTTCGGGAAAAACTGCACCAAACTTTTAATTAATGTGTCGCTGTCGGCAACCATGTAACCTGAAATAAATAATGCTAAAACTAAACTGAAGAAACCGCCGAGAATGCCTCTAGTTAAACTGTACGATCGCAAAACCAGTTGTTGGCTCGATCGAATCAGCCAATTAGTCAGCGATTGAGTGTCCACCAACTGACCCACAAACGTTGGCGCATTATCGCTCAACCGGCTCAATACATTAGTTGCTACAGTTTCGAGACTTTCGGCGTAAACTGGTAACTGCCGCAACAGTAACTCTATTTGTTCGATGACCGTGGGCCCGATTAACACTACCGTCCCGCTGAATCCGCCGATGAGAGTTAAATAAACCATAATCACCGCCAGCCAGCGGGGAACGCGCATGGTTTCGGCCCAATTCACGATCGGGACGATCGACGCGGCGAGCACGACTGATATCATCAGAATTACTAGCAGGCTCCGCAATTGCCACAGCAGCACCAGCAGCAAGGACGATGCTACAATGAGCAGCAAGTTAGGTATAGAAATGGTAATCCGCTGTTCTGACATGATTAAATAATAAATGTAGTCTAAGAGGGCGGCTTTATCTATCTCTTCATTTACCCAAAATATTTAGGGTGAAACCCGCCCCTACTTATATTATAATAAAAACTAACATCGGCACAAAAAAATAATATGCAACCGCAATATTCAACCCAAAATTTGTCAGCCAGTTCGTCTATAAAATCACCAACGCTGTTTTACGAATGGCAAAATTATCGCTGTGCTTATGATGTTTACAACCCAACTACTGCGACAGAAGATAGCATTCCTTTGTTATTAATTCATCCGATCGGAGTTGGTTTGTCAAGAGTCTTTTGGCAGAGATTTTGCGAAGGTTGGTGCAAATCAGGTAACAGCAATCCGATTTACAATCCCGATCTTTTGGGTTGCGGTGATTGCGAAATGCCCGCTGTGGCTTGCTATCCTGACGATTGGGCTGCACAGTTGCAGTTTTTCTTGGAGACTGTAGTAAAAAAACCTGCGATCGTCCTGGTGCAAGGTGCTCTATTATCAGTAGCCTTGGCTTTAGTGAAAATTCAGCAGGAAAGCGGCTCGAATTTAATTCACGGGTTAGTTCTGGCGGGGCCTCCCGCTTGGGCGGTGATGAACAAACATTCGACAGACAGACAGCAAAGAATTGTCTGGAATCTGTTAGATTCTCCCCTGGGAAACGCATTTTACCGCTACGCCAGACGCGCCGATTTTCTGCGTTCTTTTTCTGCTAAACAACTGTTTGGCGATGCGGCGAAAGTTGACAGCGAGTGGTTGGATGCTTTGCAGGCTGGGGCGGCTAATCCTGACAGCCGTCATGCGGTTTTCTCGTTTTTGGCGGGGTTTTGGCGCCTGGATTATAGTAGCACGATTCAAAAGTGCGATCGACCTACACTCGTTGTCATGGGAGAACAAGCCTCAAGCATCAGTCAAGCGGGTAAGGAAGAAAAACCCGATGAAAGATTAGCACAATATTTAGCTAATTTTCCAAATGCTGAGGGTTTATTAATGCCGGGGCGCAATGTTTTACCCTACGAATCAACCGCAGAATTTGTCGCGGCTGTTGCGGAATTTGTGAATAAGTTAAATCAATAAAAATTCGTTCGCAGTAGGGAATGCAAGTCCCAAAAATAGGACTGAAGTCCTCGCTACAAACTGGTTCGTATTAGGGAATTAAAGTCCCTAATAGAGGACTCTTCGTCACCATTACGTCGCGTTCCGACACGATATTAATGGACATATTCAGCATAAACAAATCCCTGAGATTGGAGAGATTCACCTTTTAGAAAAAGATTGACTTCTACACAACCTGTCACTTCCTCAATAAAGGTATATTGACGAACTTGATTATCGGGTATGACTAGTTCTGTCATAGCATCAAACTTCACATTAATTAATAACCTATCTTGTTCGTCAGCCGCTTCTATCTGCAAGGCTTGAGGTATCCTTATGCTTCTGTCAGAGAACAGTGAAGCCATAACACCAGGCAAACGTAAAGGTACTTCTGGAGAACTAGACCAATCCCAATCTATCCTAATACTAGAACCGAGAAAAATTTTACTCAGTTCCTTACCCACATAAACGAAAATATAAGGCAAACCTCCCAAAGAGTGATTTTTATTGGTGCGTTGGTCTAATATTAATGTAATTTGTCGGCCATCCTCACAAGTAGTAACCGCCACCAACCACTCCCAACCTATATCCTCGCCCCAACGAAATCGACCAAAATTGCGATCGTGATAGCAAAAACAATTGCGATCGAGATTGAAAGACTGTGGGCCGATCGACAATTCACCGATTATTTGGCAGCCTGGGACTAAACCCCAACCGATGAAACCACTCCCAAAAGATGAATCCTCGGTGACTAAAAGCGGCATGACATCAGCCTGCGCTTGAAATTTGATGGATAATTGCCTCCTGCGATCGCGAACTTCTACCGCATAATTATTACCATTAATTTCTAAATAAACATTCTCTCCCCGTACAAGTAATGGGAATTGCTGCACCATATCTTGTTTCCATTCTAGCGAAAAAACGGCAGGAAAAGTAGCCAAAGGCGAATCAGGTCTAATTTCTTCAGCAATTTGTTCCGAGGGTAAGTTGACAATTAAGCTAACTTGAATTTCGCCTTTTCCGGGTCTGCCCATCATGGTTATATTTACCAGCAATCGCAGTCCAGTTTGCCGATCGATAATAATAAAATGATACCAATCTTTCCAATCTAGGGGCGATAATGTGTCTAGCAAGGGAATGCGTAGCGCTTCTATACGCGCCAGTAATTCTTCATCAATAGTCATAATTTATGTTAGCTATATTTACAGGATTTATGCACTTCGCCCAAAGAAACTAAGATTCGTTCGTAGTGTGGACTTTAGTCCGCAACATCGGAGCAGACTAAAGTCCACACTACAAACCGTTTTTGCTTTAGTCCGCAACATCGGAGCGGA
>JAUBOH010000129.1:12921-15643 GCA_036700145.1 Microcoleus occultus BM001215366
CTTTAGTCCGCAACATCGGAGCGGACTAAAGTCCACACTACAAACCGTTTTTGCTATTGAATTACGCACTCCGACGGCTAGAAACCGGGTTTTTAGCGAATCTGCGGGTGACAACCGAGTATTTTCGTAAAAACCCGGTTTCTGAATACCCGTGCGTAATTCCTAATTTATTAACGCTGGAGCGAAATAGCATCATCGAGAATATTATCTAAGGTAACTTGATGCTGGGGAATTGCGGGAAAGGAGTCTGGAGCTCGATCGGTAATATTTTTGATTCGATCGCTCATCCGGGCCGATAGCCGAACTAATCCGAGTGCGATCGCCCCAAACCACACTTCTGCATCCATTTCCCATTGGTGAACCAAGAGATTACCGGAGACATTTGAACTGGGAATTACGTTGTTAATTCTAGCTGAGTTCCCTAAACTCCACAACCAGTTTTCCCAGTAATAAACCACACCTCTACTGTTACTGGGAACACCAAGCGACTCATAGTAAGCATTAGCAGCAGATTGGCTAATTGCTAACCAACGCGGGACTTGAGCTGAAGCAAAGGCGATTACTCCATTCTTAAAGAAACGAGTACGACTCAACCGAGTTAATAATTTAGAACCTGGTTCAGTTTCGAGATATTCCCTTCCCATTTTATTGAGTAGGAGCAACATTTCCAGAACTAACCAGCGCACGGGAAGCAGATCGAATCCTGATAATCCGGTTGCTAAATTATAGCTAGTCTGGAGCGATCGCTCTGTTAATGAATCCGAAATTGGGGGTATTTGAGTTGCGATGTTTTTCAAATTCAGTGCGATCGCCGGTGAAAGTTCAGCTAATCCGAGAATCAGAGCAGCAAACCAGCGATCGCCATCATTTCCTAACTCTGTAACAAACTCTTCTGCTAAAAAAGGAGGCACCTCAATTGTACTACCACTCTCACCCGCCTCTAAATCCACTTCCGCTAAACTAAACCACCAACACTCCCAAAGATAGAGGAGAGAACCTTGACCTTTCTTACCATTGAGAACCGACTTAATACTTGATAAACTCTTAGCAATCCAATCGGAAAATTGAACTCCGTCTAAAGCACTAACTCCATTCTTAAAAAACGGTGTAGGACGCAACTGACGCAACAACTCACTTCCCGCTTGAGACTTAGCATATTCCTCTCCTGTTTGGCATAATTTTACGAGTATTTCCGCCATTAGCCAGCGCATCGGAATTCGATCGAACTCTATCAATCCTGACATTAAACCTAAAATTGGCGACAACTGACTATCCTGTGTGGGAAAAGGCAAATCCGCCTTTAAAGATAAGTCTATTGCTGCTGCATTATCTTTGTCCAATTCAATAATTTCAACCTTTACAGGAATCCCTGCTTCCTGAACTCCCGGAAACCGCAACCAATTCTTGAGAATTTGTCCGGGTTTTAAGTCAGAGGGAATTTCTAGTGTCATTCTTTGACTCTTTTCTTCCCTACCCGCTAGTACAATATAAACTGGTGCTAAGTAACTAATAGATGAGATAATTTGCTCTCCATCAACCACCCAATCCTCTAGTTCGGGATGTAATAATAGACTTTCTGTACTCTGGTTGTGCAGCAAAAGTTGCAGCCCCACAGTTGTACCTGACGGAATTTTTAGCTCGATATGGGGAAGTTCGATCATAAGTTTCGATAGATTACATAGTTAATTAATTCTTTGAGAAATCGACGGTCTTGCACTGAACAAACCCCTTGTTCTTCTGGTTTTAAAGGGGTTTCAGGCTGAAGAAAATCTAAACTATCAAAAATCTCAGCAGCTTGGTTCGCCAATTTTCGTGCCACAGTCCAGCCGTGTTCGATGCTACCGCACTGTTGCATTTTTTTCAGGATAAAAGCAATTTGAGCCTGTGTTTTTTCGGTTCGAGGAAGAGCGAGAATTTCCAAGATTTTTGGTGCTGCTTTACCGCTGTTAGCAATTACATGATTGAGCATTAAGGTGCGTTTTCCTTCGTAGATATCTCCACCAATTTCTTTACCATAAGTTTCCATTTCTCCTTGAAGATTTAGCACATCGTCTTGGATCTGAAAGGCAATCCCCAGAATCATCCCAAACCGGGTTAGACTCGCTAAAGGTTTGACTAAATCTTGGGGACTCGCTGTTGGATGCCCGATAATTAAACCCAGGCGGCAGGGGGTGATGAAGGAATACCAACAGGTTTTTTTGACACACATTGTGAAATAGTCTTGGTCGCTGATTTTTGAGGTATTCGTTGCTACCCAGTCTAATTCCATCGCTTGTCCTTCTACGGATTGCTGCGCCATGAAATCTATTTCATGCAGAATATTTATAGTTTTAGATACACCAAGAGTTGACAAATTTTCTAACAGCAAACCCACTGCTAAAACGTTTGTTGCATCTCCAACATTAATGGCACGAGGAATACCAATCATCTGATGTAAAGTATCTTTACCTCGCCGAGTTTCTGAACCGTCTTCAATGTCATCGTGAATCAGAAAAGCATTATGATACAGTTCCAAAGCAGAGGCGGTTTTTACGGCTAAATGCCCCATTCCGCCTGCGGCTCGCGCTATACTTACACAGATTGTAGGACGCAGCATTTTGCCTGCCCGCAGCGGATAATCGGTTAATAAATCGTATAACGGTGTATATGCTCCTGGTTGCGATCGTTTAGTGTCGATCGTTTCGGAAATTGTTTCTCCAATTGCCGATCGAGAGTTCTGTAA
>JAUBOH010000130.1:0-7254 GCA_036700145.1 Microcoleus occultus BM001215366
AATGCCGTTTCCCTACTATCATTAATTGTAGGGAAACGGCACTGCCGTGTCCTGATTTTGTGTAATCGTGTCCTAATTTCGGGTAATATTAATACCGATGCTACCGGATTTGATCTTATATCGTTTCCAGTTGCATCGGTATTGTTCAAAGAGTCAACAGTCAACAGTCAACAGTCAACTGTTAACAATTATTCCGGTGTTACATCGGATCTTAATCGCCGACTTCCCCGACAACCTCCGCAGCAGCCTGAGTTTCGAGCCAGAGTTTGAGCAGCAAGAGCTCTGCCCGATCGCCCAAAACAGTCACAAACACCCCATCAGCACCCTCAGACGCATCAGAAATCCACGTACCGCGCAGAGTCACCTCTACAAAATCAGCATCAGCAACACAAAGGGCGATCGCCTCGCACTCGTCTCGGCGGGCCTCAGATTCCAACAGAGACAGCGCCGGCAAATTTGCCGGCAGCAAAAATGCCGCAGTGCTCGGTTCGACGCTGATGCTTTGACCAACTCGCATAGCCAGCACAACTCGCAGCGCCACTAACTGTTCGGGAGATTGAGCCAAACGCTCCAGGTTAAAGCCCGTTTCAGTGTAAGTCAACTTCAGCATATTGACAGCCCTAAATTTGGAATTGAAAATTAGTCATTAGTCATTGGTCATTAGTCATTAGTCATTGGTCATTGGTCGAAATCAAAAATTTGCTATTCCCACCTAAAATCCTTTTCAATTACAGGACTGAATTAGCTATTAACTATTAGCTATTAACTATAGCAATCCTAAATGATTCGTAAATAGTTTTACCCCACCCCAACCCTCCCCGAACTCGCGGGGAGGGAGTAAGAAATTCACAAATGATTTAGGATTGCTATATTAGCTATTAACTATTAGCAATGACAACTGTCAACTGTCAACTGTCAACTGACTAATGCCCTATTCCCCAATTTGGTATTCGTGCCAAAACATTTCGGCAAAAGCAACAGTGGGGTGCATAGGAGCCTTTGGCTTACTTCGCAGAGGCATTGCAGCTTCTGTGGGAGTTCGATCGCCCTTACGAGAGTTGCACCGCGAGCAAGCCGTCACCACGTTGTCCCAAGTATGCGTCCCGCCCTTCGATCGAGGCATCACGTGATCCAGCGTCAAATGCCGATTATTGCCACAGTATTGGCAAACATGAGCGTCGCGGCGCAGAACTTCCCGGCGATTCACCGGCGGCACTTTCCAAAGCCGTTCCCTGTTGCCAAAAGTCAAGCGGATTTGTTCGGGTACGTGGATGCTGGTGCTGGGCGATCGCACTAGCCAGCCGTTGCCGATGCTAAAATCCAGAGGTTCAGCCTTGCCTGTTACCAAAAGTACGATCGCTCGTTTGATGTTGACACGGCTCATCGGTAGATAATTTTGAGAAAATACCACCACAGATTGCCTCAATACATCAGTTACTACGTTCACGGCTTGCTCCTCCTCATCAATTTAGGATTTTAGATTTGGGATTTCGGATTTTCGGTGCAACGCCGACATTGGCTGAATCTGGTTTTTTGCCAGTTCCCCAAGTATGTGGAAATTGCTTAAATATCCAATCAAATGCCCCCGCTTCTCTTACTTAGAAACGGGGGCTATAAAAACTGCGTTCATGCAAATTTTTATCCAGTGTTGGTACAGTCGTTTAGCTGTACCTCCCGTTTCGCGTATCTATGTGTGGCTGTGCCACTCGCAGACCGTCCCGGTCTACCTCGTTGTAATTAATTTCTGCATTTTGTCCTAATCCACTATAACCGGGTTTATTTAGGCTTAGCCCCGCCCACGAGGTCGCTGTGAGGGTAGCCAAACCCGTCATAAAGACGTGCCGTGACGACTCTGTGCGATTCCTGGGGCGATCGCACTTGAGTTGATAGGTGGAGTAGGTGGGGAGAAATTTCACAGCAGGCAGAAGGTGGTTAAGAGGCTTTCAATCTAGCTGTAAACATACTACACTGATATTACAGATATGTCCACCGTCACGGAGAAAAAATTATGCATACCCTACCTAGAACCTCAACCACCGAAATGGAAGTCACCAGCATTCGACTGGAAAAAGAACTCAAGGAGAGACTCAAAGAGCTCGCGGGTAATCAAGGCTATCAAGCTTTGATTCGAGATTTGCTCTGGAATTACGTCCAGCAGAAGTCTGGAGAGTATCGTCAGATGTTTTGTCGATCGGATATTCGAGCCAGTATTAATGCCACAGCACAGCAGGAGGAACGCTGCGCGCTTACAGGAGAGTTGATTCGACCGGGTGGGCAGATGTTATTAGGGCTGACGATGCACGGCGAAATGGTGCCGCTGAGTATGGGGAGTATGGCTGGATAAATTAGTTTACCGAAAATTTGTGAGCGATCGGCCTGGGGTGAAAGCCCCGGGCGCTGAAGATAAAATCCCGAAGCATTTAAAAAATATCTATTTAACGAACCGCGAAGACGCAAAGTGCGCGAAGGAAGACCGAAGGGATATCTGCCGGCTCGAAGACGTGCTCGCCAATGCTAAACTTTCCATCGGGCGTGCCGACAGATGGTAAATTTGATGGAAAAAATTAAGGTAATGTTGAAAAACCGCTACTTGACTGCTGTAAGTTCGATCGTCCTTCTCACAATTATTGCCGGATGCGCTGCTACTGAATCGCCCCAACTTGCATCTCCCTCTCCTGTAGCTGAATCTTCGCCGCCGCCGGTTAAACCTAGTCAGCCGTTAACAGTCAGCGCTAACAATCCCGAAATCGCCACAAATACCAAAATTCAGCAATATCTCAACGGGTTGACAGCACAAGGTTTTGCCAAAGAAGACCAAGGGATCTGGATACAATCGGGCAATACTTTGCTAGCCAATCATCAAGGTACTGTTCCTCTGTCAGCCGCTTCTATTACCAAAGTAGCAACGTCTCTGGTAGCGCTGCAACAATTTGGGCCGGAATATCAATTTATTACGTTAATTAGTACCAACGGCACAATCAAAGACGGCGTATTAACAGGTGATTTAATTATTCAGGGTAGCGAAGATCCGCTGTTTGTTTGGGAAGAGGCGATCGCCCTCGGTAACGCCTTAAATCAAAAAGGCATCAAACGAATAACTGGCAGTTTAATAATTGTCGATAAATTCTACATGAACTTTGAATTAAATCCCCTCAAATCTGGAGAATTGCTCAAACAAGCATTGAACAGTCAAATATGGTCTCCCGAAGCCGCCGCCCAGTATCAAACACTACCTCCAAATACGCCGAAACCCCAAATAGCAATTGAGGGTACTGTAAAAGTTTTGCCAGGACTTCCCAGCGCCGTGCCTTTAGCCAAACATTATTCTTTGCCCCTCGCCGAACTGATCAAAAAAATGAATCAGTACAGCAACAATCTGATGGCAGATATGCTAGCTGATACTGTCGGGGGCGCGAAAACTGTCGCGCAAAAAGCAGCAGCAGCAACCGGAGTTCCGACCGCAGAAATTCAACTCGTCAACGGTTCGGGATTGAGCGAAGAAAATCGCATTTCTCCCCGGGCTGCTTGCGCGTTGTTTATAGCTTTAGAACGCTATCTTCAACCTTACAGCATGACAGTTGCTGATGTCTTAACTGTAGTTGGAAAAGACAAAGGAATACTGTCAGAACGACCGCTGCCCAAATTAGCAGTAATCAAATCGGGTACATTGGATAATGTTAGCGCTTTGGGCGGAGCGCTGCCAACTCAAAAACAAGAAACAGTTTGGTTTGTAATTATGAATAAAGGCGCGAATGTCGAGACTTTTCGCACTCAGCAAGAAGTTCTTTTGAAAGGCTTTTTGACTCAATGGGGGGCTGTTCAAGCCTCACCGCCTGAATTAACCGCAAATCCTGACAGAATTAGTAAGGTTTCTCGCAGCGAAATAGTCAATTGATCCGGTTTTTAGCAACATTAGGATGCAACCCATGAGTTTTTAGTTTAAATGAAGCTACATTTCGATCGCACTCACCGCTTTTTTGACTATCGAGTTGCCCTTTTTTTCAATATCGTCCCCATTTTTATCGTCGGTTTAACTAGCGAATTTTACTCTGGGCCGGGGCGAGAGTTTTTCAACGATTACTTTGGTGATTTCCTTTATCAAAGTTTCTTGATTCTGCTAATTATTTTCATATTTCCTGAACTTTCTCCTGCTAAAACTGCATGGAGAGTTTTTATTTTTAACTGCATAATTGAATTTAGCCAACTGTGGAAACCTCCTTTTTTACAAGCGATTCGCACTACATTATTTGGGCGGTTATTCCTTGGTAGTGGTTTTTCTTGGGAGGATTTTATTGGCTATATTTTGGGATGTATTCTGGGGTGGGTTTTGGTGGTTTGGGTGAAGCGGAAAATTACATAATCTGCTTTTTTTGGGCTAACCCAGATCGCGTTTGATCGTTCGGACTTCAGTCCTCATAAAAATTAGAGGACTTCAGTCCTCACTACAAACCTATTTAATTAGGTGTTTTTGCCCTAGCGACTACAATGCCGATCGCACTTTCGACTCTGCTAATATATCTTTGCAAGTCGTAAGCTACCGTCACCTCCCCAGCCGGCGAAGCGTGAATTAAACCCAGATTCCCGTCAGCATTCCGATAAACAAAGCCCGTGTGGGTGACATCCAATCCTTTAACATCCGTGGCTACCGCCACAATATCCCCTGGTTTTAACTGAGAATAAATACTTTTTATCTGATTTGTCGGGATGTAATTAACAGCAGTTTTGGCTAAGTCTGCTTCGACGCCAACAATGCACTGATAAGTCGCTTCGTCTTTCACCATTTGCGGGTAACTGCTGCGGTGCTGGCTCATGAAATTTAGTTGTTTGTTCATGGGCACTCCGCCCAATTGAGCGGTGATATTTTCTACAGTTTGCCGTTTTTGATTGTCGTTAATCCATTCTGAAAAATAGTGCAGGCGGCTGCAATAACCGTTCATTTTACCGTTTAAATACCGCTGTTCTTCTATGCGATTTACAAAATTTTGATAGTCGTAATCTTGTACTGCTACGCCTCGGGCGATCGCCAGCACGGTTTCGACAAACAAAACGCAATCAAATTTATTCAAAGTTACGATCAATTTTTCTGCGCCGGATTTGTCCAGCAAACCCTCGGCGTAGGGTTTTCCTAGGAAATTATCCGCGATCGCCTGTACGATTTCTCCGATCGACCGATCGGGCAAATTTTGTTGTTTTGCATACTGTACAACCTTTTCAAAACGTGCTATGTCTTCCGGTTGTGCAGCGGTTTCTCTCTCCGTATTATTTGAGTCTGCTCGTCTCGCCAGCACCTCCAGCAATTGGGAATAGGAAATTTCAGGTAAATTGTTGAAGTCCCAAAACAGACTCGGGAAACTGGAAACAGTTTGCTGTTTTGTTGCTTCCGGGTTTTCGCTTTCTCCCGTCAACTGAGTGGCTGCATCCGCGCCGCCTCCTTCTGTTTGTCTAGAGACAACAGCCCCCGCAGCAGGTTGAGACTGAAATACCCAAACATCAGGTATCAAAGAAATATTCACGCCAGCGATCGCAAATCCCAAAACAGCTAGACTCCAAAAATTTCTCATGTTCTTCAAAGGATTTTGCTTCAACTGAGTGCTATCCTGAAAATTTTACAATTAGTTAGAAGTATCGATCGGCCTAGCAGACAGATAAAATTGGCACTACTCTGACTCGATCGACACACTTGTCATTTAGACGCCGCCCTATTATAAACTGATCGTGCGAGTTTGATACCACACCACTGTAATGCAAGTAGACCGCCGACGACGCCCGCGCCCCATCGACCCCCGAAGCCCCATCAACGCCAGACGCCAAAGCAGCGATCGTCCAATCGGGCCCCGACGACGCGCCCGAGGCGATCGTCCAAGGGTGCATCTCAGTTTTGCAAATATATTCGTAGCGGCAAAGTATGTCGGCAGTAAATCTCTGGTTTTCATTAATAAATTGCTTGCCAGAATGCTTCGGTTTTTCAAAAGTGAGATTCACTCTCGTCCAAGAGATCCCCGACGCGCCCGAGGCAAGGGTGCAGTCCCATCCCGTCGCCGAGTCAGGACGAAATTTGCTAAGTTAAAATACCGTAACATCCTGTCCTTAATTGCTGGGGCGATCGCGATCGGTTGGATCTTCACAATACCGTTCAGAACTCGCCTTCCCCCAGAACCGCCAGTCATCTTGGCTCAACAGGCGATCTCGCCGCCGACAATTGAAACATCGTCCAATTTAGCCGATCGTCAAAGCGAGCCTACCTTCAGCTACAACATCAAAACACCTTCGAGTCCAGTTTACTCTCAAGAATTGCAAGGGATTGTTGATGAAGCTGCGAAGATTGCGACTAGCAAAGGACTGTCTGCAGAACCGCTATCAATCACCTTACTTGATGTGAGCAATTCCCAAGCCCACAGCTTCGCCGGATATCAAAATCAAACTCTCAGATTTCCCGCTAGCGTTGCCAAGTTATTTTGGATGGCAGCCTTTTACTCAGCCATAGAAAAAGGCACAATTACCCAAAGAGAATCTGCCTTTAAGAATGACCTAGAACAAATGATTCGCATCTCCAACAACGATGCGGCTAGCAGGATTTTAGACAAAATTACAGATACAGAATCCGGCGGACGGCTCGCAGGAGAAGAGTTGCAAACATGGCTGAAAAAGCGCAATCAAATTAACACATTTTTCCAGTCGGCGGGATACAATGATATTCGTATAACCACCAAAAATTATCCCATATACTATTTAAGGCAAGAACAGCCAGTTGGTCGCGACTTGCAATTGCGCGGCGATCCTTCTCAGCCGATTCGCAATCAAGTAACTACCGATCAAGCCGCCAGATTAATCTATGAAATCTATACTAGACAAGCGGTTTCCAGCATCGCCAGCCGCAAAATGGCTTACTTGCTGACTAGAGACTTAGACCCCAAGGCTTGGAAAAATGACCCTAGCAACTCGATCCAAGGATTTCTGGGCGAATCTTTACCACCTAATATTTATTTTGGTTCCAAAGTTGGCTATACTTCTAGTTCTCGCAGCGAAGCGGCATTTGTCAGAACTTTAGACGATCGAGCGATTTATATTTTAGTCGTTTTCGCAGACGATCCGGCTTATGCCAAGGACGAAACAGTATTTCCGGCAATTTCCCGATACGTGTTCGATCGGCTAAACGCTCGCGGGCCTGGGAGTTAGGAGTGATATTATGTCCGGTGTCGCAATTAATCAGGTTCGTAGTGAGGACTTCAGTCCTCAGATTTTAGAAGGACTAAA
>JAUBOH010000130.1:7354-13441 GCA_036700145.1 Microcoleus occultus BM001215366
AGAAGGACTAAAGTCCTCACTACAAACCAATTAATCAGGTTCGTAGTGAGGACTTTAGTCCTCTCTCGTAAGCACAGCGCGGAGTCAAAATAATTTAACTGGGGCGAAAGGATTCGAACCTCTGAATGGCTGGACCAAAACCAGCTGCCTTACCACTTGGCGACGCCCCAACGTCTTAACCTTCACTATCTTAACATTCTGATACCGTAATTTGTCAAGCACTTTGACAAGAAAATTTAAAAAATGTTTTTGAAACCGATCGCCCGCAGGTTTATTTTTTGACAGCAGCGGGGCGAGCCAGCGGGATTTCAATCCTGAACTCCGCTCCCTGTCCGGCTTCGGAGATACACTTCAAGCTGCCTCCGTGTTTTTCCACCACAATCTGGTAGCTGATAGACAAGCCGAGTCCCGTACCCTTGCCCACAGGTTTGGTGGTAAAGAAAGGGTCAAACAAGCGGCATTTAGCTTTTTCGGTCAGTCCCGGCCCGCTGTCGCGAATCCGAATCAGGGCAAGTTGACCGATCGACTTTCCTGACTCAGCAGCATCCGAGTCTCGGGCCACCACCGCCGTCGAGATGAAGATCGTCTTGGGTGCGGGCTGATTTTCCAAAGAGTCGATCGCATTCCCCAAAATATTCATAAATACTTGGTTTAGCTGTCCGGGAAAGCACTCTACCTTCGGCAAGTCGCCGTAGTCTTTAATTATCTCAATTCCCGGTATCAGCCCGTTGGACTTCAAGCGGCTCTGCAAAATCAGCAGCGTGCTGTCAATCCCTTCGTGAATGTCCACCGGCTTCATCTCGGATTCGTCGTGCCGCGCGAAGTTCCGCAGAGACAGGACAATTTTACGGATGCGTTCGGCTCCCATCTCCATCGAAGACAGAATTTTCAGCAAATCCGGCACTACGAAATCAATATCGATTTCTTCGCTTTTGTCGAGAATTTCATCGCAGGGTTCGGGGTAGTGCTTTTGGTACAAGCGCAGCAAATCGAGAATATCTTTAATGTACTGCTCGCAATAAGTCAAGTTGCCGTAAATAAAATTAACCGGATTGTTAATTTCGTGAGCGACGCCGGCGACCATTTGACCGAGAGAAGACATTTTTTCGTTTTGGATGAGCTGAGCTTCTTTCTGCTGCAAACTCTGCAAAGTTTCCGTCAGTTGGCGGGCTTGAGTTTGAGCGGCTAAGGCTGCCGCCCGGGTTTGGGCGTAAAGTTCGGCTTGGTCGATCGCGATCGCCAGTTGATCCACCACCGCTTGCAGCAGTTCCACTTCACTCGCCGCCCAGGAACGGCGGCTGCTGTAATGGTTGCAAACTACCGCCCCCATTTGACCGGAGTGAGTCGCCAGCGGCAGCAGCAGCTTAGAAACAATCCCGGCACCGGTCAAAAAAGCTCGCGTTGGCGGTTCTATACAGGGTGCTGTTGCCGCGTCGCCGATCCTGAGCGTTTGGCGGTGGCGAATTTTCTCGGCCAGCAGCGTTACTTGTTCGATCGGATATTCTGCAAGCCGCTCTTTGAGTTCGGGATGTGCCGCCTCGTGAGTCATCGCAAAGCTTGGCTGCCCGTGCCGCGAGATTGAATACCACAAAAAGTAACACTGGTCAACCTGCAACAAGTTGCGAATCTCGTTCACAGCCGTATCTAAAATTTTGTCGAGGTCGAGGGAATTCCGCATCTGGCTGGCGAGGCCCAACAGCAGACCTTCGCGGCGGCTCAACAATTCTTCTCGGGCCTTGACGCGATCGACCGCCACGGCGATGGCGTCAGCCATGCAGCTCAGAACTTCTAGCGCCCCGATGGCTAACGCTTGGCTGCTGCACAGAGCCATCACTCCCACGGGCCGCTCCTCCACAATCAGCGGATAGGCAATGGCCCAGAGGGAGGGGTTCGACAGCAGGAACACGGGGGCTGTTTGGAGTTTTCCCGATTCTGCTGGCATCCAATCTTCTATTTCCCGCTCCCACTCAGGGCTGCTGAGTCCTGAAGCGGCCTGCTGTTCTAACCGCTCTGTCTGCGGGTTGAACGTCCAGATGCTCGCCCCGGAGGCGTCGAGGTAATCTACCATTGCCTCGGTGCAGCGGTTGAGGATGGTCGGTACTGTCCCGCCACCTCCGAGGGCTGCACCGACTTTAGCTTGCAGGGTTCCCAAGCGCGATCGTTCCTGTAGCGAGGCTGCCGTTGCTGGGCGCGAGCCGGCAACTATTTCTGGGATTTGTTTGCTATCGGAATCGCGCTCGATGCGCGCTGAAGTTTCCCGCAAATCTTGAGATTTGCCGATTTCGAGAATCGTCCGATTTTTTGTCCGCAATATGGGAGTGCCGCTCTCAGGCGTCTGTACAGCCCAGAAAAAGTCCTGGTTCGATCGAGCTAACTCCGAGATTTGCTCCTCGGAGGAAGTGATATCTTCTACCTCTGCTCCCTCTTTCTGGGCTTTGACTAATTGCCAGCGCAGCTCCACCAAACTCGCCACTTGCCGAGCCAAAGCTTGCATAGCATCTATCGTTTCTTTTGTCAAGTCTCTCGGCACGGAGTCCATAACGGATAGCACTCCCAGCATCTGCCCGTCGGAGGTGACGACGGGGATGCCGGCGTAAAATTTCACGAAGGGGTAGGAAACGGTTAGCGGATGTTCGGCAAACCGCACGTCACAAGAAGCGTCTCGGACAATGGCGGCTTGTGGCTGTTCCTTGAAGGAATTTGCATCTGGTGCGACGCCTCTTGAAGATTCGGGAGCAACCTCGGGTTTTTGCAGGGGAATTGCTCGGTCAAATTCCGAGAGAGAGTTTGAGATGATGGCGAACTCTTCGGGAGTTTGGTCGATCGCGCGATCGCAAAAATTCAGGTAACGGTGGGCAAAAGGAAGATCGATACCTAGCTGCGACTTCAACCAGTGGCGGTTAGGATCAATCAAGCTCAAGAAAGCAATAGGGGTTCGACTCATCCTCGCGGCCAAGCCCACCAAATCGTCAAAGCAAGCCTCATGAGCAGATCCCAGAAGCTGATACAAGTCGATGTTATGGAGCTCGAACACTTTTTTACCAAGAGACCAGGGTGCTTTCGTCATTTGTCACTGCCCATCTAATTGCTTGCAACCGCCCTTCTCTATACTGCCAGAGAAAAACGAGCTATGAATTTTGTGCCGGGAGACGATGGGCCCCGCGTCGGGCGCCGGCTGAGGAAGCGCCAAACTCAGACCAACCTTTTGACTGACATGGAAACTTTTGAGTTATGGGAGTTAGAGCACCGCAGATCTAAGACTGTATAAATTATAATTCGTGTTGACTATGCTTTTGAATACCGGAGGCTGGCTAAATTTAAGCTCCTCGATCGGGACAAAGCACCTTCGATCAATACATGGCGATCTTACACATTGAATTTTTTAATAAGTTTAATTGTATTTTAACAGACTTGTCTAATCGTGGGTAGCTGGGTTGCTAGTAGATTAAAATAATTGGTTTGTGCCACAATACCAGTGCCTTTTACCGAGCACTGCCGCAGTCAGCTAAACTACAGTTAGGAGATGAACTACAAAAGATTGCCAAAATGTTAAACTTTGTAAAAATAGTTGTCAAACTCGACCGTCGAGGGTTTCTGGCTCTAGATGCACATTTGCCAACTGTTGTAATCGCCGATCGACTCCTCTGGAAATCCCTTTTTTGGAGTTTTAGGTCAAAAAAACAGGGGTGAAGTTTCTACTAACGCTCCAACGGGGTTGGCAATTATTTCAATTATTTCACAGAGGCAAATCTCAAAAATTGACGGCGGAAATTATGTTTTCTATTTTCAATAACTATTAAACAAACCGGGAGAAGAATATGTCTGCAAGCAGCAGTCAAGTACCAACTATTTTGGCAGTTGATGATAGCGTCGTAATGCAAGGACTTGTCAAACAGGCTTTAAGCAAAGAATTTCGAGTTTTAGTGACAGACAATGCAGTGGATGCTTTGTCAACGATTTATCACGAACAAATTTCGGTTTTGTTGCTCGATGTTTCGATGCCTGGTATTGACGGATTGGAACTCTGCCGCACCGTCCGCAGCTTGCCTCAGTTTCAGAATTTGCCGATCGTCATGCTGACAGCGCGAGATGGAGCCTTTGATAAGGTACAGGGGCGTTTGGCCGGAGCGACCGAGTATTTAACTAAGCCGTTTGATGCTGACAAGTTGCGCGAAGTAATTGGTAAGTTTATCAATCTCAAATCATAAAATTTACCCTCGCTACATCAAAAAAAGCTTCCTGGATACAGAACCTCTCCTAATTATGTAGGGTGCTTATGGCGCACCTTAACGCTATAATTCACGCGTCAAACATATTGCAAATTGCCCCTTCCCGCCTGTACTTAATTAAACGGTACACCCCTAGATTCTCCCGCTTGTCCTAAATTTTTAATTTCGCCAACAGTAGAGGGGCGATCGCGCCCAGGGGTAAAACGTGTTGGGCCGCACCGAGAGCGATCGCCTCTTTCGGCATTCCGAAAACAACTGAACTGGCTTCATCTTGAGCAATTGTCAAGCCGCCTCCTCGGGCGATCGCCAGCATACCCTCAGCACCATCTCGGCCCATTCCTGTTAGCAAAACGGACGCCGCCCCCCGACCGTAAAAATTAGCAACTGACTTAAATGTTACCGTTACTGAGGGGCAGTGTCCCGCTTCATGAGCAGATTCAGAATAAATAAATCGCCCTTGAGAATCCAATTCTAAATGACGTTTTTCGGGCGGAAAATAAACAATACCAGCTTGCGGCAATTCCCCCAAACCAGCTATTTTAACAGGCAGTTTAGATTCAAAACTCAACCAGTCAACCAATCCCTGCAAAAATCCTTCGCTGATGTGCTGGATGCAAATTACCGGCACTGGCAAATTAGCTGGAAACTGCGAAATAATCGAGTGCAGCGCTTGCGGCCCGCCTGTAGACGCACCGACAGCCAATAATTTAATAGTTGGAGAATTAAGATTTTCGCTGGATAATTGGTAACTGTGCATTGGTAGTTGATTAATTTTTTTGATTGGGCGATCGCCTGTTTGGATTAATCCCAGCTTTTGATGCCGCGTAAATACTTTAACTCCCGACAAAACTTTAACTTTAGCGATTAATTCATTCGCGAGGCGATCGTAATCAGACGCCAACCCGCCAATTGGTTTCGGAAAAACATCTAATGCACCTGCTTTCAGCAGTTTAAATACATTTTGAGTATCCTTTGCTTGTACAGAAGCACTAATTATTAAAATTGGTCGCGGGTATTTCTTCATCACTTCCTGCGTGAATTCTAACCCGTTCATTTGTGCCATGTTCAAATCCGTACAGATGACTTCTGGTTGAAGTTTTGGGATTAATTCTAGGGCTTCTAACCCGTTACAAGCCGTTCCTATAACTTGGATTTCTGGCGCAGCATCAAAAATTCGCTTGAGAACGATCGTAGCTACTGGGGAATCTTCTACTAACAATACTTTAATCGGCGATAACATCAGTTATTTTAGGTAATTGGGAATTGGGAACTTGTACGCTTAAACTAACCTTTTTAATGTCTCGATCAATACATCTTGATTGAACGTACCTTTAGGAATATAAGCATTGGCCCCGGCATCAGCCCCTCTTTTTCTATCTTCATCCGACGCCAAAGATGTCACCAAAATAATCGGCAACTCACTGTATTCTTTTTGCTTGCGAATTTTAACAGTCAGTCCCAAACCGTCCAAATTCGGCATTTGTACGTCAGAAATCAGAGCATCAAAATAGCGAGTTTTTAATTTATTGAAAGCATCCAATCCGTCTACTGCTGTCACCACTTCATAACCTGCACCTTCGAGGATGCGCTTTTCTTGAGTGCGGGTAGCGATCGAATCTTCTGCTAAAAGTATAACTTGTTTTCGGCTGACTGTCTCAATGGGCGATCGCGCACTCCAAACCCCGCGCGACAAAACTTGCTTGCGTACAGATTTTATCAAATCGTGGGGATTGAGCACCATACAAACTTCCCCCGTCCCGAGAATTGTTGCACCTGAAACATTTCGCACCCGTTTCAGCAATTGACTTTGAGGTTTAATCACCACATCCTGTTCGTCAATCAAAGCATCTATAAATAA
>JAUBOH010000130.1:13541-15621 GCA_036700145.1 Microcoleus occultus BM001215366
GACTTTGAGGTTTAATCACCACATCCTGTTCGTCAATCAAAGCATCTATAAATAATCCCAATCTTTCCTCCCCAACTTTCAGAACAATACAAGACATTTTCGGAGAATTTGATGTCAGGGATTCTTCCTCTCTTTTTATGTTAACTTCTCTCCAATTTTCCTGTCTCCATTCCCGATTTTTAGGCAGCCACTCTCTATTATTTAATTCGAGTAAATCGGCCAAATAAGCTACTGATAGCGGCTGATTTTCAGAAAGTATAGTTGCCTTACCTTCTATTGCAAATATATCCTCATAAGCAACCTGTTTAGCCGTTTCAATAAACTCAATTTGCAGCGCGTAAGCAATACCTTCAACCGCTACAATTAATACATTGGCAGTAGCTAGCGACGTGCCCAGATGCAGTCGGAAAGTGCATCCTTTTCCTGATACAGATTCTACTTGAATGCTGCCTTTTAGTGCTTCAACATTAGTCCGAACTACGTCTAAACCCACCCCCCGCCCAGAGATTTCAGTAACAAATGTTCTGGTAGAAAAACCGGGAGCAAAAATCAGCGATTGAATTTGGCTGTCTGTCATGGCCGCGAGTTCTTCCGGCGTGCAGATGTTGCGTTTTACAGCCGTTTTTTTAATGCGATCGAGATTCAGCCCCCGCCCATCATCCGCAACTTCAATGATAATATTGCTAGCAGTATGGTAGCCTTTAATTCGGAGAGTAGCGGCGGGAGGTTTGCCGAGCTTTTCGCGTTCGGCGACCGTCTCGATCCCGTGGTCGATCGCATTGCGAATCATGTGCATCAAAGGGTCTTTCATTTCTTCTAAAATACGTTTATCAGCTCTAGTTTCCGCACCTTCAATGACTAATTCAACTTCTTTCCCTTCCCGGTTCGCCAAGTCTCTAACTGCTCGGGGAAATAGATTAAAAATAGTAGACAAAGGCAGCAGTCTGAGAGTGCGAATTCCTGATTCTAATTCCTCGGCAATTATTTCCAGTCTCGCAGTATCTTCATAAACTCGATTTTTCAAGCGATTTACTAGAGTTCCCAGACGTTCTAAACGTTCTTCAGTACGCTGGTAAAAATTCTGTAACTGCATGACGCTCGCGTTTTGTTGAGCACCATTTTTTGGATTTTCTATCTGATGAAAACCCAACCGATTTATAAAAGCTTCTCGGCTCCAATTTTCCCACAAATTTGTCAGTTTTTCGATATCATCAAGTCGGCGTAAAAGCCTTGTTTTGGTGACAGTAAGTTCCCCTGATTGAGTCATTAAATCGTCTAAATTTTGGGTAGCAACCCTAATGGTTTCGATGCGGTAAGACGAACTAGAAGAACCGCTAACAGTGGGTTGGGAAGCAGATGCAGCAGCGGGCCCGGAAGCGGCAGGCAACTTTTGAGATTGCAGCAGCAATTCTTGCTCGGATTGCAGCGTCGCCAAAGAGTAATTATTATCTAAATTAGCGGCGGAAGAAGTTTCACTGTGTGTTTCTTGTGGCGCAGTTTCCGCCTCAGTAAATTGCGTTTTTACTAATTCTTGTTCGGGTACTTGTGAAGGTGCTGGCTCTGGTGTCGGGGGGGCTGACTGGGGCTGGTTAGAAGCACCCATCATGCTAGCGAGCACGTAAAATGTATTGACACCGGAATTTTCACCCGTGACGGCTTCGTCAACGAGTTTGCGGATGGCGTCTAAACCTTGCGAAAGTCGATCGCTAATATCTCGATTTAGTTGAGTTTCTCCCCGCTTGACACCTCCCAAAATATGCTCTATTTGATGAGCTAAAGATGCTACATTTTTTACAGCCAGCATCCCAGCATCGCCTTTAAGAGAATGGGTTTCCCGCAGCAATTCTTCTAACTTAGCTGAGTCCCCCGGATGTTGTTCCAAGTACAGCAAACCCTCGTCTATTTTCTGCAAGTGTTCTTCACTAGCAATTTTAAATACATCTCGGAGTTCTTCATCTTCAATCATATATATCTTTGGGAATGGGGAATGGGGAATGGGGCATTGGGAATGGGGAATTGGGAATGGGGAATTGGGAATTGGGAATTGGGAATTGGGAATTGGGAATTGGGAATTGGGAAT
>JAUBOH010000131.1:0-6277 GCA_036700145.1 Microcoleus occultus BM001215366
TGCCGTGTCCCTACCGCGATTTATTGTAGGGACACGGCACTGCCGTCTCCTGATTTCGGGTTATATGAATTCCGATGCAACCGGAATTGATATGACAACTACAACTGCCCCATGCCCAATGCCCAATGCCCAATGCCCCATTCCCAACTCCTACATCAACATCGTCAAAATACCTTGCTGGCCGAGAATCATTTCCCTGAGCAAGCTACAGATGCCAACCCAAATAATCGGCGTGATGTCCACACCGCCGATCGGCGCTACAATCTTTCTAGTTACGACTAAAAAAGGTTCAGTCGGCCAAGCAATCAGACTCAACGGCAACCTGCTGAGGTTCACGCCGGGATACCAAGTCAGGACGATCCGAAAAATAAACAGCAAAGTCATCACCACTAGGACAGAGCCCAGAATCCAACTTGCAACGGTAATACCAGTCATGGGTCTTATCTCGAAATCTTAAGTTTTGTTAAGTCAGCTTTTCATAATTTTAACCGTTTCACAGGTGCGATCGAAAGTATAAAATTAAGAAAAATCAAATAGTTGTAACAAAGGCTTTGAATCTATGACTCCTTCACTCGCTAATTTTCTGTACAGCCTGCTGGTCGGCGTTGGGCTAATCGTGATTCCAGGAACCATCGCCCTGATCTTCATCAGCCAAAAAGACAAAATCAAGCGCACCTAAAAAGTCCGCAGGCCTCGAATTCCGGCGTGAAAGTCAACTTTTGGCTACACGTCGGGCATTTTCCCGATCGTAGAAACCTCAGATCAGAGCAACTGTACGCCAACCTTCGGTTGACTGCTTTCGCTGAGGTTTTTTCCCGTTAAACTCATTATTATATGCTCGCTTACCTTGCTGAAACCCTGACCCGACGCTGCAAGAGAAAGCACAGTCGGGATAACAGACTTAATGATAGATGTAAAATCTAACTCGCTAACATAGGACAGACATAGGAGATAGACTAATGGTCAATTTAGGATTGAACTGGAGCAGCCTGTTAGGGATCATCCTAGCAGTAGCCGGGGCGGGACTGTACTTTCTGCGATCGTGGCGTCCCAAACTAGCACGAGACCACGATATTTTTTTTGCAGCAGTCGGCCTGCTGTGCGGCGGTATTCTGTTATTTCAAGGATGGCGGCTCGATCCAATTCTGGCATTCGGTCAGTTCCTGCTGACCGGTTCCGCCATATTTTTTGCAGCCGAAAGCGTCAAACTGCGGGGAGCAACCACAGCCCAAGCCAAAAGTCGCGCCCAATATGTAGATGAAGAACGACCGGTCAGCAACGCCTACGCTTACGACGGCTACGATTCCGAAATCGAGCAGCTAGAACCAGAGGAAGACTACCCCCAGCGTGCCCGGATTAGAGGTAGCCAGGACAATCGTTCCTCCCGCGAAAGCTACGACGACGAACCCCGGCGCCGTCCCTCAAATCGCAACGGTAGCGGTAATATATCCAGGCCAGAGTCGATCGACGATCGATCTTCGTCCTCGCGCAAACGTCCCTCTCGCCCAGAAACCCCGCCCGCCCAGGGGTCAGACAACTGGGACGTTTCAGACAACTCCGAAGAAAGATCGGCCCCGCGCCGCCGCAGCCGTCCCCCAGCTTCGGAAAACGGCAGTTCTGACGCGCCGCCGAGAACAAAAAAAACCCGTCCTGCTGAAGCATCCAGGTCTCGCCCCAGCAGCCGCGACGTGGATGCACCGCCGTCAGACTACGTGGAGTATCGACCAGTAGAATACCCGGAAGACCAACCGGATACTTCAACTAATTTCGACAAATAGGCAAATATAAGTAGGTGGGTGAAACTAAACATTTCTGGCGTCAGCAAGGCAAAAAATCAAGTTGCGTTTATTGATGCCCATCTACTTATTGTCAGACATTATATTGTTAAAATTACTATAAAATACGAACTTAAATGCAGATTAATGCAGTCAATAAAGAGAAAATCTAAATTTTATTAATCCCCAAAATAATCTTAATATTGTGAATATTAGTCCTGTAAAATAACCATTATAAGGTTTATAGTGAGGACTTTAGTCCTCAAAATTCTCTGAGGACTAAAGTCCTCACTACAAACCGGTGCGATCGCACACCATACAACCTACGGAACAAATCAAAAATACAATAGTCTCAAATCTCGAAGATCAAATTCCCAATCTAAAATTAACAAAATGCCATTACTCGAAATAGGAGATCCGGCTCCTTGGTTTTCCATTCCTTCTACAAATAACCCCTTGTTTCATTTCTCGACGGTGGGCGGACGGCGAGTCGTGCTGTTTTTCTTTGCCAGCGCAGCTTTTGAACAAATCCAAGTTATCCTCAACAGCTTTCAAGAGCTTTCAGCAGAATTCCAAAACTTGCAAGTACCGCTGTTCGGAGTTAGCGTTGATGAAGCAGACAAAGAACAAAACCGACCCACAACAATTGCTCCGTCATTCATCTTTTTCTGGGACTTCGACAAAAAACTCAGCCAGCAGTACGGTGTTTGCCGAGATGTCGAACAAAATGGAGTTGCCGGAGTTCACTATGCACCCCAAACTTTTGTTCTCAACGAAAACCTTCAGGTAATTAACATTTTGCCGATGGGCGAACCGCACCAACACGCCCAGCAAGTATTAGATTTTCTCAAAACTTTGCCCCTAATTGAGGAAGCGCGGCCGATTATTACTCCCCACGCCCCCGTTTTGGTAATTCCTAATGTCTTGGACAAAGCTTCTTGTCGCGGTTTGATCGATATGTACAAAGCTGATGGCGGCAGTCCCTCGGGTTTTATGAGGCAAGTGGACGGGAAAACTGTTGGGCTTCACGACGATAATTTTAAGAAACGCCGCGATTTTTTTATTGAAGATCCGAAGTTGCAGCAGCGATTGAATGCGATTATTTTGCGCCGGGTGCGGCCGGAAGTAGAAAAAGCTTTTCAGTTTACAATCACCAGGTTTGAACGGTATTTGGTGGGCTGTTACGATGCCGAGAGTGGCGGTTATTTTCAGCCGCACCGCGACAATACTAGCAAAGGTACGCTGCACCGCAGGTTTGCGATGACGCTCAACTTGAATGTGGGAGAGTACAAGGGGGGATTTTTACGGTTCCCAGAGTACGCGCCACACGGTTATAAAGGGGATTCTGGCACGGCGATTATTTTCTCGTGTTCTGTGCTGCACGAAGCAACCCCGGTGATTAGCGGCGAGCGCTTTGCTTTGCTGTCCTTTTTCTACGGCGATGAGGATGCTTTGGTGCGGGAGGCTAATGTTAAGTATGTCGATCGGGCGCTTGATTCGAGAATTGCCGAAACTGCTAGATAATCTTAGTTTACGAACAAAACTCTGGTGCAAGAGATCGACTAATTACCTCAAAACCCAGCCACAGGCGAAATCTCGAAGCAATCTCAAGCTTTAATTTTTCAAAACCCGTGGGCAAGTCCTAAAATAATTACAGGCGGTAGCTAGCAGTTAGCCCAAAAACTTAACTACTACCTGCTAACAGTTAAATACTAATTCACGATCATGAATTGCAAATTTCTAAGTTTAGCAGTATCAGGAATTTTAACAGTTGGGGTTGCAGGCAGCGCTGCTGCGGTTGTTACGGCCTCTGCAGGGCGGCCGGAGGCAGATTTAACGCAATTTAAGTCGGTGCATTCCCAAGGTACGATCGCCCAAAATGTCGAAGAACAAACCAATATTCGGGTCTACGAAAAGGCCAGTCCGGCGGTTGTTACCGTCGATACAGATAAATCTAACGGTAGCGGCACAATTATCAGCCCCGACGGCATGGTGTTAACCAACGCCCACGTTGTTTCGGCAGGCGGTACCGTGAACATAATTCTGTCAGACGGCAGAAAACTTGTCGCCGATGTCGTCGGATTCGGCGAAGAAGGTCTAGACTTAGCCGTGGTTAAGATTCGCAATCAAAACAATTTACCGACAATTCCTTTAGCCCGTCCCGGTTCGGTGAAAGTCGGGCAACAAGCATTTGCGATCGGCAATCCATTCGGTCAATTTCAAGGTACTTTTACCGTCGGCATCGTCAGCCGCATCGACCTTTCTCGGGGCTTAATTCAAACCGACGCCGCCATCAATCCCGGCAATTCAGGAGGCCCGCTGCTCAACAGTTCTGGAGAATTAATCGGCGTCAATACTTCTATTTTTACTCGCGGTCAGGGCGGAGGCAATATCGGTATCGGTTTTGCAATTGCAGTAGACAAAGTGCCCGCTTTCCTGACAGCCGTACGAGAAGGGCGAGCTCCCCGCGTTGCTCAGAGACGATCGCCCTTTGGCAACAAACCACCTCAAAAAGTAGCGTTAAACGGGCCCGCCGTCAGCGGCCTCCTCACCGAAAAGTCTAGTGTTCTGCCCGCAGACAACAGCTTTTTTGACCTCTACTCCTTTGAGGGAAAAGCCGGCCAGCAAATCACAATAGAAATGAAAAGTCAAGAAATTGATCCTTATTTAATTTTGCTCGGGCCCAACCAGCGCGAAATCGCTCAAGATGATGACGGAGCCGGCAGTAAAAATGCCAGAATTACAGTCAGGCTACCAGCAGACGGCACTTATACCTTACTGGCAAATTCCTACCAAGCTAAGCAATCGGGGGCTTATACGTTAGAACTGAAAGCGAGTGCTCCTACGCAGCCTTCTCGGGCGATTTTGCAAGAAGAAGGCGCTTTAGTCGCAGGCGGCCCGGTATTGCCGTCTGACAAGAGTCTGTATCGCGAGTATACTTTTGAAGGTCGATCGGGTCAGTCTGTAGCCATTTCCCTCGAAAGTACAGATTTCGATCCCTATGTGGCTATCTTTGACCCTAACGGCAAACTACTGGCAGAAAATGACGACGCGAGCGATTCGACTAAAAATGCGTTTCTGAGTGTTACTTTGCCCGCTACGGGTCGCTACCGCGTAATTGTCAATGCTTATGATGCTTCGGGCCGGGGTCGTTACACTCTAACTGTCCGTTGAAAATTGAGAATTGAGAATTGGGAATTGGGAATTGGGAATTGGGAATTGGGAATTGGGCCGAAAAGCATTGGGCATTGGTAGCATCTAACAAATAACTAATAACTAATAACTACTGACTAATGACTACTGACTAATGACTAATGACTTCTTCCTTCTTCCTTCGTTGCAAATCGAGGTAATTCATGCGTCAAGTTAGATTTTGGGCGATCGCGCCAATTGCTTTCCTGGCTACTTTTTCTGGCAAGCCGACTCTCTCGGTGCCAGTTTCAAATTCTGGTGAAGTTGCTAACAGCAGTTACACCCTGATTTCAGCAGAATTTCCTCAAAATTCACCAGATGCGACGCTTGCTGGCAAAGCTGTTTTAGCTCAAGCAAGCCCCAAACCGTCGCCATCTCCACAGCTCTCGCCAACTGAGAGTCCAACTGTACAACCAGCGCCGAGTCCTGCTGCGGGTTCATCTAAGGTGATTTTAGAGCAAAAGGGAGAACTCAGCCCTGCTAAATCTTCTGTACTGCCCTCGGACAGCAGTTTGTACGACGAGTATACCTTTGAAGGTACTCAGGGTCAGAAGGTGGTTGTTACCGTAGAAAGTACCGAGTTTGATACTTATCTCGCTATTTTCAACTCCCAGGGCGAGCTACTTGCAGAAAATGATGATGCGACGCAGCAAAATTCCAATTCTGAGCTTACTGTTACCTTGACGGAGAGCGGTCGCTACCGCGTCATTGTCAATGCTTACGATCCGCCTCCAAAAGGTAGAGGGAAGTACAGTTTGACCGTCCGCGAAGCAACTGGAAATTAGTTTGAACGAAACTTCGGAGTCAGGACACGGCATTCCCGTGTCTTGATAATTTTATGCCGATCGCACTACAAGCAATTGCTATTAACTTCGGTAAATTCATGTGTTATCTGCAATTATAAGTTTGACGCTCTTGTATCTCTAATATGTCGAGATTAGTCAGATCCGTTATTTTGGTCATATTCCTGATTTGGTATTGATTTCCACACACAGATAGACTCTGGCTTGAGAGGGCAAATTCTGGGAGTGATCGGATTTGCTATGAGGTAGAGCTTTGTTAGTTTAGTCAAGGATTCTAGCGGTTTGATGTCGCTGATTTGATTGCTGCGGAGGCTGAGATTCTTCAGGTTAGTCAAGGACTTTAACGGTTTGATGTCGCTGATTTGATTTAAGTAGAGGTCTAGCTGTGTCAGGTTAGTCAAGGATTGTAGTGGCTTGATGTCGCTGATTTTATTGTCGCCCAGATCAAGATTCTTCAGGTTAGTCAAGGATTTTAACGATTTGATGTCGCTGATTTGATTTATGTAG
>JAUBOH010000131.1:6377-11418 GCA_036700145.1 Microcoleus occultus BM001215366
ATTTGATGTCGCTGATTTGATTTATGTAGAGGTTGAGGCGAGTCAGGTTGGTCAAAGATTCTAGCGGTTTGATGTCCCTGATTTTATTGTCGCCCAGATTGAGATTCTTCAGGTTAGTCAAAGATTTTAACGGTTTGATGTCGCTGATTTGATTTGAGTAGAGGTTGAGCACAGTCAGGTTGGTCAAGGATTCTAGCGGTTTGATGTCCCTGATTTTATTTTCGCTGAGATTGAGTTGTGTGAGACTGAAAAGTTCTAAATCGGCCCGATCGCACTCAGTAGTTTCAGCTTTCTTCAACAACACCTCAACAGTATGTTTAGCTTCCACACTCAAATCAGCCTTTTCGCACCAATCAGCAAATGTTAGTCCGCTCTTGGGCGGCTTCCTCCTTGGGATTGGTTGATGGAATTCCAGAAAAGTCAGATTAGTCAAAGATTCTAGCGGTTTGATGTCCTTTATTTTATTGTGGTTTAGTTCGAGTTCCTTCAGGTTAGTCAAAGATGCTAGCGGTTTGATATCGGTAATTTCATTCAAGCTGAGGTTGAGTTGCTTCAGGTTTGCGAAGGATTCTAGCGGTTTGATATCGCTGATTTGATTTGCTTCGAGGACGAGCTTTGTTAGTTTAGTCAAGGATTCTAGCGGTTTAATGTCGCCGATTTTATTGTCGCTCAGATCGAGTTCCATTAGCGACATCAAAGATGCTAGCGGTTTGATGTCGCTGATTTTATTGCTGCTGAGGTCTAGCTGTGTCAGTTTAGTCAAGAATTCTAGCGGTTTGATGTCGTTGATTTTATTACCGCCAATTTGCAGTTTCCCGAGACTCGAAAGTTTCCGATTAGTCGAGGATTTTAATGGTTTAATGCCGCCCAGAAGATTGTTGCTGAGGTTGAGCTGTGTCAGCGACATCAAAGATGCTAGCGGTTTGATGTCGTCTATAAAATTGCCGTTGAGTTCGAGCACAGTCAGTTTAGTCAACGATTTTAACGGTTTGATGTCGCTGATTCTATTCCCGCCGAGGTGAAGCACAGTCAGGTTTGTTAAAGATTTTAGCGGTTGGATATCGCTGATTTCATTGCTGCGGAGATTGAGTTCTTTCAGGTTAGTCAAGGATGTTAGCGGTTTGATATCGCTGATTTCATTGCTGCGGAGATTGAGTTCCGCGAGACCAAAAAGTTTTCGATCGGCCTCATCGCACTCAGTAGTCCCTGCTTTTTGCAACAGCACCTCAACAGTACGTTTAGCTTCCACGCTCAAATCAGCCTGTTTGCGACACCAATCAGCAAACGTTTGTCCGCTCTTGGACGATCGCGGTTCGGAGATTAAGGTTGAAGGTTGATTTGCACATGATGCTAGGACGATCGCACTACAAGCAACTACTATCAACTTTAGTAAATTCATCTATTTGTATGCAACTATAAATGTGATAATTCTCGAACTCTAATTTTATAAACTGTATTTTAAATCAATACCGTTCAGTTAAGCCAGATCCCCCCTAGCCAAGAGGGCGGGCACTCTTGGCACCGCCCCTACAAAGGGGGGGACAAGAAGGTGCTGCGAAGTCCCCCTTTTTAAGGGGGATTTAGGGGGATCTCCTCGGAGTAAACAGTTTTAACCCAAGCGTATTGTATTTTAAATAACTCTTAAAAGTAGAATGGAAGCTGAAATATCGATAATTTTTCAACTTCCCTTTTTGATTGATTCAGATTAATTTAACGCAGACCCAGCCAGGTAAAAAAGTTCTCACGAGTGAAGAATTCTAGCAGCAAAAGCGCCACGAATCCCACCATTGCAAATCGTCCGTTGATTTGTTCGGCGTAGGCATTCCAGCCAAAAGCTGGTTCTGGTTTTTGGGCGGATTCTGCGGTTGGTGCTGTTAAAGATGGAGGAGTTTTAGAAGTCATGGAAAAGTTGGGAGTTGGGAGTTGGTAATTGGAAGTTGGGAATTAAAATCCCGTCTTTAAATTTACAAGGGAAATGACAGCAGAGAGTTAATCTCCTGACTTTTCTAAATTTTGCACCGATTCGATCAGATTTCGCACAGTTTCTGTACCTTCTGAAGGCTCAAAAAACAGCGGAAATTTGCCGCGAGCGATCATTCTCAAACCCAAAGGGCCGAGACTCAGCAAACCTTGAACGTCGCGGAAGTAGTTTCCGACTACTTCGATGCCAAATTTGCGCTCGTCTATCCAGCCGCCTTCTTTGACGAGTTCGATCAAGACTTTGCGGTGGCGGATCGATCGGCTGGCTTGTTCATCTTTGCGATCGAGAATCTCTTGTTTAATCTTACCAATTTGATCCATCGGCGCCACTTCCATCGGACAAACCGAGTTGCAATAGTAGCAGCGGGTGCATCCCCAGACGCCTGCGGTGCCTTCGTTGTATTTTTCGAGTCTATTTTCGGTTTCGCTGTCACGGGAATCGGCGATCGTCCGGTAAGCTTTGGCGAGGGCGTGGGGGCCGACAAATTCTGGGTTGACTTCGCGGGCGTTGCACTCAGAATAGCACGCGCCGCAGAGGATACAGTTGCCGGTTTGGTCGAGTTTCGATCGCTCTTCGGGAGTTTGCAGAAATTCGCGTTCGGGAATTGCTCGCGAGGCTGTGCTGATATAGGGTTCAACTGCTTCGAGGTTGTCCCAAAAACTGGTCATATCGACTACCAAATCTTTAATTACCGGCATATTTCCCATTGGGGCGACGGTAATTTCTGGGATGAAATCGATCGGCTTTTCTGCTGAACTGAAATGGGCTATTTTGTCAAGTCTTGCGAGTTCGCTACCCACATTTTCTTTGCAAGCTAAAGCCGATCGCCCGTTAATTCGCATCGAACAACTGCCGCAAATGGTATTGCGGCAATTTTTGCGAAAAGCTAAAGTCCCGTCCTGTTCCCACTTAATGCTGTTGAGACAGTCGAGGATAGTATTGCTCTCTTCCACGTCAAGGGTGTAAGCGTGAACGCGGGGAGCCTCGTTTTGATTTTGGCGGACTACGTTAAAGCGGACTTGCATATTTTGAGTGAGGAATTTAGTTTCTATTTTAAGCTGAATTTTCGGATAATATAAAAAGCTATTAATTTTTTAACAACTATCTAAAGTAGTAGATTTAGTTAGTTTTTTTGATTGTTTGATAACAAGCAATAATCCCCAAGTCATAAATCTTAAATCGCAACTTTTTTAAGCGGATTTTCGATCGGTTAATTGGAGAGACAAGTAATCGATCGGTGCAGTTCGCGAGTCGGAGGTGCTGTTATGTCCAGCTTGTTTGTCTTAACTTTCATGTTTTCAACACCGGCCTTTTTTCTGGGTCTTATAAATCCTCAATGGGTGGGACTGGGAACTCGCAGGCGATCGGCTGCCTTGTACGGCGGGTTGATGGCAGTTTCCTTCGTTTTGCTTGGGGTAACAGCACCTAGGCCGCCGCAACCTGTTTCCTCGGGGCTGCTGGCCTCAAATTCAGGACTCAGAGCAAAAGATAGTCTAGTCTGCTAAAGGACTCGATCGCTTGCGAAACGCTGCGTTAGATTGGTCATCGGTCAACAGCTTCGGTTAATGCTTTGTCTTTTTTCGGTGATTGTACTGATTGGGAGATGGAAATCGATCGGCTAATATGATGTAATTGTTGAGCTTGCGGTGCTGGTGCGTCTATGACTTACAGCCTGAGAATTGTCGATTTGCCGACGAGCGAACGCCCGCGAGAGCGGTTGATGGCGGGCGGCCCGAAAAGTTTGGCGACTGCGGAATTGATTGCGATTTTGCTCGGTACCGGTCAGGGAAAAGGCAAACTTTCGGCCGTCGGACTCGGACAGTATATTTTAAATCAGTTGAGCCAGCACCAGCGCGACCCTCTGGCTGTGCTGCGGAATATTAGCGTGCAGGAGTTGACGCAGATTCACGGGATTGGGCCTGCGAAGGCGACTGGGATTTTGGCTGCGGTGGAGTTGGGGAAGCGGGTGTTTCAGTCTCGCCCGCCGGATATGGCGGTGGTTGACTCTCCGCAAGCGGCGGCGGATGCGCTGAGTCAGGATTTGATGTGGCAGTCTCAGGAGCGCTTTGCTGTGGTGCTGCTGGATGTGAAAAATCGGCTGCTGGGAACTCAGGTAATTACGATCGGCACAGCAACCGAAACTTTAGCTCACCCACGCGATATTTTTCGGGAGATCCTCCGCCAAGGGGCGACGCGGGCGATTATTTCGCACAATCACCCGTCGGGGAGTGTCGAGCCTAGCCCGGAGGATATTGCTTTGACGCGGCAGTTGCTGGCGGGAGCGCAGTTTTTGTCGATTCCGCTGCTGGATCACTTGATTTTAGGAAATGGCGATTTTAGGAGCTTGCGGCAGACGACGGCGCTTTGGGAAGAGTATCCCCAGGGCGATTGAACTCTTATACTTAACTAATTCCATCGCTGTGATTAGTTATTTGTATCTTTGCCCGATCCGACGGCTGAATCAGCCGTGATAGCAGGCGAATTTTACGGCTGGAGTCCCGGGCGACTGGGTGTTTTGGCTGAATGTCGCTGCTGATACTTAGTTTCGATCGCAACTCGGTTAATCTAGTATAAGTAAGCTGAAGAGGTCGCTAATCCGATTTTTTTTAGAGCATACTAAACGTATACTGAACCAGCACCTAAATACCCAATGCTTAAGAAATTATTAAATTGGGTGTAAAATACACGTGTGGTGATAGGAGAACAACTGTGTTTCTGAGACTTGCAGAACAACACCGTAAATTCGTCCAAGATTTGGTAATGAACCTCCAAGCTTTGGCGATCGTGCTAGAGCGTAGGGGTTATCTGGCATCCTGCTACACTTGCGGCGGCCAGATGAACAGTGCCTCATTTATGGTCAGTTTGACGGACAACCATCTGATTCGATTTTTAGTGTCGGATTATGGCATCACTTGGACTGAAATGCGGGACGATCGCGAACTGATGAAACTTGAAGGTGCAGAAGCGATCAGTCAGTTACAAGAACTGGCAAATCTCGTAAAGTATCAGATCCAACCTTCGGAAGCTACTTTAGCGACGGTGCAGCGAGTTTAGCAATTG
>JAUBOH010000131.1:11518-15584 GCA_036700145.1 Microcoleus occultus BM001215366
TGCTGTAAAAATCTCACAGCCGGCTTTAGCCGGCTAAGTTTTGTGTAAATCTAGGCTTCGGGGCAATGTTTTGCTGTTATGGCAGAAGAAGGAAGTTCGGCAACGGATGCAAGTAGCGGATGTAACGGATGTAACGGATAGAAGGAAGTACGTCCGCGAGCAATGTACGGGATTTAACGGATAGAAGGAAGAAGATGATGTGGAAATGCAGCCGCAGCAATAGTTTCAGCAATCGAAAATCTCCTAACTGTCTTGGCGGTTGCTATAGGTAAAACGGCTTTTTGAAGTGTGCGATCCTGCAACGAGTGCAACGCTTACGCACTTGCTGCACTAAACATTTTATAATATTTTAATAATTAGTCCAAAAATATTTATCGCCAAGTTTGGAGTCAGCATCAAATGGTAAATTTAAGCGAACTTCTAGAACCCATCGCCAGCCAATTTCGCAGTCTGGGAATTCCCGAACCGATTACCCATTGGGGACATCCCGTAATGATGGGGATCGTGGTTGTGGCAATGGGCAGTTTTGTGGGGTATACGGGATGGCAGGGACGTTTGGCTGCCGATAAAGATGTGGCGATCAAAAGTCGATCGGATCACCGCAAGCTTGCACCGTGGATGTTTCTGTTTCTAGCTTTGGGCTATACAGGCGGCTTGCTGTCGCTGGTGATGCAGCACCAGCCTGTGATGGAAAGCCCGCATTTTTGGACTGGTTCGACAATTCTGGTTTTGCTGGCTGTTGGTAGCTTGATTTCGCTGACGGGTTTTGGGGGAAATAAGCTAGCACTGCGCGCGGTTCATGCTTATTTAGGCACGACGGCTTTAGCACTTATGGTGCTGCACGCGGCTTTCGGTTTAAAATTGGGGCTGTCTATTTAGTTAGTAGGGTGCGCCATAAGCACGGCCGTGCTTGTGGCGCGTACATACAGCGTATCCCCGGTTTATTCACAGCAGTAGGGACACTCCAAAAGCCCATTTGTGTCAACAATCGCCTAAAACCCTTGACAAATCAGGGTTTTATCCGAGGCTTCTTCCCCCCTAGCCCCCCTTAAGAAGGGGGGAACCGGAGCGATCTCAAAGTCAACCCCTACTCCCCTTCTTAAGGGGGATTTAGGGGGAAGAAGCCTCGACGATAAACAGCAGTCTATGACTACGTTTGACGTTAAGTTGACACCTATGGGTACTGCCGTGTCCCTACACTTCACCAACCTGGAATATGCTGTAATTAGGTTATGCGTAAAAACTGAAACAAACTCTATTTTTGACAGCAAAAATTGCTAATTAATGAATCAAGCAACGGGTGTCATTTTCTGTCTTGCCTACATTCTGGGATTGATTTCTACAGCGGTTTCTTGGGGTAGATACGGGATACTTGCTTTGGGAATAGCGGTTGCCTTCGCCGTGCCGAAATTGTTGCGAAAATTTGCTCGAAATTCGGTGAAAGTTACCAAGACTAGACGCAGCAGACAAAAAGAAAATGCTCTGGAACAGCCCTTAGAACCGAGGGAAAAATTGAGTTTGCTGCAGATTTTGCCGAGAGCGAAATGGGTGTGGGCTGTTGCGGGTTTGGTGGCATTTCTAGCTAGCGTTTATTTTGCAGTTCGATCGCCCCAACCGGCAATTAATGACATCAGCAAACTGATTCCGGCGGTTGGCAACACTCAAGAAGTGGCGGTGACAGTTCGCGGTAGAGTTGTCAGTACGCCGCGATTAACTCGATCGGGTCGATCGCAATTTTGGCTAGACACAGATTTAGTTAGCCAAATCAACGGCGGCGAGGGGGGAGTAATTGTCAACCGCGAAGTATCCGGGAAACTCTACGTTACAGTCCCCCTGCTGCAAGCAACGGGCTTGTACGCAGACAATACGATCGCAGTTGTGGGTTCCTTGTACAAACCGCAGCCGCCGTCGAATCCGGGGGCTTTTGATTTTGAAGCATATTTAGCCAGAGAAGGGGCTTTTGCAGGGCTCAAAGGGCGTCAGATTGACTGGAGGAGGGAAAATGCGATCGCGGATGTAAATCGACTTAACAGCAAAACCCCTGCTTTCTGGGATACAAGCGGGATGCAGCCATCGAAAATTCAAGCGATGCGGCAGCGGATCGTGCGATCGCAACTGTCGCAGTTGAATGTTCCCGAAGGGCCTTTGATAAGTGCGATCGCCCTCGGCAAACAAGCAGTTGATTTACCTTACAACATCCGCGACTCTTTTGTGCAAGCTGGATTGGCCCACGCGATCGCAGCTTCCGGCACTCAAGTTTCGATGGTTTTGGCTTTAGTTTTAGCATTAACCAGGCGTTTTTCCAAACAATTGCAATTTGGATTTGGCGCAGGTGCTTTATTTTTGCTCGTGGGATTAACAGGCTTTGAAGCTTCAGTATGCCGCGCCGCTTTGATGGGATTCGGCACGCTATTTGCTTTGGTGTTAAGTCGCGAAGTTAAGCCTTTGGGATTGCTGTTAATCGCTGCTACTATTTTACTATTAGTTAATCCTTTGTGGATTTGGGATTTAGGTTTTCAACTGAGTTTTTTGGCAACTTTGGGGTTGATAGTAACAGCGCCGCCGCTGATGGCAAAGTTGGACTGGATGCCGCCCGCGATCGCTTCGATTGTTGTGGTTCCGATCGCCGCTTCAGTTTGGGTGCTGCCGCTGCTACTTTACGTTTTTAGCGTGGTATCACCTTACAGCATTTTAGTCAATATTATTGCCGCTCCTTTGCTGTGGATTTTGAGTATTGGCGGGATGGTTAGCGCTGCTTCTGGATTGATTTTTGGGCCCGCTGGCAGTGTTTTAGCGCAACTGCTGGACTATCCGGCAAAGGGGTTAATTGCGATCGCCCAATATTTCTCGCAATTGCCCGGTAATTCAGTAGCTGTCGGTCAAGTATCGGTGTTTCAGCTAATCGCGCTTTACAGTTTAATCTGCTGGGTTTGGCTGGGAGAAGGAAGTTCGGCAACGAGCACTGTACAGGATGTAACAGATGTAACGGATAGAAGGAGGAAGGAAGAAGTCCGAGGGAAGAATAAGGAAGAAGTCCGAGGGAAGAAGAAGAAGAAGGAAGAAGTCCGAGGGAAGAAGGGGAAAAGTAGAGTTATTGCGCTGCCGAGTTTTTCATCTGCTTGGATTTTACCGCTGGCGGTTGCGATGGGAATTGGGATTGTAGTTTTGCCAGCTTGGCACGTTCAAGCATCTTTGTTTCAAGTTACTTTGCTGGCGACATCTAACGAGCCTGTTTTTGTAATTCAAGATAAGGGAAAAGTGGCGCTGATTAATAGCGGTGATGAAAATACCGTGAGGTTTACAGTGCTGCCTTTTTTGCAGCAGCAAGGAGTTAATTCTGTGAATTTTGCGATCGCCACTCACGGTCATTTAGGTTTGAGCGGGGGTTGGGGAAAATTACTAGAACGCTTGCCCATTAAAACATTTTATGATAACAACGCTCCCAAACAAATTCGCCGCGCCCGCGATCGGGAATTCATGACGGCCGTACAATCTCGCCAAGGCGTTTACTTTCCTTTAGAAACTAACAGCAAAATCGATCTGGGTTCTACGCGGTTGCAGTTCGTGGATGCGGAGATTCCGGTGGTAGAATTGCTGGTGGGCAATCGAACTTGGTTGCTCGTCGGTGAAATGACACCGGAAGCACAAAAAAAATTGGCAGCAACGGGAACATTGAAGCCGGCTCAAGTGCTGTGGTGGTCGGGAAAAACCCTGACAGCCGAGTTATTGGGCGCAGTTGGGCCGCAAGTGGCGATCGCCTCTGCTGACGAAATCGACCCAGAAACCGCTGCCCAACTGCGCCAAAATAAAACGCAGATTTTCTGGACTGGGCGCGACGGAGCTCTTCAGTGGACTCCAGGCGGGGGATTTAAGACCACTCTGGAGTCTGAAGAAAATCAAACTTCTTTTCTTTAAAGATTTACAATGTGGCACACTGTGCGGTAAGATACTTTTAGCTCCTATATAAGCCTCAATTGGAGAGGTGGCAGAGCGGTTGAATGCGGTAGTCTCGAAAACTACTTTAGGGCGACCTAACGTGGGTTCAAATCCCACCCTCTCCGTTTAA
>JAUBOH010000132.1:0-9110 GCA_036700145.1 Microcoleus occultus BM001215366
GGGGGGTTGGGGGGGGTTTCCAGCGATATAATCATCAGCAACATCGGGAGCCATATAACCCAGAGGTAAAGATTTAGCCGCCCATTTCCGCTGAGCTTCCGCATCGGGTACTGTCAGAAATAGGATTGTTTTAGCTTGATAGTTGCCCGCTAACTTGGTTAATTCATTCAGCAACTTTACCTGATTCACATCTTGGTCGCCGCGAATACTTACCAATACCAGCACTGTCGTACCGCTGTCATAAACTGCCTGATAAAGCACATTTTTGACAACTTGAGTAGGAGAACATTTGAAAAATTTGCAGAGTTTATCAATTGTGTCAGTTCCCGGCGTTTCCCGTTTTTCACAAGTGGAAAAAGGCGAGGTTTCTGCATCAGCCGGCATCGATACAGCCTTTTCCACATTAGCAGCATAAAGACCGTCATCAGTATAGAGAACTTGATCTTCACCCGCTTCAGCCAACACCATAAACTCTTGAGAACCAGAACCGCCAATTGCCCCAGAATCGGCATCTACTGCTCGGAATTGCAAACCCGCTCGGCGCAGCATATTGCTGTAAGCTTGAGCCATATCCTGATAAGTTTTTTTCAGGCTTTCTTCGTTTGTGTGGAAAGAATAGCCATCTTTCATAATAAATTCACGACCGCGCATCAAGCCAAAACGGGGGCGAATTTCATCGCGAAATTTAGTTTGAATTTGATACAAATGTACAGGCAATTGCCGATAAGAACGAATCATATCTTTAGCAATTGTAGTAATTACTTCTTCGTGAGTTGGGCCCAGTCCCAATTCTGTGTCGCGACGGTCTGTGAGGGCAAACATAATACCTTCAGCTTGAGTGTAGGTATCCCAGCGGCCGGATTCCCGCCACAAATCGGCTGGTTGCAGTTGCGGGAGGAGGCATTCTTGAGCGCCGGTAGCGTCCATTTCTTCGCGCACAATTTGGGAGACTTTTTTGAGAACTCGCCACATCAAAGGGAGATAAGCGTAAATGCCGCTGCCGATGCGCCGGATGTATCCCGCACGGAGTAATAGTTTGTGGCTGGGGATTTCGGCTTCTGCGGGGTCTTCCCGCAGGGTGACGAAAAGCATTTGAGAGAGTCGCATGGCTGATTTCCTTAAAATACCGGATGATTGTAATCTCAGATTAACTTCTGATATTATCAGAACTGAGTCCGATTTGATTAAATATATGAATAAAATTTGGCAAAATTACCAAAAAGGTATGGCAGCATTTGATAATTGTCACAATTCTACCGTGCGATCGCAGTGGGTTGCCTTAAAAAATGAAATAGGAGAATTTGTTTTAGAACCTAATTTGAGCGAAATTTGGGATATTCTTCATGCTGCTGGTCGATTGTTTTACAAACTAACTGGAATTCCTTTACATTTGCTGGCCTATCCTACTGTCCGCAAACATAGCCAACGTTTCGAGGAGTACGGCTGCATTCGCAGCCTTCGCAACTGCGAGGGTAAATGCTGCAAACAGTTGACAGTTGACAGTTGACAGTTGACGGTTGACAGTTGACAGTTGATGGCGAGGTTTTTAAACAGTTTATAGCTGATAATTCTCATGACCAGATTCATTCACGACCAATTTGCTCTCGCAATATCTGAAAGAACTATTAACCCCTCTCGGCAATGTAGAAACCAGCCGGGATGTCGCTGGAGAAGTAAGGCTGGTTGACGTTTTATTTTCCCCGAAAGCGGAACCGGAAGTCGAACCAACAGCCCTCGGCATTTTGGGTCAAATAGCAGCAAAACCCGCTGTATTTGAACCCTTCCGCAGCCCAGTCCAAATCGGAGAAATTCGCAGTTGTCTGGGCAAACTCTTCGATATCCACGGCGAATTTGAACGCGCCGCAGTTAGAGAAAATACCCGGATTGCAGAGGCAGACTTGCCCCAACTTTGGATACTGTCGCCGACTGTTTCCGACACGATATTAGCTGGATTTCCAGCGATTCCCGAACCGGAAAATTGGGTAAGTGGAGTTTATTTTCTGGGCCCGTCTCTGAAAGCAGCCATTATTGCCATTCACCAACTCCCCCGGACTCCAGAAACGCTGTGGCTGAGAGTTTTAGGGAAGGGAAACGTGCAGAAGCAAGCTGTTGCCGAATTGAGAGAATTACCCTCTGATAATGTGTTTCGGTTGAATGCGCTAGAATTGTTGTACAACTTGCGAACGATATTAGAAGTACGTCAAGACATAGATCGAGAAGATCGGGAGTTAATTATGGAACTGTCACCCCTCTACTTGCAACGATTGGAAGATGCAACTGGGCGAGGTATGCAGCAAGGTATTCAGCAAGGTATTCAGCAAGGTATCCAGCGCGAACGCTTGATAGTTGAGAGTATGCTACAAGTAAAATTTGGCGAGATTGATGAAGAATTAGCCCAAATAATCGAGCCTTTGATTTTACTAGAACCTCTGGAAATGACGCGGCTGATTATGCAGCTCGATCGCTCTGAATTACTAGCTCGTTTCGATGCGTCGAAAAACCAACCTGAATCCTAACTCAGCAGCGCGCTCTACGATATGTCGGGTGCGCTAAATATCACTTTACTATTTATTGTCTATCGAGAAAATCGGGAGTTAATTATGGAACTGTCACCGCTTTATTTACAACGGCTTGAAGAAGCAACTGGGCGAGGTATCGAGCAAGGTATTCAGCGATGTATCGAGCCAAGTATTCAGCAAGGTATCGAGCGAGGTATTCAGCAAAGTAAACGCGAGATTCTTGAGAGTATATTACAAGTAAGATTTGGCGAAATTGATGAAGAATTAGCCCAAATAATTGAGCCTTTGATTCAACTAGAACCTCTTGAAATCACGCGACTGAGTATGCAGCTCGATCGATCGCAATTACTAGCACGTTTTGAGCCGGAAAATCAAACGGAATCCTAACTCGGTAGCGCACTCTACGATATTTAGGGTGCGCTGCATCGTACTTTACGACTATAGATCATTGGTGGCGATCGCCCCCCGCCTCAAAATTGCCGCTTTTGGGCGGACTCTGCTGCTAGCAGTCGCAAAAAAACTCATTTCTGACTTTAGACGGATTTATTCTTCAGCTTAAACAGCCATAATAAGCAGTAAGGATGAAAGAAATAGAGAACTGATTTACTAATCATCCCGATTTCACGAATCAGGGCTTCCGTAAGATAAAGCCTGACAAAAACAAACCACAATCTAAAAAGTTCAAACTCCCCTCGGTAAAACTTAGGGGTGAATTTCAAGATGCCGAATTAGGCAGAAAACCTTTAGGAGGTAAATTATGTCTGAAACCCAGTTATTAATGTCGCTGTACAATCCCAAAATCAGTATTGCCCAAATGCCAGTAGAAATAGAAGTGCCATTTGACCACCCCGATATCGGAGGGCTGATGTTTTTAAGCCCTCAGTTTTTCGTGGCATTAATCGCCGGAGTCATCATGGCTTTCGGCTTCCAATTCCTGTTAACAAATTTCTCGATCGCCGCCAAAATCTCAAATTGGGATGAGGCTTTACCCAGCGATGATGATGATGATGGCGAGTCGGAAAGTTTAGGTACTAAAGTTCGCAAGATCGAAGGTTTAGTCGGAGGTTGGATTTTAGTTACAGTTAACCTAGCTTTATTTTTGGCTTGTTTTCTGGCGGTCAAACTAACTGCAATTGCCTCAGTAGATGGAGCGGCAATTATTGGTGTGGTCATCTGGGCTGCGTACTTTTTAACCCTGGTATGGCTCGGTTCTAGCGCCGTCGGTTCCATGATTGGTTCCTTGATAAAAACTGCATTTTCCGGCATTCAAGGCGTTATGGGTACTGCTGGTGCTGCGATCGGCGGTAAGATGGCCAGCGACCAAATGGTCAATACTGTAGAGGCATCTGTTGCCGCTGTTCGCCGCGAATTGAGTTCGGCTGTAGACCCGGATAGCATTCGCGAAACACTGCAAGATTATGTCGGTTCTTTGCAGTTACCGAAGCTAGATGTCAAAGAAATTCGCGGTCAATTTGAAAAGTTGCTGGGCGATGCAGATATCAAATCTCTTGCGGGAAGCGACGTTCTGAAGAATGTTAACCGCCAGACTTTTGTGGACTTAATTAGCAGCCGCACCGACTTTTCTAAAGAAGAAATAAATCAAGTTTCAGACCAACTGGAAGGCGTTTGGAAGCAAACATTTGGCAAGCAGCAAGAGCAGAAAAACCCGAATTTGGAGTTGCTTGATTTTCTCAAGTCTGCGGCTCCCGATTTGCTGAAGTCTGACGAACTCAACGCCAAGCTGTCTCAACTTATGGAAAGTAGGGAAAACAAATCGGATTCCAGCGCTGGCGGCATGAAGCGAGTGATGCAGTTGGGTGTGGAAGCTCTTGTCGGCACTGTTTTGTCGCGGACGGATTTGTCTGATTTGGATGTTGAAAAAATCTCTGGTCAGTTGCAGCAACTGACAGCAAAAGGGACGGAACAAGCTAAATCTTTGGCTTCTAAGGTGGGCGACAAAGTGCCTGCGCTGCCTTTTAATACAGCTAAGGCTGATGTGGAAAACTACTTGATGAATGCCCAACCTTGGCATCTCAACCGAGAAACAATCAAGCAGGAATTTAGGGATGTAATTTACGACCCGGAAGCTTCGCCGGGGGCGGTTTTGCGCCAGTTAGAGATGTTTAATCCAGATTATTTTGTAGGGATTCTGGGCCGCCGTGAGGGGTTTGCTCCAGAACAAGCACAGGAAATTGCCGAACAGCTTGAAAGTGTCCGCCAAGAAGTGTTGGAAATTGTGCAAGCTGCTGCTGGTGATGAACAGTCTCAAGATTTGCGGAGCCGGATTGAGAATTATTTGCGATCGACTGGTAAGGATGAATTGAATCCTGAAGGTATCGAAAAGGACTTTCAAGCGCTGTTGGAAGACCGGGATGCTGGTTTTGAGGCTTTGCGCGATCGCCTTGGACAATTCGATCGCGATACTTTAGTACAGTTGCTCGGTCAGCGTGAGGATTTCAGCCCCGAGGAAGCCGATCAATTAATCGGCCGCCTAGAAAGTTCGCGCGATCGCGTAATTTCTAAAGCTCAGGAATTGCAAGAGCAAGCGAAATCGAAAGCGCAAGAAGTGCGGCAGAAGGTAGAAGAATATCTCCGCAATACTAACAAGGAAGAACTCAATCCTGAAGCTATAGAACGCGAGTTTCAAACTTTATTTGAAGATCCGAAAACCGGATTGAAAGCGCTGGGCGAACGCTTATCTCAATTCGACCGCGATACGTTGGTGCAGTTGCTTTCACAGCGCCAAGACCTCAGTGAAGAACAGGTAAATCAGGCGATCGACCGAATTGAATCTGTACGTGACAACATTATCAACGCGCCACAAATAGTTGCAGATAAAGCCAAGGAACAGTACGAAGAAGTTACGACTAAGATTGGCGAGTACCTGCGGAATACCAACCTCGAAGAACTCGATCCTGAAGGCATTAATCGGGATTTGACTAAATTGTTTGAAAATCCGAAAGAGGGTGCTGTGGCACTGCGGGAAAGACTGTCTCAGGTCGATCGCGAAACCTTAGTCAAGCTGCTTTCACAACGGGAAGATTTGAGCGAAGAACAGATAAATCGGACGATCGATCGCGTGCAAGATTCGATTCGCACCATCGTGAAGTCGCCCCGCCGCTTGGCATCTCGCGCTCAGAAAACTGTACGGGATTTCCAAGGAAGTCTGGAAAATTACTTGCAGAATACCAACAAGGAAGAGCTGAATCCCGAAGGTATTAAGCGCGATTTGCAGTTGCTGTTTAACGAACCGGGAATGGGGATGCAAAGTTTGGGCGATCGCCTGAAGCACTTCGATCGCGGTACTCTGGTAGCATTGCTGTCCCAGCGGCAAGATATTTCGGAAGAGGAAGCCAACAAAATTGCCGATCGCATTGAATCTGTCCGCAACGAGTTTGTCGAACAACTTCAAATGGTGCAAGATAAGTTTCAGTCAGCAATTGACGGTATTTTCGCGAAAATTCGGGATTACCTCAATGCGCTCGATCGACCTGAACTCAACTACGAAGGCATTAAGCGGGACTTCCGCAAAGTGTTTGACGATCCGCAGGGTGGATTTGACGCGATTAAGGATCGTTTAGGTCAGTTCGATCGCGGTACTTTAGTGGCGCTACTGAGTTCTCGTTCCGATATTTCCGAAACAGATGCTCACCGAATTGTTGACCAAATGGAAGGAGCCCGGGACAGCGTTTTATTGCGTTCTGAACGCCTGCAAGCTGAAGCCAAAAAACGCATTAAAGAGCTCAAGAACAAGACCAAGCAGCAAGCAGAAGATGCGCGCGAAGCGGCAGCAACTGCTGCTTGGTGGCTGTTCGGTACGGCTCTGACTTCTGTCGTTGTTTCCGCTCTGGCTGGAGCAATAGCAGTCGGCGGTATTTCGGGTTTGTTTAGCTAGAGTTTAAACGAGTTTCAATTAAAGTTCTCCTGATTCTAGGCTGGCAAAAAGCTAGCCTATTTTTTTGGCTCGCCCTCACCAAAGAACCCCAGTTATGTCAGGCGGTGATATTCCGCTATGGTGAAGCGTTTGGCACGTTTAGCAGTTGCGACGATCGACATAACTGCCACCTCAATGCAGGTCTGTTGCGATTATAGGCGATCGTCGATCGGCTAAACAATGCTAATGTGGATCACAGCTAACAAGAATATTGTCAAATTTGCCTCATCCTTTAGTTGCAAATTTTCCCAATTTTGGTAAATTTACTCCACAAACTTATATCCGGGATCATATCTGCCTTAAGCAAGATTCTAGCATCACTATTTATTAGGTACTTTAACTAAGTAGCAAAACAAGTTTTCGCTCTAAGGAAACTGAGCAATACATACTATTTTGGAGGCTTCGATGACATTTACTACTGCCGGTGCTTACGACCAAGGAAAAGCAGATATTCAGAGCTTGAGTGTAGACGACCAATTAGGTTTGTTGTGGTTTGTTTACACCGAAATGGGCAAGTCAATAACCCCAGCGGCTCCCGGTGCTTCCGGTTCCGAAATCGCTCAGGGTTTGTTCAATCAAGTCAAGCCGCTGCCCCACGAAGAACAACTGCAAGTAATGCGCGACATTGCCTCAAAAGCCAGTACAGAAATCAGCCGGATGTACGGCTCAATGAGTCCAGAAACCAAGCTAGCTTTTTGGTATTTTCTAGCTCTAGGAATGGACGAAGGAACGATTATTCCCGTGCCTCCCGACTATCAACTTCCAGAAGCAGGAAAAGCTTTATTAGGAAAAATTCAGGGCATGGACTTTCAGCAGCAAATTGATTTCCTTCGCGGTACCGTTTTAGAAATGGGTGCTGAAGCTGCTCCGGGAGCTGGCATTTAATTTAAGTACAATCAGCACGAGCAATCAGAAACCGGGTTTCTTTGCCAAAATATTGCATCAACGCTTTTAATGGTGAAAAACCAGGTTTCTTTGGTATTGACCTGGAAGTTTGGCGAGACTAAAGTGGGAATTGCCAGCCATACTAATTCCAACTAATAGCTGAAATCAACAGCTCTGTTGCCGACAATTTGCGGTGAATTTGCTATTAAACGCATATCTTCGCAGGCAACGGTTAACAACGGCTGACCTAAGTTTAAACTGGCAAAAGGACTTTCCACTGTCACTTCTAATTCGCCTTTGATCAAACCAATCCGAGACTGAAATTCCCCTTTGAACCACAGCAAATTGTTGGAGTTAGCGCTGAAAAAACTTCCGTTCAAAGATATCGGCAAAGTCAAACTTTGTTGACTGTAACCGAGACTGCACAGTTGACGGTTTCCTTGACTAACTGTGACGCGGTAGCCTAGCGGTGCTGCTTTTACCGAATGGCTGCCTTCCCAACTAAATTGAGCTAATTCTTTAGGAAGTCCCCAAATTTCGCGCCCACCGACTACGGAGTTAGGATTGTCTACGTAGATGTGGGAAATCCAAGCACCCAATTTTCCTGCATAATGGGCGATCGCGCTAACTACAATTAACTCGTTATACTCCATCACGGAACCCAACCCGTAGGAGGATATATAAATGCCGCCTAGGGTTTTGCCGGGGAATAAAGAGATGATTTCTAATTCCGAGGGAACCAAGGGGCGCACTCGTGCCACATCTACTAATTGTAAAGTCTGAACAGCATAACCTTGCAAATGCCAAGGTGCAGGTGGGTATACCATTTTAAGTGCTTTAATGTCTGATATTTTATATTTATTTTAGCTTAGCGCATCAAAGAGCAACAGTTTTTTGTGTTTCTTCATAAAATCCTGGTATATTTACGTATAAAAAAGATTAATGTGTGGAGTGCTAGTAATTAGTTGACATTTACTCAAAAGTTAAATATCGTCTATCTAGTGAATATTTAGAAGGAAACCTAAACCTGTATGCTGACATCTTACAAACCGGATGTTTTCGATAGTTTAGAGCATTTTTTCACGGCTAGAGACCTGCTAGAGCAAGCCCAAGACAACATGACAGAACTGGGCGCTATTATCCGCAGTCACGGCTTGCAAAAGCAGGTAGGTATTTGCTTGCTTCACAAACACTTTGACCTGTCGGATAACGAACGGTTGGTCGAAGAGTTTGACGGCAACAATGCTTATGTCAAGCCGACCGCAGAATACAAGGATGCTATTCCTTATATGTGGAAGGTTGAAAAAAATTCAACATCAGGCGACTGGGTTTGGTTTCCCTTAGAATTTGTCCGCGTTACTGAAGCTGTATCGGCAGCAGTTGAACGGTCAGAAGCCGTTGTAAATAACTCGGAATTTCTCAATGAAATTGCGGGTAAACTGTCAGAATTGGGGATGGCTGATATGTTCGGGCTCAGCATTTTGCACCGAGATGCAATTAAAGTTGCTGAGGGCGAAATTTTAGTAGAAAGCACAGACGACGAAGCCCGAGTCTTGACTCTTTCTTCAGTTTCCCGGCAGGATGTCGATCGCGCAACTTTAACACAAACTCTGTGGCAGTTTCCCAATGCTGAAGGGTTTGAGGTAGGGGCGATGTGCACTCACTGTACTCACTGCACTCATTGCACTCATTAGGCAAGATTGCCAAAGTGTAAAAAGTTCGTAGTGAGGACTTCAGTCCTTGCTTTGCAGACTCAAAATCAAGGACTAAAG
>JAUBOH010000132.1:9210-15579 GCA_036700145.1 Microcoleus occultus BM001215366
GCATTCCTTACTACGAACGAATGTAGAAGAGAGGACTTGCATTCCTTACTACGAATTGTTTTTTTGATAATTGCGATTAATAAATATTAAACAATGTCCAGTCTCCGTCAAAGTATAGTAATTTATCGCTGCCAAAATCTGGAGTCAGAAACTACAGAGAAAGAGTTTCCAATTCCCCGAGTGTGGCTAAGTTCGGGTACTCAGCTAGCTTTTGACAGCGTGCCCGATCGCATTCAGTATTGCGAAGGGGCTTTTATGCCAAGAGAACCTTGGAGGGAACCGACACCGGGAGAGTCTGCGCTGCTTTGGGTTCATGAACCGCCGCCGCATGATTCGGGTGTAGGAATTGTGCGTTTACCTGCAGATGTTTTGGCTTTGTTTGCTGATTCTGGTATCGCTTCGCTAACAACTCCGCTACAGGTTGCTGAGTTTAAATCTGAGGAAAAATGCAGGCAGGCACTCGATAAATTAATTGAGTATTTTCAGCCTTTTTGTCTGTCGGATTCGCCGCCAGTTATCAGCGGTATGGGAGGCAGGCAGCCGGGATTGAGTACGGCAACAATTGATAACAAACGTGGTTGCCGCAACGGTTTGCATACTGATAATTGGGACAAGCTGCCGCTGGCAAAAAAGCAGGAGGCTACTAATCGGATTTGCGTGAATTTAGGGCGGGATAGCCGTTATTTTTTGTTTGTGAATTTGACTGAACTCGATATTTTTGAAATGCTGGGATGTCGCGATTCTGATGTTGGCAAACCTTGGACGAGACAGTTAACCAATGAGTTTATGCAGCGCTATCGGGAATATCCGGTGGTGAAGCTGAGAATTGCACCGGGCGAGGCTTATATTGCACCGACTGAAAATATGATTCACGATGCTTCTACTGCCGAAATGAAGCATTTAGATGTTAAGGTGATGATGCGCGGTTATTACAGGATTCCAGTATGAGTTTTGATGACTGTTCTTTGGCAGATTCACTCAAGGAAGAGGGGAAATTTCAATCGGCGATCGCCCTTCATGAAACTGCTGTTAAACTCAATCCCAATTCGCCCTCAGCTTACCACAGTTTGGGAAAAGCCCTGCAACAAAACGGGCAAATTGCCGAAGCTGTCGCCTGTCACCAAAAAGCCATTCTCCTGCAACCAAACTTTACTGCTGCTTACTTTCCGCTGCTGTACGCGCCCCTGCCTAAAGATTCTCCTCTGATTGACAGCCTAGTTGCTCTTTACCGCGAAGTTATCGAGATTTTGCCAAATTTTCCATTAGCTTACATTAACTTGGCTGTAGCGCTGAGCAAGCAGGGAAAAATCCAGGAGTCGATCGCGCTTTTTCAAACCGCAGTCCGCTTGCAAACCGTAGCATCTCGCCCGGAACTTTCCCTGGTAAAGTGGAATTTTGAAACAGGGCGATCGCCCGATTTCATTATCATCGGTTCTCCGAGGTGCGGCACAACTTCTCTCTACAAATATATCACTTCGCACCCTCAAATTTTACCTGCTGCCAATAAAGAAATCTGTTTTTTTTCAGAACATTTCAACAAGGGATTAGCTTGGTATCGATCGCATTTTCCACCGCAACAAATAGATTCCCATCATTTTTTGACCGGAGAAGCAACTCCCACTTATCTGACTCACCCGCTGGCGGCGGAAAGATTGCACGGGTGTTTGCCAAAAGTCAAACTGATTGTAATTTTGAGAAATCCAGTCGATCGGGCTTTTTCGCACTATCAAATGCTGGTGAGGCGCGGCACGGAACGCAGGAGTTTTGAAAAGGCGATCGATTCCGAGTTGCAATTGATCGCAGGCGCAACAGAAATTAGTTTAGCAGATAGAAATCATTGGAAAGATTGTCACTACATTTACAAGAGTCTTTATGCTTGCAGTCTCAAACAGTGGATGAATCTTTTTCCCAGAAAACAGTTTTTGATTTTGCAGAGTGAAGAATTTTATGCTAATCCGGCTGCGATACTCAGCCAAGTTTTTGATTTTTTAGATTTCCCAGATTTTCAACTAGGGAATTATCAAAAGTACAACGGTGGTGATTATCAGACTGTGGATGAAGTTGCAAGTCAGCGATTGCGCGAGTATTTTCAGCCGCACGATCGTAAATTAGCAGAATATCTGAATAGAGAATTTGTATGGTAAGTATAATATATTGTAGCGTGTGTCAGAAGCTCGCGCACCCTACAAGGTAAAAACCGTGCCCGAAGAGAAACCCTCAATCAGTAAAAATGCAGAGTCAAATAGCATTAGCGTGGAATACCGCCGTTACCATGTTGGCGGAACTTCCGAGTGTTGTCTTCCTGATTGCACTATCAGCATTTAACTCGGTCATTCACTGAGATTGAAACAGTTGGCAAACGGTCGCGTTACAAACAATCTTTTGGTAGCAGGCGACCTGATTATTTATCCTCCAAATTCGGTGCAAATTTGGCGCTGGGACAAGCAAGCTGAATTCCTGTTAATCCGTGTCGATAGCACATTTTTAACCTCGATTGCTCGCGAGTTAATCGATGCAGATAGTTGGGAAATTATCCCGCAATTCAAGTTGCCAGACCCTTTAATTCAACAAATGGGTTGGGCGCTGAAGTCTGAAATTGAAGCCGATAGATTGGGCAGCAGTCTTTATGCCGAATCGATAGCAAATGCTTTATTAGTTCACCTGCTGAGGCGGTACTCGGCCGGAGAACACACAATTCTGGAATATACAGATGGCTTATCTAAATATAAGCTGCAAAGTGCGATCGACTAGATCAACGATAATTTAGCAGAGGATTTATCCTTAAAAGCGATCTCTGAACAGGTTGGTATAAGCCAATACCACTTTTCGCGCTTGTTCAAACAATCTACAGGTTTTTATCCCTACCAATACGTAATTAAATCCCGTATAGAACGCGGCAAACAATTACTTTTGCCGGCAAAATCAGCATTTCAGAAATTGCCTCAGAAGTTGGTTTTGGCGACCACAGCCAATTTACTCGCCATTTCAAACGCTTGATGGGGGTAACGCCGAAACAATTTTTATAGTCTTGGATGCACTCCGACCCAAGAAACCGGGTTTTTTACCGATATTAAAGGCTATAAACCAGTATTTTCGTCCATCAAACCCGGTTTCTGCGTCCTGGGCTGTTTTAAATAAATAGCACTTTTCAAATAAGTGAAGTTTCTGTAGGGGTCGTGCCTGTGATCTGGTTTCCGGTTGCATTGGAATAATATATGTGGATGATCTCGCGTGCGAGCTGTCGCGAGCTCGCTACCACAGTCGCGAGCTCTTAATATCAAGTCCGGTAGCACCGGACTTGTATAATCGGGGTGTAGTTAATCGAACGTGCGATCGTACAATTATCGGCCCGTGCGTCTGGTCATGGAACCACATCTTTCACTAGAAGAACTCCAGAGTCGTCCGAGTTCGGCATCTAATCTCAATTAGCGGACTCGCTACCAAATTATCTGGCTGGAACGCTAGAGGATCGATGACCCAAGAGGTAGTTTCAGTGACCGGCTATTACCGAGACAGAATTCGTAGAATTGTCCGTCGTTACAACCAAATTGGCCCACAAGGATTAGTCGATCGTCGTCCTGTTCATCCAGCAAATCGCGAGCCCTGATTGTCAGATATTGAGCAAGCGCATCTATGGCAAGCACGCTTACGTGTTAGCCATAGATGGTGGACTGTGGAATGGTCCTAAAGTAGCCAACACTTCTGGACGCAATTGAAGGGACAACCTATTCACAGGCACGAGCGTGGGTGGGAATATTTGCAGCAGATGAATTTCAGACAACGAGTGTCACGGGCGCAACATAACGTACAAGTTCAAGGGAGGAATTCACTTGCTGTTTCTGCCTCCTTATTCCCCAGAATTACAGCCGGCTGAGCGTTAGTGGCCTCTCACCAATGAACCAATTGCCAATCGCTCTTTCGACGAGTCGTTGGATGAGCTTGAAGTTGTGCTATAGCAACCGCTCTCGGCGCTTGCTTCAACAGCCAGACTTGATCCGTGGTTTAACTCAATGGCTCTCCTGAGTTTATGGTGTAAAATAGATTAACCAATACAGTTAGTATGATGAGCTTTCATTTAGACTATCTATTAGACTTGCCCGGAGTCAAGGTTGAAAATTGTACTCAAATTGAGGGACAAATTTACTTGCGACTGATTGTTTTAGCGTCAGGGATAGTTTGTCCTCACTGTGAAAATTATACCGAAGAACTCCATCAGAATCGACCCATATTAGTCAGAGATTTGCCAGTTTTTGGTCGGAACTGTGTATTTACAAGTGCCTCGCCGGCAGTAAAACTGCTTTAGTCGTCAACGTTACAGTACAGAGAGATTAGATTTTTCGGACTAAAAAAGACGCCAGACTCAACGATATGAACAAAATATTTATGCGCGTGTTGAAAAGTCTAGCATGGAACAAATTGGGCGATAAGAAGGAGTGAGCTATGAGGAAATCAAAATAATTTTTGCTCAGGTAAACTCAAGCAAAAAAAACTGTTGGGAGTCAGTTAAGCGAATGAGTATAGATGAGATAAGTATGCGAAAAAGCCAGGGAAATTTGGTAACTGTTGTTAGTGACAGTGAAGGTGGTAATTTGATTGAAATGATTAACTCTCACCGTCTAGAATAATAGTTTAAGTTCTTGTAAAACAACCGTTTGAGGTTCGTAAACAAGTTGAGGAAGTGAGTGTTGATATGTGGGGAGGATTTCCCAAAGTTATAGAAGAAGTATTCCCAAATGTCCAAATTGTTATCGATCTTTTCCACGTAATGAAAGCGGTTTATAAAGACTTGAATAAGTTGCGTCGAGCGGCATAAATTACAGATAGAGGGAGCAAATAGGCGTTGCTGAATTAAGGTATGATTAGTTCACAGAACAATTTTAAACGCCCAATTAACTAAAAGTCAGAACCAATGGAATGTCCTGAATGTAAATCAACTCATGTCAATAAAAATAAGCCTAAAAAAGGCAAACAGAATTATATTTGTGTAGAGTGTGGTAGGCAATTCATATAATGCCACCAACCCCATAAGGGTGACGCTCAAGAAGTTAAGCATGAATGCCTAAAAATTTATGTCAATGGTATGGGTTTTCGAGCGATAGAGACAGGCAAAGGTGTTCATCATACCACAATAATTAATAGGGTCAAACAGGTTGGAGAACTTCTACTCCTAGGCTTGCGAACCAGACACAATTCCCGATGTCGGAGAACTAGATGAATTAGAAACATTTATTGGCTAAAAAAAAACTTGCATCTAGTTGTGGACAGCAGTAGACCACTTCAAACCAGGTATTTTAGAATGGGATGAAAGGAGACCACAGTTCCCAAACATTTAAACCTTTATGGGAGCTTTTGAGAAATGGAGATACTATTTTTACGTAACGGATGGCCCGAAAGTTTAAAAGATGTTTATGACCGATGGTGACCAAATCATCTGTAAAACTTACATGACTTGCAGTTGAAGGTGAAAACACAAGATTAAGGCACTATCTGGCTCGATTAAAACGAAAGACTCTTTGTTATTCTAAATCCGAAAAAATGCTTAGATATTCAATTAAGCTACTTATTCATTACCTCAAGTTTAATGATGTTCCCGTTCCATATTCAATTAATTATTCCGATCGAGCATTACTCACCGCACGGCATTGCTCAACCATACCCCAATTCAGCAACGCCATAAAAATAAGCTTTTCCCTCAGTTTTTTTGCCACTTTTTCTGATAAAAGAACAATCTATGACGGGGCAATAACTGTCCGCTCAGGATTCAAGGCTTGCTTGAGAAAATATTGATTAAATTGTGGAAAGTTAAAGATGAAGATAAAGTGACGACGATCGGTTTTTTCACTCAAACAACTATAACAACTGAGATTCGTGAAGTTAACCTTGCCATAGACGAGTAAAATAGTTGAAAGTAAAATTACTAAAAATTTATTTTGGGGTTGACTAATCCCTGGGATTTGTTGTAATATTGATTCAATAAGATTCATAAGGCAATCTGTTGAGCTTGTGTGTTTTTTTAGCTTAACATAAAAGGGTGCTTTTTTTTCTGCTTATTTTGGGTTCAGATTCCACTCACTCTTTTAGCGTCTGTCCTGTGCTGCGATCGCATCCCTATTTAAAAAGTGTCCTGGGTATTGTACTTATCTTAAGTGTACTCTATTTGCCGGCAATCTGCTGTATCTAATTTTGAGGTGCATGGTGCAAGGAGCGCTTGTGACAGTTGCGTAAGTCCCGATCAATATTCTCTTTAATAATCTGCATCAAAAAGCAAAGCCCCTTTGTGAATCTCAGAAAGAGGCTTTATTGTTTTTTAAATAAAATCCCAGGCATCGAGCTATTTTCTCAGGCAGTGACCCGCCAAATATCTTCGCC
>JAUBOH010000133.1:0-15545 GCA_036700145.1 Microcoleus occultus BM001215366
TTTCGGGTGTGGGATATCGATCTGGGATGCCGTAGCAGGTGGAAGATGCGGTGTAAATAAAGCGTTGGATTTGGGCGCCGCGGCAAGCATCTAGCAGGCTAAAAGTGCCTTGAACGTTGGAGTGGTAGTATTGGCTGGGGTTTTCGATCGACGGTACTAAGTCTGCCAGCCCTGCTAGGTGAAATACCCAGTCAATTCCTTCGAGGGTAGCGGGGGTGATGGTGGCTGCGTCTTGCTCGATGAAGGTAAATTTGCTGTAGGTTTTGGCTTGTTCTAGGTTGGCGAGGCGACCTACAATCAGGCTATCTAGGCCCGTGACGCTGTGGCCGAGGGCTAAGAGGCGATCGCACAGGTGGCTGCCGATGAAGCCGGCGGCACCTGTTACTAAGCAGTGTTTTGCAGTAGTCAATGGCTATCTCCTTTCAAGTAAGGTTGACTCAAAATAAAATTGCTAGATTGAGGGGTAGAATATTCCTTTTGCATTTTCTGGCTGATATTCTTACCCGTAGCATGAGTAAAAGGCATTACAATGTCAATGCCAGGTGGGATCTCTTGAGGCTTGATAATGGGAATATTGCCAATGTTGTTGCCCACCCTTTGGCTGTCTTCATCAATGAAACAACTTGGCGGATTTGACAGTTGACTTGATAGCCAAATTCCTGATATTCCAGTGCCAAAAATAGCATACTTCCGATTCTGGGTTGCTCTTTCAAACTCTTCTACTGTTTGTTTGAGCCAGTAAAAGTAGCCATCGGGTGTAAAACTTGAATCTGGCAAGGATTGTTTGGGGAGGGCGCGATCGCGCTTCAGTAGTAGAGTCAAGCAATTATGTACCCAATCATAGCCATCAAGTTCTATCTGATAGCCCGTTTCCTGACAAAGCTTGACTAAGGCCGAATTTGTAAAATGCGACCAATGATCGATCGCAGCAAAGTCAAAGGGAGTGCGATGAATATCTGGAACTTGTATGAGTAAAAAGCCCTCTTCAGTCAGGTAACTTCTTAACAGGGTGAGAAATTTAGCTGGTTCTGGGATATGCTCCAAACAATGCCACAAAACGATTAGGTTAAAATTTTGTTTGGGAACATTATCTAGGCTTTCCGTATAAAATTCAACCACCCCAGGAATTGCTAAAATTTCTAGTTTCGATTTTTCCCCCAAGTCAAATGCAAATAACTGCCATTTCTCCAAAAGTTGACTAGCTGACTTCAAAATAGCGCCATTCCCCGTACCGATATCCAGTAGGTTTCCCGATTTTGGTAACAACGAAATACATTGCTCTATCGCATGATAACTTCTGGCGCGCGGTGGGCTATCTTTGGGAAAAACAAGTTGTTCTTTTCCGCTTGAAACTTTGTAGGTTTCATAATTTTGATAAAGAGAGTTAATGAATGAAAGTTCTCTCTCGGTATGAGCTTTTTGCAGGTGGTGGCAGTTTTGACAGTAATAAATTTTGGCTGGTAGAGAACACAAGTCTGGTTCCGATGTTACCGAAGCTGGCTTGAGACCAATATCTCCCAATTCTGTTACCCGATCGGACTTGCAAAGATTGCACTTCATAAACTTAGCTCTCTACTTCAGTTGTCTATTGTTTGATCAAGTAAGCGCCGGGAACATTATTCCATTCAAATTTCTTGAGTTCAACCTGCTGTCCCTTGAAATATTCTTCTACTGCTTTACTTTCCCCAGACCATTCTAAGATGCCATATTCATCAAAGATTACAACTCCTCCTGGAACAACTAATGGATATAAATAATCTAAACCTACTTTGGTCGGTTCGTACATATCAATGTCGAAGTGCAATAATGAAATTCGCAAACCAGGGTTTTTTGCAACAAATTCTGGAATGGTTGCGGTTACATCTCCCACTACAAGTTCAATGCGTTTTTTCCAGCCCACAAAGCGGTCTGCATCAAATATGTCAATTACATCCAGTAATTCTTCATAGAATTTCTCTGGACTAAAACCGCCTTCTACCTTGTGAGACTGTTCGTAGTTAGGGCCGTCTTCAGGGCGTAAATCTGTGAATCCTTTAAAATTGTCAAAACCCCAAACTTTCTTAGTGCGATCGCCTATGTTACGCGCTTCCAGAAGATTGGCAAAAGTCATCAAACTCTGACCTCTAAAAACCCCTAGCTCTACAATGTCGCCCGGTAAGTCTATGGTGCGGCGAAACAGTTCGTAGTGAGCCAGAAACTTTTTAAGAACAGTACGTCTTGCGTAAATCGGAAAGCCATTGATAATTTCAAGAGGGGAAACTTTGTGGTTAGAAAATAGCTCTTCTAAACGACTTTCAATCTCTTGATCTTTGGTGTATTTTTTTGTACCGTCAAATTTTTCTGCTTCACTCACTTTCAGCCACCTCATTTAGTTAGTTAGTTTTATGGATTTCCCCAGACCAGGGATCGTAAAAAGATTTTGAACTTACAGTATTCGTGCTAAAAGCCCTCATGTCAATACTAAATCTGATAATATTATTTGAGGTATTTAGAGCTGATGCGTGAACAATAGTGGGTGTAAAAAATAGGACATCCCCTAGTTCCATTTGGGGTGAGTACGCAGCGTAGGTTGACTCGTCAAAAAAAGCTCTACTTTCCCAAGCACCGCTGGAACCATGCGTTAAGTTGCCCAACTCTTGAGTCCCTTCGTAAAATGTCACCCCACCTACTTCCTCTGTGATAGGCGTTAAAGGAACCCAAGCAGTAATAAATCTTTCTATATGCGTACTGTAAGCATTATCTTGATGGGGCGGTACTATAGTTTGGTCGGCACGAGGCACTTTAAATCGGAGCATGGGAGGATAGTGCAAAAAATATCTCGTTTCGCTGAAAACGTCTGCTACTAATTCTCGCAGACTTAGGGTAGCTAGAAAGTCGCGAATTTCGGCGGACAATCGAGTTTCTAAGTCAAACTCCCCCCTCAAAAAATGGCGTAAATCTTTTGGGAGTCCAATTGCTTCATACTCGGCAATACGATCGCTGTGATACCGATAGCTTTCCACCGATGTTACATCTTTTCCCCCAGACCATTCTTGGAAGCGATCGCGCAGGTTGTCAAGCCTTGCCGCTAGGTAATTCTGCATTTGGCGGATAACTGCCTGGTCTATAACCTTGTGGCAAACTAGATACCCTTGCTGAGACAGAATTTTAGAGTGAGAAGATTGATATTGTTGATGTTGAGCTTTGTCGATCATATAGTCACTGTTCCAATCATTCCATTCCTTTTAAAGATGCCAATTGAGCGTTATTATAAGCCTCAGCGGTCTCAGAAACAACTGAACGACTCAGTTTTTCATAGTAGCCTGCTTTTAAAGAGGGGTTAAGGGGTGCTAGGGCATTTACTACCCGAATGTCGGAACTCCAGCGACAAACTAAACCCCGATTCTCTACGCTACCATGCACTGTAGCCAGACTGAAAATTAGCGCCTCACCCACAGCCAACGGCACTGGCTGCATATCTGCGGTGCAGGATGGATCTATTAGTTTAGGAGCATAGAGAAATCCTAACTGATGTTTGACAGAACCTTTGCTTACTTCTGGATTTTCTATCTGCGTGAGTGAAAAATCGGACTCGGGACGAATGTGAGAGCCTGATAAAACAGATAAAGCGCTCTCCGGTGGAACATCAGTATAAGGCACTAAAACAGATAATTCAAAGGGGGAACAGCCGTAATAAGTGTCACGATGGTAGCCTATATTATCTTGGGGTTTGCCCGGTCGAGTAATTCGCAAGTGAGGCTTACTCTGAATGTTTAAATCTTGTCCCAAAAATGCTTTAAACAAATCAAGTTGAGCGGTGATGACTTGAGACGCCAACTTTTGAGACCATAAAAATTGAGTTAGCTGGAACTGCAACTCTGTATGAGTTTTGTCATCACCAATAACTTCGTGATAATCTTCTAATGTGATGCGATCGCTTCCCGTTAGCCTCCGCAATTCTGCAAGTAGTGACGCACGAGCGGCATAGACTGGAGCTGGATTTGGGAGTTGCACTACTATCCACCCATATTGATAGAAATGGCGTTCTAGTTTTTCTATATTTATCTTGCTGCTAGTTAGCTCAATCACCAAGAACCTCCATCAATAGGCATTACCGAACCAGTACAGAAAGAAGCTTTTTCGGAACATAGCAGAACTACCCAATCACTGATTTCATCCAATTGAGCGAATCGTTTAATTGCCATGCGCCGATCGAGATAGGTTGCCACCATCTCTGGTTTCTCCTGGGACATTTTATCCCAATGGCTACCTTCATGACGAATTGCTCCGGGCATCACGGATGTGATGACCACTCCGTCTGACGCTACTGTACACCCTAAGTTCCGGGTGTAAGCGTTTAGAGCGGCTTTGACGGCACAATAGGCAACTGCTCCTCGACTCAGATTAGCAGCAATTGAGGAAATATGCACTACTCGCCCCCATCGGCGTTGTTGCATGGCGGGAATCAGATAGCGGTTTAACTCTGCGGCAATTTCAAAGTTGAGCCGCCAAACTGAACGCCACTCGGTTACTGTGCAGAAGGGGTCTCTAATTGCTAAAGTTCCCCCTAAGTTGTGGATGATAATGTCAATCTGTTTGTTACCAGACTGGATTTCTTCGATAAGTTGGGTTGGTGCGCTATCGGGTACTAAGTCTTTAGCAATGCCCCAATGACCTTTAGCTTCACCCCCCATTTCCGCAACTAAGGAGATAATATCAGCTTCGGTGCGGGCAACAACTCCCACTCGTGCTCCTTCCTTGGCTAAAGTTAGGGCAATTTCTCGGCCCAGACCTTGACTACCTCCAACTACTAAAGCTGATTTTCCTTCAATTCCTAATTCCATTTGTTTATAATTTTTAAGTTGCTTTGTTGAATAAGCTATCTGTTTACTCAGTCTTCCTTAATAGCGTTTAGAAAAAAGTTGTTGAATTTTGGGTTTTCTGACTTTTGATAATACCCCCCCATAGGTGTATTAGGTAAAGTTAAGACTGCTTGTATCATTTCCTCAAAATTTTCTATTTCGCTTCTATCTTGAAGTCTCATGTCTTCCAAGGCTGCGTGTAATTCGCATCCAGCACCTAAAATCAGGTCATAGATTTCCAATCGCGACTCGGTTCTCTGGGGTAACATAAACAGACTAAATAGGATTATGCCCTCTAGTTGTGGCAATTCTGCCAAAACATCGTACAACATCATATAACATCCAGGCATTGCGTATTCAGTTGCACTGAGTTTATAGGCTAAATTATGTCGCGTGGCGTAGTCGCGAACTACCAAGTTTTGCACGCGGTGAGGGTAACTTACACCTCGCACTGGACGGCTGATAATGTAACCGCGATAACCTGATTTTTTACTCATAGAACCCCCCTGGCATTGTGAATTTCATCCCAATTTTTGAGGCGGGACGCACGGCGATGGGTGCGAAATATTCGCCCAGACGTTTATCTGAGTAAGGTGTAAATAAACCTTTAAATCTAATATTCATAGACCATCTGGTTGTAGATTCTTGGTTGCGTCGATTGCCGTGCATAATAGTCGGAGTAAATAAAACGACGTTGCCATAGGGAACTTCCAACCATTCAACTTCTGGTTTGATTGCTTGATAAAGACTTTCTGTTCCTGTCTCTGCAAATTCATGTACTTTTTTCCGCCATCTAGCATCAGCATCAGGCGGTAAAATAAACATACTTTTTGTCCTATAGCAATCAACTAAGGGAATCCATAATACTACTTCAAATGGGGAACATTCCGAGCCCCAACTATCAGAATGTAGGGGTAATAAAGAACTGTCATCACCGGGAAGTTGAATGCTTAAACCGATATTGCGCTGCATCACCAATTCGTTGCCAACAATGGTTTCTACTAGGGAACGAGCGCAGGAGAAATAGGCTTCTCGAAACCAAGGTTCTGCCATTAAACCTGATATTATCTGAAGACGGAAAGAGTTAAGTTTTTCTATTGGTAATAAAGAGGCAATTTTATCTAAAAATTCTTCCGAATCTGTCGGAGTTGCCACTCCTAAAAAATTAGTGGCTAAATCTACTGTTTTGTTTCTGATTTTATCCAGAGTAGATAGATTTTCGCAGGGTTTGATTACATAGCCATTTTGAATAAAAGCAGCACTTAAGTCTGTTTCTGACTTTTGCAGAAAGTTCATAATTTCCTAATCCTATACCTAATATTTTAAGATCAATAATTAAAGAAACTACTCAGCGATGAACCAATAGTAATCGCCTTGGTAGTCAACTTTTGCAAACAGTTTAACCCAATCATTGACGTGCATATAGGTCAAGGCGGTTAGGTTCCAGTTGAGCATTCTTTGTTTTTCTTCATCATTGTGCCACGCATCCACAATGATAAAGGCGTGTTGGCGGGTGACGCGCTGAATTTCTCTCAAGGCTTGTTTACAGTCTTCGAGGAGTAAGTTATGAACGGTGTTGATAGAGATAACTAAGTCAAAGGATTTATCGGGGTAGGGTAATTCTTTGGCGTTCCCAACTTGCAGATAGGGTTTGACTTCTTCTTTAGCGTTGGCGATCGCGTATTCGGAGATATCGATGCCGGCGATGGTGATGTTGGGCATAAGCTGTTTGAAGTCGTACAGCATGAACCCTTTACCACAGCCGACATCGAGGATGCTGGCACTATCTGGCAAGTTGTAGTAGTCGCGGAAGCGCTTAACGGTTTCTTGCCAAAAGCGAGGATGGTAGTTGTAGCCGCCGTATCCGTAGAGGCGATCGCCGTCGAAAAACTCTTTGCCAAATTGGCGGGCGATCGCCCGGTGTTCTTCGGTAATTAGTTTGGCGCGATCGTCTATGGGACGCTTGCTACGGGGGTAAAAATCCAAGAGATTTATTTCTTTGCCCATGCTTCCTCACTATGACCAAATCAAGTCTTTAATTTTGGCATATTTTCCAAATTTTGTACATATTCACCGCCGTGTGCTGTTACAGCAAACTTTCCTAAAAAAGACTCGCCAAGTTCCTCAAAGGAATAGGCGGCATCTGTTTTTTTCTGATAAACTCTTGGCACACCGTAATAATCTATGCGATTGCGAACATTGAGGCGAGCCACTTCTATAAACCCAATTTGATTCAACAGTTTATCGTAGTTAATTGAATGCCGACCTGGTTTGAGTTTTGAGCTGTCGCGAATGTAGAAATATCCCCCTTGACTCAACACTCTAGAGGCATGAGACATCAACCACAAAATTCCGGAAAAACTGACTTCATTTAGAACCCATGTTGCTGTGATTAGGTCAATAGATTTATCCTGAATCAACGGAACAAACCAGGAAGGGCAATGCTTGATTTTGTATTGGCTATTATTGTTGAGTTCTTTCGACATTGCGTCATAAGTAACCTCAAAATTTTCCAATTCCACTAGGTCTAGATAAGCGCCTGGCTCGGGAGATATAAACCTGAGAAAGTGTCGCTGAACTGCATAACTCTTCGGACTTGCCTCCAGAGCATAAAATTCTGAATTCAACCCTTTTAAGCTATAGAGTGCATGGCTTCCCAAACCAGAGCCAATATCAAGATGCTTGATTGAATTTGTTAAATCTTTGCAATTCTTCCTAATAAAACAGTAGTCTTGTGTCCTGCCTAGAGCATGACAACCAATGTAAGTTTTTAAGTCGGAAGCTAGAGGTGTAGGACTCAATCTTGAAAAAGGAAAAAAGTGTTTGCAAAAATTATCCAGTTGTTCTTCATAGTACCCCTTCATTTGTTCGTAGTCGCTTGTCAGAACTTCATCAGGTGTTGCGTACTCTTCATAAAACATCGATAGATACAGCAGAATTGAAAAGCTATCTATCGTAGTGTAAAGTTCAGGATGACGATCGCCATCAACCCATTCAAATGGATGACCTAGCCTGTGAGATTTATCTCCGTAGAGCCAGCCTTGTCGCGCTAATGCCTTATTCAAGGATTGTAAGATGTCGTTCATTCTGGGTTACTCATTATTTTTGAATTGTTTTTCATTTTACTATGTTCAGTGTCATGTTTTCTCGTCACAACTAAGATAGTTTATTAATCTATCTTTTCATGAACAAAGAACGCTTGGCTATGCCAAGCATAATATAAAATTCAGGACTGTGAAACCTATTTTGCTGTTATTTTCGTGTTATAACGGGTACAATATCAACTTCGCCCCCTAGCACAACCACTGAAGTATAGCGTTATTCTGAACCAACAGCTCCCAACTCGATCAACTGCTCATAGCTGTACCAAGGAAGTTTAGGATAATTAGCATTTTCCCCAGCAGTAACCGGACGGAAATCGTGTTTTATAGCATGAGTAAGTGTGAATTCAATAGTAATGCGATCTTGGGTTATTGGAGATACACCTCGGTGTTTTAGTTCTGTATTTTTGAAAAGCAGCCAAGTCCCTGAAGAACCTTTAATTGGTAGTGTAGAGCCATCTTTAAGAGCCAACTCTGTAGTCCCTATGTCTAGGCTGGCTCCAGTGAGATAAACCATAATCTTGTAAATTGCTGGATGAAAACCATCATTATGCCAAGAATTCAGAATCATTTCAGGTGCGCCTTTATATGCTTTCCAACAACGAATTTGGATAACACACCAGGGCGTTCCTATGCACTCTGTCACTGGTTGAGCTAAGATTTTCAGGATTGGAATCAATTTCTTTAAATGCTGTTTTTCCAACTTGTAATAAAGATTCCACGCATTTATTTCCTTTTCGTAAGGCTTGAGTGTGTAATTATAAACATAACCAGGAACAAAGTCATCTTGAGAAAAATTCATTGTGGGGCATTCTTCTAGTACCTCTATGAAATTTGCAACATCGGCTTCTGGCAATAATCCTTGTTTAAACCCAAGTTCAACAAATTCTGGATTGACTTTTTCTGAGCCCGAAATTGACGTAATAACATACTTAGACCAGATATCCCACATCAAACGAGAATGACCTTCTACCAAGCTAGGGTTAGCGACCGCTGCTTTTTGATAGCTTTGAATTGCTTCTTGCAAGCGCCCCTGCTGTAAAAATGTATTGCCCAAGCTAAAATGAGCTTCCGCACAGTCAGGCATAAATAACAGAGCCTGTTGATAGCTTTGAATTGCTTCTTCTATGCGTCCTTGAGTTAAAAGTGCGTTACCAAGACTATAGTGAGACCAAGCCCAATTGGGTAAATTAACAATTACCCGTTCTTCAAAAGATTCATCCAGCTTACTTGAAGATGACAATCCATTGCTTGAACGAGAGTGACTATTGAAACTAACAGCATCTTCAATGAGTCCCAAGAAATCTTGCTGGCTCAAACCTTGATTGTCTAAGGTGTTATGTGGGTTAAAATAATTAGTGTCTTTCTCAGCCCAGCAGTATGTACTGTAATCTCTCAACCCAAAGCCTATATCAGGAATATCTGCACAGTCTTTTAAAATTGTTTCTTGGTCAAAAGTCTTCACTCGGAAGCCTGTCAAACGCAGCAGTGCTTCTAGTTCTTTTCGACTCCAAGCATTGTGATGACCCCAATGGATATTTTTCTCCGTTTTCAGAACTATTTGTCGCAGCACAGAACTAATTTGGGAAGGAGTGCAATTGGCAATCAATTTCTGATAAAACTCAACGGGCATCGCGGGGGGGCCGAAATATACGCCCTCACTGTCTAAGTTAACCCGCCCTGAATACACATCGCCATATTCATCATTCCAAAAACAGCAGAATATACAAGCAGCTCTGTAATCTAAACAGTCAACCATCTTGCGATTTTTCCATGTTGGTACGAATATACCGTAATTCCACGCATCGTAATCAAAAAAGCTCTCATCTCTGCGTCTCCAGTAATCCAAACTTCTATCGAAGTCAGGAATCTTGATAATAAAACGACCATTATCCTTGAGTACCCTGTAGGTTTCGCTGAATACTCTAAAAATAGTAGGGTTGTCTATATGTTCTAGAGCGTGGGATGTGTACACAGTATCCAAGCTAGAACTTTCTACTGGAAAAACGCAACTGGGACTAAGGTGATATGGATGAGGATTGAAAATACTGGTCACTTCTTCTAGATTAACCCAACCTAGTTTGACAAAGTGAGATCCACCGCCTATATTTAATGCGTTGGGCTTCTGCAACGCTTGGACTGTTGTCCCACGCTGACAAATTTCGATCGCCTCTTTGTGCTTGCCTTGGGATAAAAGTAAATTGCCCAACTTGAAGTAGGCTTCTATTAAACTGGGCTTGATAGTGAGCGCTTGCTGACTTTGAATTGCCGCTTGCAGGTTAATTGCCTGTTCATATCTTATAGCTGCCTGGTCTAGATCGCCCTGATTTTCAAGAACTGTTCCCAGATAAAAATATGCTTCTGCCCAGTCTGGTTTAAAGGCGATCGCTTGTTGGAGACAATCGGCTGCTACATCCAATCTGCCTTGCTGCTGACACATTTCAACCAGTCGCTGGTAAGTTTCTATGGCTTCATCAAGTTTACCCTGCTGTCCGAATGAAATGACTCGGCTGTGTCCCTCGGTCAAGTCAAAAATAGGGTAACTTGCCTTTTGCTGACTTTTAATTGCGGACGCATCAAATTTTTTGTCTTGTTTGGCTGCAACTATCTTGCGGTGTACTTCTGCTAAGTTATCTTGAACGGGGCTAGCTTTTGGAAAACTCTTAATTGTTGCTTCATCGAGCTTGTAATCCTGTCCAAATCCTTTGCCCCACTGAGAGTGTGCTTCGGCTAAGTTTTGATTAAAAGCAATCCCTAGTAGACTAATCTGAATTTCTTCTTTCAGCTTGGGCTGCACTCGGAGGAAGTTTGCTAGTTCACCCTTTATATCTGCCCATTTAGGCTCCAAAGCAATTGCTTTTTGTCCGCAGGCAATTGCTAAATCTACCCGACCTTTCTGATAATACATTAGACCGATATTCCAGTAAACTCCTGCTAGTTCTGGATTGAGATCAACTGCTTTTTTATAGCTAGAGATTGCCTCTCCTGGCTTTTGTTGCCGATAAAACAAATTTCCTAGTTTTGCATGAATTTCTGGAAGACTCGGGTTGATTTCTAATGCTTTTGAATACACACGAAGAGCATCTTCAAGATTTCCCTGCTCGTAATAGGTATCACCCATTTCTTGCAAGGATTTAACATCTTGATTGCTTAAATTTTGAATTGGATTCTTTGTATCGCTGTTCATAATTAAAAACCTCTTATTTCTCTCTATTAACTAAATTCTTTGAGGTCAGCACATTTATTTTTAGTGTCCAGCAAATGAGCATATTTGCGTAAAAATTGTTGACCCATTCTACTGCCTGTTCTATAAATTCCGTAGCTTTCAGACACCAAATTGATTGTTTTTTGTAATTTTTTATCCTCTTCTGTGTATTTAATTGTCCCATCTTGTCGATCCAGCATTTCCAAAACTAGGTCATTGATTTCTTCGGGTGTATTATCTATGACCCTGATGCTCATTGAAGGCTTGAGATATTCAAGGTGATAACCAATAGGAGGCGAGATTTGTTCTGCGAAGGTTAAATAACGGTTCTCACTTTCAGACCAGTAAAGTTTGGGGATGAAGATATCATTGCCAAAATACGGCGGAGTTGATAAGGGGGCCCAATTTGTTAAAACACAGGGTACTCCAAAAGTAGGAGGTACTAGATACGGTCCTGATGTCGTTCCAAGTAAGAAGCGACATTGAGACCAAAGAACAACATCCATCCAATCACTTTTTAAGTCACTGTGAACATAGTCAATCACCTGCCTGATGGCAGGTAATGGTGTCATTGTTGAGTCGCCCATGCGTATCACCCACCCGCCCTGCGCGATAATAGATTCAATTGCTAATGAATATGTCATAATATCTGCATTACGGATACTCTTTATAGGATTGCATCGTTCGTACAGGCCAGCTTCTCGAACGTGCAAACAAACAAACCACGCATCCGTTGGTACACCGAGTTTCCGCAAGTATTCTCTTCCCTTCTCTTGGTCAGAAGCTGACAAAGCAAGTAGCGGGGGTCTATTTTCCGCTTCCCATTGTTTTTGAGCTGTTGCTGCCGCAGTAGCATAAAAAATGTTTTTGCCATTGGCTAGCGTCACCATTGCATTTCGTTCTTCCGAATAACTAACTAAAGAACTTTGTGATGGATCTGAGACAATTGGGCAGTAAAAACTCCAATAGTTTAACATACACCAATTAGCTATATAATGGTGAGGAGGGGCAAAAATTTTATACTGGTTTTCTACTGGTAGCCAACCCAAAATGTGCATTTTGATGCGAGAGTCCAAAAAAGCTGTGTGACCTATAGCTCGAGTAAAATCATATCCGAAAAAGTGGATATTGTTCTGGCCCATTTGATGGGCATCCGCTAAATTTTGTCTAACTTTTGTACACCTGTTCCAAAAGTTCAGTGCTTCCTCTAAATAACCAGCTAGATGCAGCCAATTGCCTGCTGTGTAGTATCCTTCTATCCAATCCGATCGCAGGGAGAGGGCTTGTTCGTAAATCTGAAGTACGCCTTCTAAATGCTGTGGGTTGTCTAATAAACAGTATCCCAAGCTGAAGTATGAGTCTTTCTCCCAGTTGGGATTGAGCGTAAGTGCCTTGCGATGGCAAGCTAGAGCATCCCTATAGTTGCCTTGCAGTAAAAAGGTATTTCCGAGCCGAAAGTGTAGTTCTGCCCAGTTTGGTTCAAGGTTAAGTGCCTGTTCGTAGCTCTCCCTTGCCTCATCAAATTGGCTTTGCTCTAAAAGGGAGTTTCCCAGCCGGAAGTGTGCTTCGGCTGAATGCGAATCAAGGGTAATTGCCTGTTTATAGCTCTCAATAGCCTTCTCCAGCTTATACTGCTGAAACAAAGCATTTCCCCGGCTCAGATGCGCTTGTACCCAGTTTGGTTTGGTGGCTATCGCCTGCTGATAACTTTCAATAGCTTCATCAATTTTACCCTTCTCCAAAAGCGCATTTCCCAATCTGTGATGAGCCTCTGCCAAGTTGCGAGAAATGGCGATCGCCTGCCGATAACTTTCTATTGCCCCATCAATTTTACCCTGTTGGGTCAGAAGCATTCCTTGCTGTACCAGTGCTTCTTCCAAATTTTCATAATTATACAGGTTGGGGTTCAACTCAATTGCACGGCGATAGGCAGAAACTGCCTCTTTTAGGCAGGATGAGACAACTGAAAATATTAATTGAGAGGTAAATTCGGGTGCTTGCCGGAATGTGGCCAGCAGTTGGTGGCGGGTTATACCATCACTGAAATGCTGAAGCCAATGCTTTTTGCCAAATTCATCAGCGTCGCGTTTCAAATAAGTACGATAAACTTCTTCAATAAAAGCTTCATTATCTAGTTGAGTTGTTGCTTGTAAGAATTCTTCATCCTTAAGATCGTAGAGATTTGAAAAGTTCCGATCATTTGCTTTTGAAAGGATTTCTTCTAAACGGTGATAACAGCCTATAGTTTCTAAGTTTATTTGCAGAGATAGTTGATGTAAGGCTTTACCCAAGCTGTTATAAAATCCATAAGAATTTGGGGAAATATCGATGGCGCGATGATATTGAATAATAGCCACATCCAGTTGACCAATTTTCGCTAAAGCTTCTCCCATCTTGTGGTGATAACCAGCAGAATTTGGAGCTATTTCCAGGGCTCGACTATAGTGAGCCAAAGCATCATCCCATCGTTCCAAACTAGCAAAAACTTCTGCTAGGTTGTGGTGAGACCAATGAAAGTTGGGATTTTGCTCAATAGCTTTCAGGTAAGAGGCGATCGCTTCCTCTAGTTTTCCTTCATGTTTAAGTTGGTTAGCAACCTGAAAATATCTCACAGTTTTTTCCTTATTTTGTGACAGCATTAACAATCCCCTCAATTGAGTGAGTAATTTAAATTTTTATTTAGCAGGCCATCCAAACCTTTTGATAAGTCTTTCTGGAATCATGCTAGAAGCTTTTTCAGCTTGTTCTGGTGTGAATACTTCCCGCCACTCATCAATTTGCCCTTTTCGATTATGTGTACCAGCCTTAAATTCTGGAGGGATCGGAAAAGTAAATCGCGATTTTTCTATTTCATAAAAATTCAAAATAGACTCGAAAAAACTCTCGGGGTCTGTTGCTAAATCCTCATTCCTAGTAAATAATATTTTAGGATAAAACAATGGATCTTCTTCAGCATCTACCCAACCTTCTATCCATTTGATTATCTCCGGCAAACCCCAATTCTCTATCTGCCAACTTATTTGGTCTGTCAAAGACATTGAAAAATATTTTTCTGTAATCGAGGAACTTAAGGTAATAATCGGAGAGCGCTTCCATAAGTTTTGCATATAGTAAATCATTGAGAGTGTTGTTTGGCGGGGATCGCGAACATGAACAACCAATCGATCTACATACAAACTTAAGAGTAAAAGGTTAAATGTAGAAGCTAAAACATGGCCTGTAATAATACAATCTTTTAATCTGTGATTTTCTAATGAAGTTTGGACTAAATATTGTCCAATTGTGTTATGTCCCCCAACGGTTGGATCTGACGCAAAAGGTATAGATAATCCCCGGCTCAGAGCATAGTTAGTATAAACACTTCCCGATCTTTGTAAGGGGAAAAAACACATTCCTCCTGTATTTCCTTGACCTCGCAATTCGGCAAATTTAATTTTGTTTGATTGATAATAGCAGCGAAGAGCATCATCACGTTTTCCTTGGGTCAAAAATATGTCTGCCAGTCTGTAGTAAGCAATTGCTGAATTAGGATCAATTTCAAGAGCTCGCTGGCAGCAGCTAAATGCTTGATCTACTTTACCTTGGCTCCGCAATGCCATTCCTAACTGGAGGTGAGCCCGTATTGAATCAGGTTGGGCGTGAACGGCTCGTTCATAGCTATTAGAGGCTTCTTCAAGCTGGTTTTGGTCTTGGAAGATTTCGCCTAAATGCAAGTATAAGTTAGAGTCTGGTTTAATAGCTATCGCATTTTGATAAATATCAACTATCCCTGACACCAACTTGCTGTTTATTTCCTTGACGCACACATAGCTTTGATAAGCTTCGGCAAATTTTCTAACGTCAACCAATAGTTTGATTAACGGTAAATATAGTTCCACGAACTGGGGGTTTATAGTTAGGTAATTTTTATAATTGGCAATTACTTCTTCAGAAAAATTAGGTTGAATTTTCAGCGCCTGCTCATAAGTTTTAAAAGCTTCCTTAAACTTTTCTTGAGCTAAGAGTATGTTGCCTAGATTAATGTGCAATTGGGCTAACTCTGACTGGTTAGTCATCTTTTCTTGATAGATGTCAAGAGCCCTTTGATAACTAGCTATTGCCCGCTCCAATTTTCCTTGCTGCGATAGTGTACTACCAAGTTGCCAGTGACCATCTGCCCAGTCTGGTTTCAGGGTGAGCGCTTGTTGGTAACTTTCTATGGCTGCGTCTTGTTTTCCTTGCTCTAGCAAGGCATTTCCTAACTGCCAGTGAGCGTCTGCCCAGTCTGGTTTCATGGCGATGGCTTGTTGGTAACTTTTTATGGCTTCAACCTGTTTTCCTTGGTCTAGCAAGGCATTTCCTAACTGTAGGTGAGCGTCTGCCCAGTCTGGTTTCAGGGTGAGGGCTTGTTGGTAACTT
>JAUBOH010000134.1:0-13345 GCA_036700145.1 Microcoleus occultus BM001215366
TGAAGGTGCGGTTTTTTGAGAAGGTAGTTGGATTTATTCTAGAGGGCGATCGGCGACATCCGCGACAAAAGATTAAGGAAGGCCCGAGGGATAGTTTTGGCAAGCTGCTTTATGTGGATTATCGGATCGATTTGCCCGATCGATCTTTGAACGAATTCAGCCTCTGGGTGAACAAACATATGGAAAACGTACAAGTGTTGTGGCCGCCGAGTTTGGTGGAAAAACACCGACAAGCAGCGAGAGATTTAGTCGATCGCTACAGCCTGTAATCATAGGGGCTGGTTTCACCAACGATCGCTGCCTAAAACAAATCATCTCAAAAACTTGCCTCCACTCACTAAAAATAATTGATATCACAATACGGTTCAGTTAAGGAGAATTGTAGCGCTGTTGGAGAAACCAGTTTTCAAACATCTAGGTTTGCAGAATGCTGAGGTGGTAAAAACAGCGGAGGATTGGGTTTTGGTCACTCGGAAATAAGTTGGGCAGTCACAAACCGGGTTTTTTACCAGAATATTTGATTGCAGCACCCAAAAACCCCGAAAAGCCTGGTTTATTGGGTTTTGATGCGTCCATGACTGAATATTTAACATGATTATTTCCGGGACAGTGGTGGGAATTAGGGAACCACTTACACTTAATGATTCCACCGGATATCTCTTCTAATTTAGCAGGGGTGTGACCTGCACCGAATATATCAAGGTTGAGATTGAGGGCTACTTTCGCGGCGTAAGCAATGTACAAAGCACAAGGTAGTAATACTAAAAAAATTACTATCTTAGCAACTAGATTGTTATCCATGATATCTGTTTCGCTTCAAATAGTTAGTTATCACTTGTTAATTATTCTGCATTGTTTCGCTGTACTGCCTTTCTATTTTCAAGGCCGTTTCGACTCTTTGATACTCTGCTTCAACCTGTTCTAAAAGCCCGCAGGAATTCGCGGATAAAGGCTTGTTTCCCTCTGTTCCGATGCGGCCCATGACTTCGAGTTCCTCGCAGAGTTCAAACAAGCGAAAAGCACCGAGTGTACCGCTAATCGATTTCAGGGAGTGAGCCGATCGCCGCAAAGCCAGCGGATCGGCACTGCACAGAGCGTCAGAGATGCCTCGCAGCAGTTCGGGAGCTGTTTCGAGGTAAATGTCGATCGCCTCGTCCAAAGCTTCCACCTCTCGCAGGGACTGTACAATCTTGGCACTCAGTGAATCGCGGCTTTCTGACAGGGTGCGATCGCTCAAATCTCGATCGCACCCAACGACTGGGGGCAAATTGGGAATTGTCTGTGGTGGATTTCCCGCAACAGCCCCATTCGATCGCACTTCTAATTCACTCGTTCCTCCTATGTGTTCGGGCTGCGAGTTCGCACCAAAAATTGACCCGGGGCGATCGTCCAACTCCCCATTCGAGCGAGATTTACACGCGCTCAAAGCTCGAACCAACTCCTCTATTTCGATCGGCTTGCTCAAATAGTCGTCCATCCCTGCAGCCATGCACTCTTCGCGATCGCCCTGCATCGCATTTGCCGTCATCGCCACAATCATCGGCCTAATTGATTTTAGATTTTGGATTTGGGATTTTGGATTGTTAGATTCCTCGTCAGTCAATGTTGGATTTTCGATTTGGGATTTTCGATGATTAGATTGCTCGTCAGTGGCCCAAACTTCTGATTCTCCCGTGGGATTTTCTAACGTGAAATCTGCCCCAAATTGCGATCGGATGCGGCGGGTAGCTTCCAAACCGTCCATTTCCGGCATTTGCACGTCCATCAGCACCACATCGTAAGGCTGGCGGCGCAAAGCTTCGAGCACTTCGATACCGTTTCCCGCTACATCGGCGCGATACCCCATCCGCTGCAAAATTTGCAAAGCCACCTTCTGATTTACCAAATGATCGTCAGCCAACAGAATCCGCAGGGGTAAGCGATCGGCGAGCACGGGTATGCTTTGGACGAAAGGCCCGCTGCTGCGCTGCACTCTAATTTCTGTTGCTTGTTCCCCAAAAATATTGATTAAAACATTGTAAAGCTGAGATTGTTTGATCGGCTTGTTCAAAAAAGCAGCAAAATCTACCTCAACCGCAGGGGTGTTAATTTCTTGTCTGCCGATCGAAGTTAGCATGACTAACGGCAACTTTTTGCCATCAGGATACCGGCGAATTTGTGCTGCTAAAGCCAACCCGTCCATTTCCGGCATTTGCATATCCAAAACTGCCAAGTCAAACTCTTCTTTAGCAGCGAGCCAATCTAAAGCCAAACGAGCCGAAGCTGAAGCCCTAGCCACCATTCCCCAAGACTGAGCTTGCAGAGTCAAAATTTGGCGGTTGGTAGCATTGTCATCGACAATCAAGACTCGCTTACCAGCTAATTCTGGTTGAGAATTGCTCAAGTTAAGTGGCAATGAACTGTGGCAGCCTGAAACGATCGTGCTGAAATAAAAAGTAGAGCCCACGGATTTGGGATTTTGACCCGGAGGCTGGCTGCTGAGTACAGATTTGGGAGAGCAATATTTTTCGGCAATTTCGCAAGATTCTCCACATCCCAAATCAAAAACTGCCGCTTTAAAATCTGCCGGAGGATTGCCCGCAAGACTTCCCATACTTTCCACCCACATCCTGCCGCCCATCATTTGGGTCAAACGCTTGCTAATTGCCAAGCCCAATCCGGTACCGCCGTAGTGCCTGCTCGTTGAAGAATCAACCTGGCTGAAAGATTTAAACAGCCGATCCATGCGATCGCTCGGAATGCCGATACCGGTATCTTTGACCGCAAATTGTATTTCGTATGCTGGGTTAATTGCTAGCGGTTCGCCATTAATTGCTGGCGGTTCTTTAACGTTGGCCTCCGCTTTTGCGGAAATCTTTTTGGCAGTCGCCGAAACCACCACTTCTCCTGCTTCGGTAAATTTAACAGCATTGCTGAGCAAGTTGATTAAAATTTGCCTCAAGCGGGTGCTGTCGCCGATCGCCGTTGCCGGTACTGCGCGATCGATCAAGTAACCCAATTCCAGTTTTTTTTGTGCCGCCTTGGCAGCTACCAAGTCGAGAGATTCCTCAATGCAAGTGCGGATGTCAAACGGATGTTCCTCCAAGTCCAATTTGCCCGACTCAATTTTCGAGAAATCTAGAATATCGTTGATCAGCGTCAGCAAGGCATCGCCGCTGCTGCGGATAGTTTCTACAAAATCGCGCTGTTCGCGAGTTAAGCGGGTATCCAGCAGCAAACCGGTCATGCCGATGACTCCGTTCATCGGCGTGCGAATTTCGTGGCTCATGGTGGCTAAAAATTCGCTTTTGGCTCTGGTAGCCGCCAGTGCTTCGTCGCGAGCTGTTGCCAAATCTACGCCTGTTTGCTGGCGTTCGAGTTCGCTTCCCACCCACTGAGCCATCAGTTTCACCAACTCTCTGTCTACAACTCGGAACGGTTCTGTCAGAATAGTCGGAGCAAAGAAGCACAGAGTGCCGTAAACTTCACCTGCCACCGTGACGGGAATGCCCATGTAAGCTTCGATCTTGAAGGCTGGAGCGTCCGTGTTGAAGGACAAAGCCGCAAACCTCGCCGACTCAAAGTACATCGGTTCTTTTGCCAGTGCCGTAGCGGAGCAGAATGTTTTTTCTAGATCGTAGATTTGTGATTTGACGATCGACCCGTCGGGACACTCAACAGCCATTATTTGATAGTTGTCGCCTTCAATTCGCGACAAAACTCCCACGGAAAGGCCTAACTGCCTGCATCCCATTGCCAGCAGTTCTTGGAGGCGCAGATCGAAGGTAGAGAGGTGGCCCTGCGGGTCTGTACGGGGAGCCGAAGTCACTTGATACAAAGCTTTAATTGCAGCTTCGCTTTCTCGCAGTTCTTGTTCTGTTTGCTTCCGCACGCTGATGTCGCGGGAAATACCGATAATTTCTTGCACCTCGCCGGTGTGGGGATCGCGGATTGTGCGGCTGGTGGTTTCAAACCAAATGTATTTGCCGTCTTTGCGCCGGATGCGGTAGCTGACGGTGTAAGTAACTGGGAGCGCCAGGACTTTCGAGTGAGCTTTGGCGATGGTTTCTATATCGTCGGGGTGAAAATAATCGTTGGGGACGCGGCCGACGAGTTCTGAAGGTTCGTATCCCAGCAAAGCGTAGCTGGCGGGCGAGGCGTAAACAAACACGCCTTCGGGCTTGTGTCTGGTAATCATGTCGGTTGAGTTTTCTGCCATCAACCGATAGCGGCCTTCGCTCTCCTCACGTTCGACTTGAGAATTGCCCAATGCTTCTAGCATTCGGTTGATGGTGTCGGCCAAGCTTGCGAGTTCATCTGCTCCCGGCATCTGAACCCGCAAGTCTGGGTCGCCGTTGGCTGCGATGTTGCTGACGCTGGTGCTTAGGTCAGCCAATCTCGCCAAGACTAATTTTTCTAGCAACAGCAGGGCGATCGCGCTAAATACTAAACCTACTGCCAGTATTGATAAGGTAAACAGATTCAAGGTAGCCTGACCTTGGCGGTAGATGATGCGATCGACCTCTACTCGCAGCAGCAGCGCTAGGTTGCCGCGGATGTCGCGAATCAGGGCGTATCCTGCCACTACGCTGTCGCTGAGCGGCTCGACTAAAATTTCTACTGATTTGAGGTTGGAAATTTTGAGTTTGAGATTTTCCAAATCCAAGCTCGCAGCAGCCATCGCTTTGGCGCCGTGGCCGGAGTAGTTCGCGGCTCCCACTTTAAAATCTAAACTCGGCAATCTAAAATCCACTGACAGGTGAGTCAGTTCCGAAAGCAAACCGATTTCGGTGCTGTCGAGGTAGCGTCCCAGGATCAGCGTCCCGCGCGGCGGGCCTTGGGCGTTGCTGTTGACGATCGGCTTTGAGGCAATCAGCAGCCTGGCTTCTGGGAGGGTGAGGACGCCTGTTTTGGCGGGGGGTGAACGGCGATCGGCTGTCGGGGAGTCCAGCAGCGCGTCGGTCAAGTGCTGTTTTAAGCTTTCGGGAATCGGGATTTCGGTTTTGGACTTCAGGTCGAAACCTTTAGCGAAGATCGTTTTACCGTTGGAGTCCAGCAGCACCAATAAGTTTAATCTCAAGTAAACAAATGTCGAATCGACAAAATTTGACTTGACAAAATTCGGGTTCCGTGTATCGACGAAAGAGTAAGTATCATCCCACTCGGCATAATCTTGGGCGCTGGTGTCTAAATTCGACAAGTCGTCATCTAATGCGTCCAAAGCCCGCGCGACATCCTGGCGGACGTACTGTGCCTCCAGGTTCTGAAAATCGTGCAGCAAAATGGTTGATGCAGTAGCATAGAGAACCAAAATCAGGCTGATCAGTGCTGCACCGATGATTAATAGTGTTTTTTTTCGGAGTTGCATGGCGTCGGCCTCCTCACCGTGCTACTACTAGGCAACTAGCCTGGGGAGGTTTGAGACGTGGGTTGTTTAGCATTGGCGATCGCAGGGGCTGCACGTGTTGACTGTTGTGGGCTTACTTGGAAAAGCCCTTGGTATGTCCAAGGTATCGGGCCTGTCGCCCCCCCACAGTTAGTGTAGTATTTTCACACCTTTAGTTCCCTTCATTATGCACAACCTATGACCTACAAGTTATGACTGTCGCGATCGGCATTTTCACTCTTAACGCGCGATCGAACTCAAAACAGTTCCGGGACTGACGAAGCGCAAGGCGGGCGGTTGGGAGCACAGGCGTGCTGGGCCCGTAGAATCCTAACTATTACTATAACTAAAAAATATTGGCGATAGCGGACTGACGCCCCGCCGAGTTTGGCTCGGAAAAAAATAACTCTTGGAGCTTTTTTGCCTAGTGGAAATAATCTCTAGTCCGGTAAAACAACCGATCTCTGGTTTGCTTTTCTATTTTGAATGAATCAAAACTGCTAATTAAGATGTATAGCCTTTCTCAGAAAGATGAGGTACTCACGGGCATTGGGCATTGGGCCGAAGAGCATTGGGCATTGGGCCGAAGAGCATACCTCACTTTTTTGAGAACCGCTATATAAATTCACAGCTTGCACCACCCTCAAAAACCTGTAGGAGCGGGTTTACCAATAACCTTAAACATGGCAAACACATTAAATAAACCCGCTCCCACCCGCGATAAAATCCTTGACTAACATTAGTGCCTGATGTCAGTAAGAACTCACATCAGGCACTATTTGCAATCCGACGATCGCAACTTGAGTTTTTTTAGCGGATGACGGCTAAAGCACCTGCACCCGCAGCAGCAGCGGCCGAGGAAAGAGCGGTGAAAAACAGCCACCAAGAGGCAACTTCTGCTGCTTTCCGGGTTTCTTCCGCTTGTTTTTCGGCTTGCAATTTGATGCTTTCGAGGCGAAGCTGCGCTTCTTGCTGCAAGCGTTCTGCTCTTTGCAAGACGGTATTTCTGCTTTTTTCGATTTGGTCGATCAAGCGGTTAGCATCTGCTTCGGAAATGTCCTCGCGAGAACTAATTAGTGCGACTAAAGTATCGCGGTTGAAATGACCTAGCCGATCGCGCAAAGCGTCAAATCCGGCTTGCGGATCGTCAAACAACTTCCGCACGTCCCGCGTGATACCTTCGTAATTTAGTTCTGGGCGATCGAGCGAATTGAGGTAATCCCGAACTTTTCCGAGAACCCCGTCAATTACCGACTGAATGCGCTCCTGTATTTTCTGAATTTGCTGTTGGAATTGGTCGCGCACCAACACAATTTGATCGACAATGCGATTGGCTTCTGCTTCAGAAATATCCGGCCGTTGAGACAGCAGAGAAACAACTGTAGCTCGATCGATGTGCGACAAGCGCTCGCCCAAACTGTAAGCGCCGACTTTCGGGTCATGTAGCAGCAGTTGCAAGTCGCGCTTGATGGCTTCGGGATTTAATTCATCCTTGCCCGTATTACGCAAATAATCCTCTAAAACACCCTGAAAATCTTGCACTTGACTTTGCACCCGCTTTGCCAAACGGCGCGGCGCTTTCACGATCGAGCCGAGAGTATCCTGCACTTGGTCGATAATTTGATTGACTTGTTCCTCGGTCAAATCTTCTCTCTGAGAAAGCAGTTTTACCAAAGTATCGCGATCGAGCTGAGATAGCCTTCCGCGCAGCGCTAAAGCTCCTTCCTTGGGATTTTCCATCAGTTTGGTCAAATCCCGCTTAATCCCTTCAGGATTGAGTTCTGCTTTGCCAGTATTGCGGAGGTAATCTGCAAGAGCGGTGGTGCTTTGGTCGTACTGATCCTTAGCTTTTTCTGCCAACTTTTGCGGTGCGGCGAGGGCGCTGTGCCAATTTTCTTCGGCACTGTCGAGAAGCTGATTTACTTGGTCTTCGCTGAGGTCTTTTCGCTGAGATAGCAATTTTACCAAAGTTTCGCGATCGAACTTAGAAGCTCTGGCTCTGAGCGCCCACATTCCCGCTTCCGGGTTGTCCAGCAGCGTTTTCAAATCGCGCTTGATGCCTTCGGGATTGAGTTCTTCTTTGCCCGTTGACTGCAAGTATTCTTGCACTTTTTGCCACTGGTTGTCTAGTCGGACTTGCGCTGCTTCTTGTAGACCTTTGGTATCTGCTAAAACGACATCTCGCGTCCTTTCCAACTCTGTAACAATCTGTTCTACTTCCTGGAAGCCGAAGTTTTCGCGGCCTCTGAGGATTTGCACGAAACTGTCGCGGGTGTAAGGAGAAAGCCGATCGCGCAACTGTTCGTAATTCGCGTCAGAATCCTCTAAGATTTTTTTGAAATCGCCGCCAATACCTGCTGCTGTCAGTTCCGCTTTCGGTGTCAGCTTCAAATAAGTTTCTACCCGCCACTGCAAATCGCGAACTTTTTCTTGTTCTTCGGCAAAGATAACGGTTTGTAAAACTCGCTGTCTGATTGCTTCTAATTCTTGGGAAATCTCTTTAATTTTGTCTTGGGTAAAAACGCCTCGACTGGCCAGGATTTCGGCAAAACTCGACTGTTTGAGTTTTTCTAATTCCCGGCGCACAGTTCCGGGATCTGCCGTAGGATCGTAGAGTACGTCACGAAATTCGCGCTCGATCGCGGTAGGGTTCATCTGCCACGAATAAGTATTGAGCAAGTAGTTTTCGACATCAGCACGAATCGGGCTGTAAGTTTCTGGTTCACCTTTGACTTGAGCAGTAACTTTATCAGCTTGCTGGCTAACTTTATCCTTAGCTGTTTTGAGCTGACCCATTACTTTTTCAACATCAAAGTCGGAAATATCCGTGCGACCTAATACTACTCCCATTAAAGCATTGACTGCCATTGACGTTGCTTGGGACATCATTGTGGGGCTTTGTCCGGAATTTTGGCCTCCCAGATTTCCGAGGACTTTTTCTACCCTACTTGTCAGTGTATCTGAGACTAAATCTCCCGATTTAGCAGATTTGAGATAGTCTACCAATTGGGCGATGCCGTCTGGTTTCTGGTCTTGTTTTCCAACTTGTTTCCAAGCATCTTGGAGTTGGTCTACAATCCGGTTGACATCGCGTTTTGACAAGTCCGATCGCGAACTGACTAAATCTACGAGAGTTTGCCGATCGAGAGAAGGCAAATTTTCGCCAGCAATTGCTTTGAGTTGCGGATCGTTGAGCAACTTTTCAAATTCGCTCCGCATCCCTTTGATGTCTAATTCCGGCGGTTTCAGCGCTTGGATGTAGTCTTCGACGTTTTCGCGCAAGCTTGTGGGGTCGATCGCGCTACCGAGTTCGTGGCCCACTGCTGCTGCTGCTGCTTTCGCTGTGGCTACTACTTGGTTGCTAGCTGCTTTCGCGCCTAGGGCCGCGGCTGCGGTGCCGAAAATGGCTTGAACCCCTGATGTCGCGGTGTTGACAACGGAACCGATCAGGGAACCGACGGTGGTGGAGCTCACCCAGACAAGCAGTGAGAAATAAGCGGCCCACACGACTAAACCGACGATCGCACCTAAACCGGGACTGCTAATCAAGCTGAGCTTAACTGCTAGCAAACAAGCGAAGAATAGGGCGATAGTGACGGTGATTAGCGTCCAAGTGCCGACTTTGCGGCCGATGTGGCGGACTGGGGGACTGCTGCTATTGGATTGGTGCGGGCTGTCGTCGTGGGATTGTCCGATGTAGGAAAGGCCCGCAGCTACTGATAAATTTGTTAGCAAGAGTTGGAAAGCGCAGGCGAGCACGACTCCAGATATTAAGGCGATAAAAAATTGTGGCCCGGAATAGAGGAGTGCTGCGTCTTCTACTCTGTTTGTTGTTGTTGTAGTCTGATCTATTGGCACTTGGGCCAGCCAGAAGCCGATGTTATACAGTTGTGGATTTATTGGCAAATTTTGATACATAGTATATTCCTCGTTAAAAGGTGGGTGCATTCATTGGCGCAAGTTGACCAATGTATAGTTTTAGACTCATGCCCCCAATGGCAAGCATCGCCTTATTGACGAGCTAAAGCATCCCCCTACAGTTGGAAGTGTATAAATATGTCTGCGGCCTAATGGTGATTTAGGAATAATTGTGCTATGTGAATGTTGTTTGATTCGCAGTAGATTTTGAGTTCCGTGAAGCTGTAAAGCGATGCCCCCTGTGGACTTGGGGGAGTTAAGTTCTCCGTAGGGACACTCCGAGTGCCGTGTCCCTACACTTCAAAAACATGGAATACGCTGTATAATTACCAAAAAATTGGGTCTAAAGCCCCGTCCTTCTAGGACGGATTTAATTATTATGAAATGTAAAAATTCTTGAAGTAACAAGTTTATAGCCACAATTGTCCGTAAACGTGATACAAGAATTCCATGATTGTACTAGAGTTTAAGTTAAAAGGCAAAGCACAGCAGTATCGGATCATCGACGAAATGATTCGCACAGCTCAGTTTGTCCGAAACAAAGCTCTCAGATACTGGATCGACAATCAGGGAGTTAAATTATCAGACCTGTACAAACAATGCGCCATTATGGCGAAAGAATTTGAATGGGCAGGTAAACTTAACTCAATGGCACGTCAGGCTTCGGCTGAGCGTGCCATTTTTGCTATCCAACGTTTCTTCGCTAATTGCAAAGCTAAGAAGCCAGGAAAAAAAGGATATCCACAGTTTAAAAATCACACTCGTTCCGTTGAGTACAAAACATCAGGTTGGGCGCTTTCCAACGACAAAAAATGTCTAACATTCACGGATGGTTTTACTGCGGGGACTTTTAGGCTGCTCGGTAGTCGAGACTTGCATTTCTACGCACCCAGGGAAATCAAGCGAGTCAGAGTAATTCGTCGAGCCGATGGTTACTACGCTCAACTTTGTATCAATGTGGATCGGGCAGAAGAAGTGGTTCCCACAGGTAAGGCTATTGGCATAGATGTAGGATTAAACCATTTCTACACCGATAGTAGCGGGGAAACCATGACGAACCCTAGGCACTTGCGTAAAAGTGAAAAAGCTTTAAAACGGTTGCAGAAACGTGTTTCTCGTAAGAAGAAAGGCTCTACTAATCGCAAGAAAGCGATTAATAAGTTAGGAAGAAAACACTTGAAGGTTAGTAGGCAGCGTAAAGACTTCGCCATTAAGACGGCATTGTGCGTAGTGAAATCTAACGATTTCGTAGCCTATGAGAACCTTCAAGTAAGAAACATGGTGAAAAACCATAAACTTGCTAAATCGATTAGCGATGCAGCATGGTCACAGTTTGCTCAATGGTTGCAATATTTTGGGAAAGTGTATGGAAAAGCAGTAGTTGCTGTGGCTCCTCAGTATACTTCCCAAAATTGTTCAAGTTGTGGAAATCGTGTTCAGAAATCGCTGTCTGTTAGAACTCATGTTTGTAGTTGTGGCGCGGTGTTAGACCGCGACCACAATGCAGCTTTGAATATTCTGGCGAAAGGATTGAGGCAAGCAGGAATTAATTCAAATACGGCGGGGCACGCCGAAATTAACGCTTGGGGACAGACCGACCTCTACTCGTTGGTGGTGACATCAACGAGCAAGTTGACTGGTTAATCCAAGAATCCCTGCACCTTCAGGTCAGGGAGTGTCAAATTGCACGTCATTAGACTAAAAATCCTAGAATTACCATAATCGAAAATAGGTCAAAACGATGTCAACAGTTTATCGTTTAAAAGCCAGCGAACTCAATCATCATTTTTTAGAACAAATCAAAGCCAAATTTGCCGATAAAGAGATTGAAATCATTGTTTCAGAATTTGATGAAACCGAATATCTTTTAAAATCCGAAACCAACAAAAACAGACTGTTGACAGCTATTAAAAATGTTAAACAGCGTAAAAATTTAGTTGAAGTTAATTTACCTATTCAATGGCTATGGCAATAATTACGATTCAAGTTGATGAAAATATTAAAACAGCGTTTGAAGAAGCTAGCCCTAAGACTCAGAAGGAGTTAAGTTCGATTATTAACTTGTTTTTTCGAGAAAGTTTACATAATAAAACTTTAACCGAGGTCATGGCAGAAATTTCTGACAGGGCCAAACAGCGAGGCTTAACGCCAGAAATTTTACAAGAAATTTTAACAGATAATAATGACGAATAGATTTGTCGTAGATACGAATGTTTTAATCAGTGCTTTACTGTTTAAAACCTCAGTACCGTTTCAAGCGATTGAGTTGGCAGAAAAACCAGGAATAATTTTATATTCTGAAGCGACTTTAAATGAATTAGAGCAAGTTTTGAATCGAAAAAAGTTTAACAAGTATCTTTCTCTGGAAGATCGGCTGGTATTTTTACTTAAATTTATCAGTTCATCGCAGTTAGTCTCTATTACAGAAAATATCACAGTCTGTCGAGATCAAAAAGATCATAAGTTTTTAGAGTTGGCTGTTAGTGGTAATGCCAATGTAATTGTTACGGGTGATTTGGATTTAATATTAATAAATCCTTTTCAAGCAGTCGAAATTTTGACTCCTGATATGTTTATTGATATATTTAGTTCGTGGTGATTGCCTTAATATAAGATAGGTTAAAGAGACCACTTAACCTTCAAGGAATTTGATTATGCAAGGCGAAAATCATGCAATTATTATTGGCGGTAGTCTAGCAGGATTGCTGGCTGCTAGGGTATTAGCAAAACACTTCGATCGAGTAACGATCGTTGAAAGAGATTTTTTCCCAGAAAAACCCGTGCCCCGCGCCGGTATTCCTCAATCGGGCCACCTTCACATCCTTTTAAATCGGGGAAAAATTATCCTCGAACAGTTGTTTCCCGGCTTGCAAAACGAACTTGTAGCTGCTGGTGCTCCGATCTTAGATCCGAAGTCGATCGCCTGGTTTAGTCCCGCAGGTTGGGCGCCACAATTTAGCCCGGATGATAGCGATATAATTATGTTCAGTCGGGGTTTACTCGATTGGATAATTCGCCGCCGGTTGGCTGAAAATACCAACGTGCATTTCCTCGAAGGAGGGAGTGTAACGGGATTGCTGCTAAATGCCGATCGCCCGGAGGTGACAGGAGTGTCGGTGAGGAAGCGCGATCGTCAAAACCCAGCCAACATTCGCGAACAAAATTTGAATGCAGATTTAGTAGTCGATGCTAGCGGCAAAGTTTCTCAAACACCTAACTGGTTGAAAAAACTCGGATATACACCGCCTCAAGAAACAGTGATTAACGCTTTTGTCGGCTATGCAACCCGCATCTACAAGTGCAGCGGTAAATTATCAGACACCGCGCCAGTATTTTTGTCAACAGCACCGCCATTTCGCACTCGCGGCGGTGCAATTTTCCCGATCGAAGGATCTCGCTGGTTGGTGAGTCTCGGCGGGGGCGATCGGGATTATCCCCCCGCAGACGAAGCAGGTTTTCTAGAATTTGCCCGCAGTCTCCCAACTCCACTAATTTATGATGCAATTAAAGACGCAGAAGCTATCACACCAGTTTATAGTTATCGAGGTACTGAAAACCGTTTGCGGCACTACGAACTACTGCCCCGCTACCCTGAAAACTTGGTAATTATCGGTCATGCAGTTTGCGCTTTTAACCCGGTTTACGGACAGGGAATGACAGTGGCTGCGCTGGATGCTCAGATGTTAGATGAATGTTTGCAAAAGCAAAGAGAGCGCTATCCCGAAGGCGATTTAACAGGCTTGGCGCGACAATTTCAACAAAAACTCGCAAAATTGCATACTATCCCTTGGACGTTTGCGATCAGTCAGGATTCCCGCTATCTAGGAAGTACAGGTGCTAAACCGAATTTGGGCACGCGGCTGATTATTGAGTACATGGAGTTGGTGTTAAAAGCGCTTGTGGATGATCCTAAAGTTTGTCAAGCTTTTTTGGAAGTTCTGCACATGATTAAGCCGCCGGCGATTCTGTTTCATCCTAAAATTGCTGTAAAGGCGATCGGGCAATTAGGTTCGTAGTGAGGACTTCAGTCCTCATAAAACTCGACGGGACTGAAGTTTTCAC
>JAUBOH010000134.1:13445-15534 GCA_036700145.1 Microcoleus occultus BM001215366
AACTTACTGATAACAATTCCTCAGACAAAGGACTGAAGTCCTTACTACAAACCTGCGTATTTAAACTTTATGCAATTACCCATTCCCAACCAAACAATCTAATTCGCCTTGCATTTGGGCGGTAACTCGATCGAAACAAGCATCGACATAATCGCGATCGCCCGCAGCTTCCTTACCGTACCTCTCAAATACAATCGGTTCGCACACGCGAGTCCGAATTTGCACGGGAAAAGGCAGATTTGGCAAAGGCCCAATACTCAACCCCCAAGGTAATCCCAAATACACCGGAAATACTACCGGATCGATGCCCAACAACCACGGCATCCCCAATTCATGCAATCGCTTAACTTCTTCGTACAAATCTGCCAAAACTATTAAAGTATCGTGGGCACCGTGCGATATAATTGGTACAATTGGCACTTCTTCTCGCAATGCTAACTTAATAAATCCCTTGCGTCCGGCAAAGTAGATTTTATTGCGCAAGTGATGGGGACGAAAAGTATCTTCGGCGCCACCGGGATACACTAGAACCGGGGCATTTTTTCGCAAAGCTGCGATCGCCATTTTCGGATGCGCCTTGATCGCGCCGCACTGCACCGCCATGCTAGCAATATCAGCAGAAACTTGCCAAACCGTCGGGTGCATCAATCCGTAGGCCAAGCGTTCCGTACCGTATCTGTGGAACCATTCGTATAGGAACATAAACATATCAGGAGCGGCGATTCCCCCGTTGTGAGAGCCGACAACCAGCATTTTTCCGCTCGCGGGGACGTGATGCCAGCCGTCGCTTTGGACGCGAAAATAGTAGCGGTACAGCCATTCCCAGAGTGGCAGCATTAGTTTAATGAAGTCGGGATTGCGATCGTCCAAAGATAATCCGTCAAAGCGAGATGTTTGGCTGTTGTTTCTGGCGCTAGATGCAGAATATTTCATTGATTGGTGCTTAAGTGCGGTCGAAAAAAGTATTGTTTTAGTATTGCAAATTCTGGGGAATTGACATATACTTTATTTATAATGGGAATTGGTGCATTCAAAATAAAAAACTCACAATTTCCATTATTCTATATACATTCTCATGGTACAGCAAAAGACTGAGAAAAGTCAACACCATATTAGGCGATTTTTAACAGTTAAATCATAAATTCTTGGACATACTGCCTCAAGACTGGTGGCAAAGTATAAAAACTTCCTGTTTTGTCAATGAAGCAACGCCGCGATAAAGATTGTAGGGCATTGAGCAAATCTGGCGATCGCACAGTGCCATATTCTAGTAATTTTGTCAAATTGACTGGTTCACTTTCCCGACAAAACAAAGAGAGGACTTGTTTTTCTAGTTCGGATAGGCGACTAAACTGCTGCTGTAAAACATCTTTCAAATCTTCTGGCAACAATATGGTATCATTTAATAATAACTCTGTCGCGCCGATTCCCAACTCTTGAATCAGAGTCGCCACGCTTTTTAACCATAACGGATTGCCTTGGTAGCGGTGAATGAGTGTTTCGCAGTTCTCGATTTCTGTTAATCCTTTATCTCGGAGTATTTCCGATGCGCCCGCAGTGTCTAAGCCTGTGAGTTGTAAAATACGAATGGGAGTATTTTCGCTGGTGAGTTGAGGAACTTCTTTGGGTGGTTCCCAACCGATTAGCAGGAAGCAACTTTGATGGGATAATTTTTCTATTTGTTTAAATAAAGAGCGATATTCTTCGTATCCAGGTTTATATTTTCCTGCTAATTCGCCGCTGCTGAACAGGTTGTGAATGTCATCTAAGACTATCAAACACCGATGTTTTTGTAAATATTTAATTAGCGGTAATACTTTCTCGTTGGTTGTCGGTGAGTCTTGCTTTTGGGAGTGCGAAAAAAACTGGATTAAGTTGGCTTCAAATTCACCGAGGATGGGGGATGTGTCGAGATTGCGCCAAATAACGTATTCAAATTCGTCTTTTATTTGTTGTACGAGTTGTACTGCTAGGGATGTTTTGCCGATGCCGAGTCCGCCGGTGATGGTTATGAGGCGGCTGTTTTGTTGTAAAATCGAGGTTGTGAGGGTTTTGAGTTCGGAAGTGCGATCGTAGAAAGCACCTAATT
>JAUBOH010000135.1:0-7186 GCA_036700145.1 Microcoleus occultus BM001215366
ACTGGGCAGGGATTTCCGTCTTTTTCGGGGCGGAGATTGATGGTTTGGGTGCCTGCATAGGGGCCGAAGTTTTGGAGGACGAGTTCGAGGAATTGCATTGTAGATGTTGTCGGTGGTTGCTGATTTATTTAGTAGGTACGTCAGCGATTGGGCTATCCCTTATGTCAAAAATAATGATAGCTGACGCACCTTACGCAGGGGAAATTTTGATTTAACAGATTTAATCTTTGCTATTTTTATCTCCTACACTGGGAGTAGAATATTTGATGTCTGCCCAAGATAGCTGTCTGCTTTGATTGCTGTTGCTTTCGAGTTCTTCTTTAAGTTTGGCAATATCAACGGTATCGTTTTTTGCGGAACAGTTGGTTTGGGCGAGCGCATCTTTGAATTGCTGAAAGTTTTCGACGGGATTTGCTTTAACAGCTTCCACCGCTTTTTTTAAATTGCGTTGGTAGTGGGCGTTACCAATTGCTTCATCTCTCGAGCGCGAACTGGTTTCAAAGCATTTGTCCAAATCGCCGTAAATACCTGTACGGCGGAGCTTCGTGTAGTATTGGCGTTCTGTATCAAGGAGTTTGGCCATCAATTCGAGGTGCATTTTGTCCTCGCTGCAAATCTCTTCGAGCACAGTCCATTCATCGCTACCGAGGAGTTTTCTTTCAGCGGTGGGGCGGGAATCTGCAAAAGGTTCGCCCGTGACTTCTTCGTAAATCCGGGGCAAAGAGTCGTCGAATTCGTGTCTTTCTTCTAGCCAAATGCGGCGGATTTCGCTAAGTTCTTCCGGGAAAATTAAGGTAATATCTCGCATTTCTTCAGGTGCTTTAGAACGAATTTCAGTTTGAACAGAAAGAAGTCGCATCAGTAAATAATCACGCGCTTCTTTACTATAGGGGCCTGGAATAGGCTCAATAGATTTTTCACCCTCTAAATTGCGTTCATAGAGTTGGACATTGCCATTACGTCGCCTAAAGTCACGTCGATCGCGACTATCTTCCACATCCAATTCTACACGAAAATCTAATAGAGGTTGCAACCATTCTTTTTCTTCATCATTTTGAATCATCGCTGTTAGTGATTTGTCCTGACTTACCATTGTACAAACCCAACATCCAAAACGAGAACTACCGCAGCTAGGGGTAGAAGTATCGACAACTAGGGGACATTCATTATCAGCACTAGCGCCTCGGTACATAGCGAACAAATCTTTGTTGCTGTATCCCCAAGGATTGTCCCACTGCATTAGATAAAGCCAAACTTCATCATCGCGCCAGTCTTCAATAGGGCTGTAAACCAGAGAGTTCGGTAAGTTCATGTTGGGACTTAGGCGATCGCGTACCCGTCTAGCTTCCATTTTTTTCATCCTATGAGCACGCTTTGTGCTTTCAGCTTTACGAGTCCCTAAGACAAGTATAGTTTCACCGCTACTGCGGATAATATTACGAATAAACCGGTTAGATGGAGATATTTTTAGGCGATCGGTACACCAGCGAAACTTACCTCTGGGTGCTGGGTATCCTTTGCCAATCAAACCTACCCAAAAAGTTTCTGTCCACTCTGGTTGTAGCAGATGAGTACCTATGGGCATATTTTGTTCTATAGCAGCAACATTCATTTGCTTAATAGACTTCCGAACCCATGCAGATACGATCGGATTTTCTACCAAAGTGTCAGTGGTAATAATATCAATTCTTTTATTTTGTTTGGACTGGGGAAGTTTAGCAATTGCATTCCAAATTAGCTGTACTACTGCCGTCGAATCTTTTCCCCCACTATATCCAATTACCCAAGGGATATCGTCAAGACAATATAACTCTTGGACTTCCTCAGTTAGCAACTCTATATCTTCTATTAATTCGGTAACACTACGACCCGGTAATAATGACATCTGCTGAGTTTGAATCATATCTGAAAGCTCCTATCCTCTATATTAATAGTTTACGATATAATGTCATGTTTTATAAAAAATATTTTTTTATTTTATTGTTTCCCATTGGCGAGAAATAGTATCCCTGACAGTTTACATTTATATGGTTGGTGATGTAAAATTGTGTGGTAACACAATTTTTATTAACTTATATGTCTGACAATAACCCTACTCAGTCCGATCGAGTTCCAGGAATTGATGAGTTACTTGCTCCCTACTTCGCCAAGTACCACCGTGAGAAGTGCTATCCAGGGCTAATTTTCCAGCAGGGGAAGCGGAAAATGGTGCAAATAAATATCCCGGCCAATGACTTACCGACTCTCCTCCAAGCAAAACCTTCCACTGGAAACGATCCTGATTCTGGTAAAAATCGTCCAGAGGTAAAGGGTCATACTGAAGAAGTAAAACAATATATTCTTAAACGCGCCAAAAGGGATCTACCCTGGATTTTAGGGACACTGACTGCAAATGTAGCTCCTGACAAGATTGAGATTATCGAATTAGGTAGAGGGATTTGTCTAGTAATTATACCTCGTGGCGTTAAGTTAGATATTACTGATGGACAGCATCGCAAGCGCGCTATTCACGAGTTAATTGAAAGCGATCGAGGCGACTTAATCGGTGATAATGATTTTCCGCTCACGCTGGTTTTAGAGGAAGACTTCAACCAGTGTCAGGCTGATTTTCGAGATATGGCGCAGACAAGACAACTTGATAAATCCTTACTTTTATCATTTGGTGAGTTTGAAGGTCGAGTTGGTATTACCAAAAGCTTACTTGAAAAAGTTGCAATGTTTTATAAAAAGACAGATAAAATAAAATCTAGTCCCGACCGTAAAAAGAAGTTAATATATACAACAAATTTCATAGCAAGAGCAGTAAGTTGTGCATTTACAGACGATCCCGTTGATGAACTTAAGGATTATGATGTTGCAGAATCATCAGATATTTTGGCTAGAACTCTTAATAAATTTTTCTCCGAATGCAGTCAGACAAGAGATATTTGTGAAACAAGCCTGGCAGAATTGACAATTGAAGATGTTAATAAATTTACCGACTACTGTATTTTGGGTAGAAGCGTAGGACTAGAAATTTTAGGTCGGTTGCTCTACTGTACTTACGACACAGATAACCAAGATTTTGAAACAAAAAAAGTTTTGCAACTAGCTCAATTAGATTGGTCTAGAAAAAGCCATCTTTGGGAGGGTAATGTAGTTTTGTATAACTCCACCCAGACCAATAATAAATCATACAAAATGTCATCAAATGCTAGTAGTGTAAAAGTAGCAGTCAGCCAAGTAAAAGCCCATCTAGAATGGATTTAACTCATATTATCCGCCTTCATTGTGGCACGATCGCCCCGCCTGTGCTGCATCTGCGCTTCCAAAATCCATCCCACCCCCAAAATCAGATATGTCATACAGCGACTTCAAAACGATCGACCAAGCCGTCTCAACCCTGGATCTAACCGTCGAAGACATTCCCCACTTATTCGGTCAAATTACCCCGATCGCACCTTCAGAGCGCCTCAAACAAACCCTAGACGAAGCCTTAGACCTAGCATCCAGTATCAGCACCGAAAAAGCCCGATCGGAATTAATCATTACTCCCATTTTACTCGAAATTCGGCGCACCTTTAACAACAAAATTGGCTACTTTTCCGGCAACACATTTAACGTAGAAGAGAGCAAAGGATTAACCGGAGCTTGTGACTTTCTCCTCAGTGCGTCCAGCAATCAATCATTGGTGACTGCCCCAGTATTGACATTGGTCGAAGCAAAAGACAACGATATTAGAATCGGATTGGGACAGTGTGCGGCTCAGATGGCAGCAGCTCAAATATTTAATGCTCGCAAAGGACAAGAGCAATCTGCAATTTATGGAGCAGTTTCAACCGGGACAAACTGGAAATTCCTCATCCTGCAAAATCAGTTATTGAAAATTGATTTGACTGAATATTTTATTACTCAGATAGACCAAATTTTGGGCATTCTTGCAGAACCATTTAGACACTATTTTAATTTAACTCACAGCTAGCTTTTAGAATGGCACGGGCTTCCCGCCTGTGCTGCATCTGCGGTTTCCAAACCCAACCTCGCTTTCAAATAATTACTCATCCAACTAACACTCGCCCTAGACTTAGAAATCCTCTGAGATATTTTGTGGTATGTAACTGGGCTATCAAGACATAATTTAAGTATTTCACAAAACTTTTTTAAAAACAACTCTTGACACAAAGTTTAATATATGATATTTTTTGAAAAAATACCAAAATAATATAAAAACCGCCGATGAACACCAAACCAGCGGATGACCTCGCCAACCAATTTTTGGAAAAAGAAAATCGCGAAAGACAAGAAATCGCACTTTTATTAGATAATTACTTAGGAAAGGACGATCGCATTTTTGTCCAAAAAACCCAAATGGGAAACACCGAAGCATACATCGGTTCAGTCACCCTCGAATGGTTGGATTCCCGCGTCCGTTTCGCCTCGCAAATGCCGCTTTTCCGGCAAAAATTCGACCTCCAAACTAACAACATCATCCGCGACGACGAAACCATCGACGAAATTATCCAGCGCCCCTTAGATTGGTCGCGCCTCGCAGCCCTCACTCAATATCTCGCAGCCCGAAAATCGCACAAATTCCCCGCAGTTTTAGTAGTCGTCAGTCCCCCGTGGGTAGACAATCCTCTAGCCGAGGAATGGGATAAAAATGGCGTAGCAACCCAATCGGCTGCTGAATTTACATCCTTTGATAAAAACGAGAATTTAGGGCTTTTGAATGTATCTCAAAAAGTTTCGATTTTTGCCTTAGACGGCCAGCATCGGCTGATGGGAGTTCAAGGTTTAATGAGTTTAATTAAAACCGGAATCCTGCAAAGATACAACAAAAATAAAAAACCAGTCGGCGCTGCGATTACCCTCGAAGATTTAGCAGACGAGTATCAAATCGACCCCGAAACAGTGTATAAATTAGCTCACGAAAAAATCGGAATTGAGTTTATCCCGGCGGCTGTGGCGGGGGAAACGCGGCAGCAAGCACAGCGGCGAGTGCGATCGATCTTTGTGCACGTTAACCTAATGGCGGTAACGCTGAGTCAGGGACAGCTAGCATTATTGAACGAGGATAACGGATTTGCGATTTGCGCCCGCAAAATTGCCGTCACCCATCCCTTATTAAAAGAACAAGATGACAGAAACCCCCGCGTCAATTGGGACAGCGCCACAGTCGCAGCCAAATCAACTGTGTTAACCACATTGCAAGCCTTGCAAGATATGTCGGAACGGTATTTAGAATACAAATTCCCCCATTGGAAGCCGGAAAGAAAAGGTTTGATTCCCATGCGCCCGGAAGATGAGGAACTAAAAGAGGGAATAGAAGAGTTTAAAAAATTGTTCGATCATTTAGCAACTTTGCCTAGCTATCAAAGAATTGAAAGTGGCGAAGAAACAGCAGAATTGCGCCGATTTAGTTTTGAAAAGCCTGGTGGCGAGGGAAATATTTTGTTTCGTCCAGTCGGTCAAATTGCTTTAGCTAATGCTTTGGGGATTCTAGTATTTAGAAAGAAACTTTCGCTGAAATCTATTTTCGACAAACTCCGCAAGTACGATGTGGATGAAGGATTCAGCCACATGGATAATCCTGAGTCTGCGTGGTACGGGATTTTGTACGATCCGAATAAAAAGCGAATGTTGGTTTCTGGGAAGGATTTAGCGACGAAGTTAATTGTATATTTGGTAGCCGGAATTGGGGACGATATGGATCGAGCTCATTTGCGGCAAGCGGTGGCCCAAGCGAGAACTTTTGAGGATAAAGCTGTTAGTTTTAATAGCAGGTTTGTGCAGCCGAAAGAGGTAGGATTGCCGCCAGTGCTCAGCTAAGTTTTTATTGGGCAAAGTCCACAGCGACGACGACTGATAAAGCAGGAAGCAAATTGGTTTTGTATAATTGAATCTGCACCTTACCTAAAACCTGATTATGACCATCGCTGAACAGATTTACGCAATCGTCAAAACCCTTCCCAAAGACCAAGCCAGCGAAATTCTCACTTTCGCTGAATTCGTTTGTGCCAAGCGCCTGAGCGCAAACCAAGCAACAGACACCATAGACTCTGCGATTCCTTGGACTGAACTGGTTTTTTCCCTTGCTGGAACTTGGGCAAAAGATTTTCCATCTTTGGAAGATATTCGTGCTGAATCCGGACAAGACATCCTGCGGGAGAGTCTGTAAATGTACGTTTTGGATACCAACACTTTGATCTACTATTTCAAAGGTCAAGGACAAGTTGCTCAAAACCTTGCTAATGTTTCTCCCCAGGAAATAGTCGTTTCTACGATCGTCCTTTTTGAGTTGCAAGTCGGCATTGCTAAATCCAATTCGCCCGCAAAACGCACCCAACAACTTCAGCAATTTTTGAGCAGAGTTAACGTTATTCCTTTCGATCGCGATGCTGCTCTTGCGGCTGCTACTATTCGCGCCCAGTTGGAGCAACAAGGTACTCCCATCGGCCCGATCGATGTTTTGATTGCAGGGACAGCCGTAGCCCTGCAAGCGACTCTCGTCACCCACAATGTCAACGAATTTTCTAGAGTTTCGGAACTCGCAATCGCAGACTGGTATTGACTAAAAAATTTCTCACAATCTGGCTTCATTTAACAAAATAAGTTCCGCTCCTACAGGCAAATGATCCGACTCAGTTGCCTCTAGAACCGAACTCGATTTAGCACCCCAATGCTTTGAATACCAAATATAATCAATCCGAAAAACGGGATAATTTAATCTCCAATTCGACCTTTTTAGCAATAACTTAAGTTCCCAACCGTGAGGCCAGGTAAAACCAAACCCCCATCCCGATTTTCGGAAGGCATCTTGCATGACTTTCTGCACCCTGTCATAGTCTTGAGTTTCGTCTGTCATATTAAAATCGCCCGCGACAATTACTGGCAGAGTTTCTCGCTCAACTCGCTGCACTAAATCTTGAATTTCAGGCGAGCGTTTGTCATATTTGTAAACTGGAATTTTGAGAAAACGCAATTTTTTAGAGCGGCTCAACCACGGCCCGGTAGCTTGCATATTATAAATCACTACTTCTTGTTCGTTAAATTTAATAATTGCCCGCTGCTGCGTTTCTGGATGGTCGGCCAAGTGCAGTATTTCGCTGGATACAATCGGATATTTACTGAGAATTCCTACAGGGGGAGTGCCAATTTGATAGGGGTAGTCTGCTTTTAACCAGGTGAAAGCTCTTTCGGTATGTTT
>JAUBOH010000135.1:7286-15479 GCA_036700145.1 Microcoleus occultus BM001215366
GGATTTTTGGTTTCGGCGATCGCAATTAACTTAATCGCCATATCGTAACCTCTGGATACAAAGATATCAAGGTCAATCGAACCGGGTTCTCGTTTAGAAATTTCCCCCAAGGGTAAGCGTTTTTTACGTTTATTTCCCAAGGATGCGGCGAATGCGATGACATCAGCGTAAGTCTGGAAAGGTGAGGATTTGTGTTCTGATGAAATTAATGATTTAACTAAATCTGCTTTATCTTTAGCAATTCTAACTCGGTTAGCAGCCATTGCAATTAATATGTAATTTCTCACTATTATACACTGCTTAAGATCAGACTTTTTAGAGAAGTCGAGAATCTAGCTGTCACCTTCAATGCTTAATGTACGCAACAACATAATTTTTTGTGCAAAACCGCCTCTGGTTTCCCGGCGCTTGGCTTGTGCGTTTAAAATGCGATCGCCCGAAATCCCAAAACTCACCATCACCGCATCTATCACCTCATACAAATCCGCCAATTCCGCCACCAACTCTTCCTCGTCAGCAACCGCCGCTTCCCCCGCTTCTTCAATCAATTTCTGCAGCAAAGCTTGACGGTATTCTGCATCGGACAAAATTACAAACTCGCATTCACTCCCGCTTTTGCGAATTATTTCAGGAATGCGATCGCGCACCAACTTATTATACTCTTTTCCCACCTCAAACACTCCTTTAACTTTGACTAAAAGTTTGAATCAGCCAGCGATTAATTTCCCCGTCATCTTGCGTCTGACTTCTATTTAAAGCTTCCTCAACTAACGCGATTTCCAGCCCCGGCAAAACCCGCGACTCTTGAATTCTCCGGCTACCTCCGCCATTAATTGCAAATGCAAATACCTCCCCTGTGTTCGCACGTTCCACCCAATATTCACCTATTCCTGCACCTTCATAAAGCAACCGTTTACCACCTCAATCATCGTTAAAAGAAGATGCCCCAATTTCTATTACCAAATTAGGCGGATCGTATTGATTTAAATCAACAGGTGAATTACTGTCATTAGGAGGAACCCTCAAATCCGAACCGATGTAGTAAGCTAGATCGGGTTGAAACTCACGAATACCTGTTTTGCGGAAACTGGCATTAGCAAATTGAACTACTCGGATATTTCTCAATGCAGCAAACAGAATAACTACATACGGGATAATTGAATTATGACGCGCGTGCAATGGCCCTACTGGTGACATTTCTACCCTCATTTGTTCTCGATCGTAATAAAACTTGCCTTTTTCCAAAGTTGAGTCATCAGCAAAAGCCAGAAACTCTTCCCATGTCGCTTTCACCCAAACATCCGTTTCCAAAACCTGCGTCATTGCCGAACTAGAAGCCATAATCCACCTCTACAATTTCCGTATATTCAAATTCATTCGGACTGTGCTTAACTAAAGGATAGCGCGTCCCGCCCAGCTCGATCGCATCTTCTTCGCAATCAGCTTTCGGAGAATTGTACACCAGCACGTATTCGCGGCCAGTGCAACTTTCCATTTCTCGCTCAACTTCTCCGCGCCACTGAGTTTTAGTTACCAAAACCACCAATTGATTCGCCAATTTCGGCAGCTTATTCGCGATTTGCTTGCGGTAAATCTCGTCCAAACTGCCAAAGGGAGAATCCATCACAATGGGAAAGGTACTGCTATCCGGGCCCATCAAAGTATTTTTTTGACTCCACTCGCGCACGCCTTCAATAATTCCGCCGATAAACGACAAACTGAGAATTTGATTTTCTCCCGTAGAAGCAGCAACTAAAGATTCTTTTCCCGACGTATTTTCTACTAGCGTCAGTTCGTATTTGTCGCTCAACTTAGGAATGTAAGGAGTAAAAGAAATTTGACTAAAAATATCTTGCACCCGCTTTTCTAGCTGAGAACAAAACTGTTTTTCCAAGCGCGATCGCACTTCAGTTAGGCGATCGATCGCATCCTGAGTCGCAGCAATCCGGCGCTGGGCCAATACTTGCCTTTGCTCGTTCAGTTGCTGCTTGTCGATTTGCTTGTCCAAAGCCACAAGCGACGTATTCAAACTCTCAATCTGCTGCTGGTTAGAGCCAGTTTCCCGGTGCAAATCGCCAATTTTTGCCTCAATTTCATCCAAGCGCTTTTGCAAGCCGCTCACATCGCTGTCAGGAAAATTTCGCAGCTTGTTTTGAATATCGTCTAACTGCGTTTCCACCCGAGAAAGTTCGGCTCTGGATCGGCTGACATTGCCTTGCTGACGGTCAATTTCTTCCCAGAAATCAGCCACTTGTCTATCAATTTCATTTACCCGATCGCTAATCCGAATCGTAGTTTCTTCCACATCGCCAACACCCGCTTTATCCATCCAACCGCTAACATTTTCGCGAGCTTCAGAACCCTCCACCAATTGGGCACCGCAGATGCACCGCTGCTGCGCTAATAACCCTTCCAAAAACGGCCGTTGAATCCCTGAAAGCAACTCGCCCTTGTCCCGCAAACCCCCGACAATTACGTCAAATTCCGTCACAGCATCCGACAGAAATACCGCGTAACCGCGCACAGAAATTGCTCGCTTTATAGCATCGGCCGCCATCACAATTTGTTGTTTAAATAAATTGCGTTGCTTTGCCAATTCGTCTCGCAATTTTTGCAATTCTGCAGCACCGCCCAGTTGCAGCAAATCACCGTTAACTGCTTTTTTTAACTCGCTTTGGTGAATCAATTCTTGCTCAATTTCCACTTGTTTTTGTAAAGATTTTTCTACCTCTTTTTGATAATCTTGCTTATCTCTTAAAAGTTTCTTAATTTCGGAACTGCCAATCATTCTTAAATCTGTTTCTAGAGACTTTCTGGCATCTCCCAAATGTCGGATCGAGCGATTCAGCACCTCTACTCCCAGCAATTCCTTAGTAGCTTCAGCAATTTCTGCTTTCTTATCGTGGCGGACAATTTGCTCGATTCGCTCCCCGTCAAAAAAGAAATATTGATGCAAACTTTCCGGCAAAATTCGTCCGATAATATCATCAGGATGCTGGGGCGGCAGCATCCAGCGACCGTCATCTTTTGCTACCTGCATAAACAATTCGCTTTTGCTGTGCTCGACACTATTTTGACTTTTGTAAGCATGGCGACTGCGCCTTACTTGGTAACGCTTGCTGTCGTGTTCAAAGACGATTTCCACCCAACAAGGTACTCGTTTGCCAGGTTTTGCTTCCGCAATAGCGCGTTTATTTACTAATTGTTCTTCCGTAAAACCCGCGCTCAAATTTCCGTAAAGTCCCCAAGTAAAGGCATTCATCAAAGCTGTTTTTCCAGCACCGTTATTGCCGTGAATCACTGTAATATTTTTCGGGCCCCAGGCTAGCTTAATTTCGGGAGTTTGGTCGAAAAACTGCCGGAAATTGCACAGAATAATTGAAATCAGCTTCATACAATTGCTTCCTTAATAACTTTCAAAATGTCATCGCTAATATAGCGGGGAGCCCTCATGTACAGTTTATCTTTTTCAATTTCTAATACCCGCTCGATAATTTGTCGGACTTCGGGCGGCGCGCTAGTAATTGGTTGCTGTACGTCGCTCAATTCTTGATGAGTTTGATAAGCAGAACGCTTTTCTGCTAAAATGCTTGTCGGTACGGCTGCGATCGCGCTATCTTCATATCTAAATGCCATAATCAGATTTTCATTCAGATTTTCAGTCATATTTTTTTGGACAAATATTAAAAAGTACAGAGCTACGCATGGGAGGCGAGAAACCCGGTTTCTAGGAGTTTTGCTCTACCGTCACCAGACATATACGAAGAAACCCGGTTTCTGAGTTTTGCGCGTGCAAGCAAACTAAACTAGCAACTCAAACCGTGATCGAATAATTATATATTCTCAAACATAAACCGAACGCGAATAAATGTCAAATGTCTAATAGCCCGTAACGTCTTTGAATTTGCAGCAATTTCACCCTAGCTTCCCCAGCATTGTCAGCTAAATCGGCAAATTCCAAGAACCGCTTTAACTCTTTTCGCAGCAAGTTGCGCTCGACTTCTAAAGTTTCCCTGCCCAAATCGGGAGGTAAAACAATCATGTCAAATAAAGTTGCTCTTTCTTTCCCTGGATGCGGCCGCAAAATGCGTCCCCGGCGCTGAATAAACTGGCGCGGATTGCTGCTGCTTGCTAAAATTACAGCATTGCGAATTGCTGGAATATCAACGCCTTCATCTAAACACCGAATCGCTACCAAGCCTTGCAATTCTCCACTCTCAAACTGTTGGCGCAATTTTTCTCTTTCTGCTGAAGGAGTTGACGCGGTATAAGTGTTGACTCGATAGCCTAATTCTGAACCCAATAACTTAGCAGTTTCTGTTAGTTGGCGGTTGTTATTTTTTCGCGTCGCTCCTTCCACTGAACCATCACCACAGTAAAATAAAGTATGTGCAGTATCGAGACGGTTAATCATTAATTCTCGTAAAGCTATTAACTTATTAGCAGCAGCCCCAATTAACCTAGCTCTCTGTATTAATAAATTTGTTAAAGCATCGTTTTCTTCTACTTTTTCATCGCCCCAAAGCGCCCAGCCAATTTTTTTAGTTAAGTAGGAGTATTTGCGGGTTTCAGCTTCGGTTAATTCTACTAAAATCGGATAGTATAAATAATGTACTAATGCTTTTTGGCGGATGGCATCGGCTAAGGTGAGTTCCGGCTGCAAAACTGGGCCGAAATAATCTAAAATAGCTTCGGTTCCTTGTTCGTCGAAATGTCTTTCTGGGGTGGCGGAAAGGGCGAGACGCAACCCAATATTGCGGGGTAAACTTTGTCCTAAACGGGGCGCGCCTAGGTTGTGAACTTCGTCTCCAATGATTAGAGTTTTTTCGGGAAAATAGCGGAGTTGCGATCGCAAACTATCTCCCATTAAGGTAGCATTAGTAGTTATGATTGTCAGAAATGCCCGTGAAGCGCAGCTATCCCGCAGGGAATCGCCAGATCGCACTTCATACAAACCCGCAGCCAGCTTATTTTGCCAACTGCGAGCCTCTTCAAAAGCCAAAATAGGTTTTAAACCAAATTTCTCGGATTCGCGCGCCCACTGATTGACGAGGTGGCAATAAGGGCAAATTACGAGCAGGACTTGCAGGTTAATTTTTTGGTACAATTCAGTGGCGATCGCCAGTGCAGTAATCGTCTTGCCGCTACCAGTCGCCATCTTCAGCGTACCGCGCCCATTATTGGCAAACCAATTAGCAACCGCAACTCGCTGATACTCGCGCAATTGTAGCGTTGGCGGCATTCTCGGAAACCCAAGTTGCGAATTATTGGCGATTAAGTGATTCACTTTTAAATGCCGTTAGATGCAAAATTCCCTAAATTCAACTATAACTTATTTCTAACTAAAACTTAACAGATCGAACAAATTTGCCGCCGACAGTTGTAAACCTGACAGCACATCAAGTACAGGTAAAATATCTTCATTCTCCTTAATCTCAGGCTGCTGCTGCGGTTTAAAAACAATGACTAATCGTTCTTCCGGGTCAATCAGCCAACCCAATTTAGCACCGTGATTTAAGCAAAACAAGATATTATTGATTACCCGAGTTGGATTTTGATCCGGCGATAAAATCTCAATTGTCCAATCCGGCACAATTTCAAACCTATTTTCAATTTCTCCCTTAGTATTCAAAGGAATCCGCGCCCACTCGAATACTGCGATATCTGGAACAATAGAACGTCCGCCAAAAGTACAGCGTAATTCTGGAAACGCATAAGCTAACTTCTGCGGTTTACCAACTCGATTAATTACAGATGGGAACTCGAATTGTAATGTGCTGTGTTTTCCTTGCGGCATAGATTTTTGATAAATTTGACCATCAACATACTCGCTAGCCGGCTTCGTTTCTGGAAGCAGCAAAAACTCTTCCAGAGAAATCTTTGATGGAGATTCAATTAACATTACCATAAGCTCTTAATCCCTCTAAAAATTCAGATCGCTGTCGGCTTCCCAATCTGGACAACTTGCATCAGACTCAACACCAGTAGGGTGCATCGCACAAACCAACAAATTGCCGCCGTAAACTTGACCGTGATAGTTGCTACAACCGCGACAAGCCGGCTGCTGTGTCGGCGAAGGGTCTACATAAGTCACCATCGACAAATCTATCTCATCAAACTCCGGGTCAAAATCCCGACAAATTTCAATTATCGGTTCGAGAAATTCATTAAAATAACCGTCAAATTCCTGTAAATAGCCGTCAACTTCAGGAATTAGGTTGTTTTGTACTTGTTCTGTAAACTCTTCCGAAATCTTGGCCAAAACGTCCAGCATTTCGACAAACTCTTCGCTGATGTCGCTGAAAAAATGCTCTACTTCAGAAGCAGCATTTTCCATTACTTCAAAAAAATCTTTAGACCAATCTTCCATGAATTTGACAGCTTGCTATTGCAAAATATTTAACACTGAGGTGGAGCCAGGCTCATGCGGGGCGATCGCACCTACTTTCAATTCTATTACCTATTGCCTGATATCCGTCCACATCTGACAGGCGAGATATTCAAAAAGGGAACTCAAGATTATTATCCCGAGTTCCCTTCATGCTTAGCGGAGCGAGCTTTTTGCTGCTTAATCGCGCTTCAGCCGCCGCAATTCGTCTTGTAAATTCTGCACCTGTTCGCGGAGCTTGTCTACACCGCCGGTTTCTTTAGCATCTTTTGCAGAAACATCTTCATCCTCAGAAACAATTTCGATCCGCCGAGGTTCAGCCGGTTTTTTGTCCCCAGCAGCTTCTACAGGCGGTTGCTGCTGCTGGGCCTGTTGTACCATATCATCTACAAAGCGGCGGGCTTCTTCCGTTGACATCTCGCCCCGCTTCACCAATTCGTCTGCCAGCTTTTGGGCTTCAGTGCGTAATTCAGTTAACTTGCTGCCAGCTTTTTCACCAGCGTAGGAAGCTAGCCCGACACCAAGGTAAACTGCTTTCTGTAAAATATCTCCGAAACCAGGCATAGGAGCTACACCTCATAAAACTGGGTGAACCGGAGACCACGCCTATTACAAGCATCCCGTGTTGCTGCTACCTTCCGGTCCTGACAAGATTTGGGCGTTGGAATCGCGTGGGTCCAGTTCACTTAGGAGTATAACACAGTTATTTATTCTTCAACCACACACCAGTGATAAATTTCATAAATAACGCAACCGTTCTTTACCAGCGGGTCTTCAGCGACGATCGCCCTTGCTTCATCCATCGAACCCGCCTCAAACATCAACATACCGCCGCCCCGCCGCGCCCAGTAGCCAGTTTTCGCTCGGTGTCCTTTAGAAATCAACTCTCGGACATAAGCTCTGTGAGCTGGCACGTACTGGTCAAAGACAGGCTTTTCGACAATTCCTTGTTCAATTTTGACAAACCAAGCCATTTTTATTTTGGATTTTAGATTTTATATTTTAGATTGGGAATGGGCGATGAGCAATGAAGGCTAGGGCATAAGCTCCAGCCTTCAATTTTCCACCATCCTTTCTTAACTGCGATGTTATCCTATGAGCTCGTCAAAACAGCGATTTTTTATTGCTCTAGTGCCGCCTCCCGATATTCAAGAGCGCATTACTGAGATTAAACTGTATTTTGCCGATCGCTACAACAGCCGCCGCGCTTTGCACTCGCCGCCGCACATCACGCTGCAAATTCCTTTTGAATGGGCTGCGGCGGATGTTCCGAAATTAGAGGAAAGTTTAAAGACGTTTGCTGCTAAGCGCTTGGCAATTCCAGTTACTCTCTCCGGTTTTGCTGCTTTCGCGCCCCGCGTCATTTATGTTGATGTTGTCAAATCGCCGGAATTGCTGGAACTGCAAAAAGATTTGATGAGTTATTTGGAGGCAAATTGGGGAATTGCCGATCGGCTTTCTCAGACTCGCCCATTTGTACCGCACGTGACTGTGGCGTTTAGCGACTTAACCCAGGAGAATTTTCAAAAGGCTTGGTTGGAATTTCAAGAGCGATCGCTCCACTTTGAGTTTACCGCTGCGGCGTTAACCTTGCTACTTCACGACGGCAGCAGGTGGAACATCAGCAAGCAGTTCCCGCTTTCAGCCTAAACTCTCTCCCTCTTCTTTCTCTTCCTTCGCGTTCTTTGCGTCTTCGCGGTTCGTTTACTCCAAAAAATCTTGTTATCACAATTCCGGTGGCATCGGAATGATACGGAGGATACGGCAGTGCCGTGTCCCTACCCATTAATTGTAGGGACACGGCA
>JAUBOH010000136.1:0-15402 GCA_036700145.1 Microcoleus occultus BM001215366
TCAAGGGGCGGTGCCCCCGTGCCCGCCCCTTGATGCGGTTGCAAATCTTGGAGTACCTCAGCTACAGATTTGTAGCGGCGACTGAGACTCGGTTCGATCGTTTTGTCGAGAATGCGGCTTAATTTCGGATCGATTTGAACTTTCAAAAAGTCCCGCCAAACCCAAGCATCCTGATTAATATCAAACAAATCAAAAGGAGATATTTGAGTTAGCAAATAAATGCAAGTTACTCCCAAACTGTACAAATCGCTGGCATAAACCGCTTGACCTCTAATTTGTTCCGGCGCGACGAATTCGGGCGAACCGATAACTGTACCAGTTTCTCTCAAACCCTCCACAAGTTTGGCAGCGCCAAAATCAACTAAAACTAATTCCCCGGTTAATATTGGGTAAGTATAAATGATCGGAGGTTGAGAAATGCGGCGGCGGATAATATTGGGCGGTTTAATATCTCGGTGAATTACACTGCGCGAGTGCACGAACTGCAATACTGGCAATAAATCATTTAGCAAACTGAGAATCTGACTTTCGCTGAAAGGCCCAGTCCGCGTCAACTCTTCCTGTAAATTCTGGCCTTCGATAAATTCCTGCACCAAATACTGATAGCGTTCCTGCTGAAAGTGCGCTAGCAGTTCGGGAATTTGCGGGTGTTTTCCCAATTCGTCCAGCCGCACTGCTTCTCTGTTAAATAATTCGGCTGCTTTTTCGCTGCTGCTGGTACCTTGGGATAGCGGGAAAAACTGTTTAATTGCACAGCGCGGTTTCGAGGGTTTGTCCTCGTCTACTGCTAAAAAAGTGCGGCCGAAACCGCCGCGCCCGAGGGGTTTGAGGGCGCGGTAACGCTCTCTGAGCAACAGTTTGGAGCCGCAACTAAGGCAGAATTGGGTACGATCGGCATTTTGGGGGTTGTGACAAGCGGGGTTTAGGCAATAACTCATAACTGAACCGAGAAGGAATCAGCAGCGTATCTCTATCATACGAAAGCCCAAGGGCGATCGACTGCAAGCGTTACAATTTAAAATTAAAGGACTGAAGTCCTTGCTACAAACCAGTTTGTAGTGAGGACTTCAGTCCGCAGCATTTAATATCTAGCTTTAACATTCAGAGCATATTCTTTAAACCTTTCCAAGTCAGCCTGAAGAGTCGATTCAACGACTCGCGCTAGAAATGAATTGTCCATCAATTTTGCCAACCAGCCGGGAACTCCATAAGCTACCGTCAGTTTGACAATGCTGCTGTTTTTGCGATCGTAAAATCTTACCGCACCCCGATTTGGCAAACCGTCAGCCGATTCCCACTGAATTATCTGATTCGGCACTAATTTTAAAATTCGAGAAAGCCAACTAAATTCTAACCCGCCGGTGGCGAGTTTCCAGCGCGATAATTCTGGATCTTCTTCGAGAACGCGAACAGATTCTATCCACTTCATCCAGCGCGGCATTTGTTCTAAGTCAGACCAAAGTTCCCACGCTAATTCGATGGGAATTGCTACTTCTACTTGTACACTGTGTTCTAACCAATCTGTCATAGGATTTTTGATTTGGGATTTTAGATTTTAGATTGGGAATGGGCATGGGGCATGGGGCATGGGGAATAGGTTATTGGTTATTATTACCAGCAAATAGTAACCAACAACCAACAACCAATAACCAACTAATGACTAATGACTAATGACTAATGACTAATGACTGTAAGCTTCCAGAATTACCTTCGCCGCTTGATGCCCTGAAAGAGTTGCTCCTTCCATGCTATCAATATAGTCTTGCTGAGTGTAACTTCCTGCTAGAAAGAAATTGCCGATCGGCGTTTTTTGAGCGGGGCGATAAACATCCATACCCGGTGCTTCGCGATACAGAGATTGAGCGAGCTTAACTACGCTGTACCAAGTCATGTTTAATTCCCGCGCTGATGGAAATAAATCCTGAACTTGCTTGAGTACGTGTTGGGCGATCGCCTCATTGCTTTGTTTGATAAACGGATCTCCAGGAGTCAACACCAACTGTAACAGAGAACCTTGTCCTTCCTTATAATAATCCTTGGGACTCGTCAGCGCCAAATCCGCAAAACACGAAAAATCTGCATCTGCTGAATATAGCAAATTATCGATTCCGACAGCGTGGCTCAACTGTTTGCGCTGCGCTTCATCTTCCAATTCCGTTACCCAACCGTCGAACCGCAATTGCACTGTAGCAACGGGCACAGCATCCAATTTGTAAATATTGTCAAATTCCGACCATTTCCGCCAAGCTGGAGGCAATATTTTTTGAATTCCCGGCACATCTAAGGCAAAAACATAAGCATCGGCGGTAATAATTTCTTCCGTTTCGCCGCTGGCTACTGCTAGGCCGGTGACGCGGGTTTCTGCACCTTCTTGAAACTGAATTTCTCGCACTCGGCGGCGCGTGTGAATTTTCGTGCCTTTGCTTTCCAAATACTCCACAATTGGTTTGTGCAAATATTCGCTGGGAGAACCGGCCAGCATTCGCATCCTTGATGCTTCTGTTTTGGTAGCAAAGAATTGAAAGATTGTCAACATACACCGGGCTGAAATATTTTCAGTATCGATAAAACCCAGGGCGTAGGCGATCGGATTCCACATTCTTTTGAGGGAATTTTGATTGCCGCCGTGGCTGCGGAACCAGTCAGCAAAACTAACTTTATCCAAATTGCGGATGGTTTTCATCGCTCCATCAAAGTCTATCAAACCTCGGACGATCGGGCTAGTTCCCAGGGCGATCGAATTTTGGATTTTGTCCTGTACCGATAGCTGAGATGTAGTGAAAAATGCCTTCAATCCGTGAAACGGAGCACCCACCGGAAAGCGAAAATCTAAACTACCAGTTTCGCCGCCTCGATTGATAAAAGTGTGGACGTGTTCTTTGACGAGCAAATCGTCAAATGCCCCGACTTTTTTCATCAGGGCAAATAAGTTATAATAGCAGCCGAAGAAAACGTGCAAACCCATTTCAACGTGATTGCCGTCTGGATCTACCCAACTGCCGACTTTACCGCCGACAAAGGGGCGGGATTCAAAAATTTCTACTTCGTGGCCTGCATCCACTAAATCGACGGCTGTGGTCATTCCAGCCAGTCCCGCACCTGCGATCGCAACCCGCATTTTACCTATCCTTTACAGTATTTTTACAAATTGTAACAAATTTTAGAATATCAGAAATAGGATTAAAGTTCGTAAATGCCGATCGACACTTGTACCGCCCTCTGAATTCTTGCCAAAGACACAGCACTAATTTCACCGTAAGGGCCTTGTTCTAGAAACGTCTGCCGCAAAGCAGAAACGTTTTCGCATACAGCTAGAGAATCAGCTTGCAATCCTCCCTCACCCGCAGGAATCAATACGCGAGTAGGGTTTTCTACTCCCGCAAGGTTACTTGTGAAAGGAACAACAATCACAGAATCTGTAAACTCATTGCGGATATCGGGAGAAACCACAACTACAGGTCTTTTTTTGGTATCTCCTAACTGACGCATAGCTCTTGAAAGGTATATCTCGCCTTGGCGGGGATAAGTTTTTGTTGTTGAGTTAGAGTCCATCGCTGCTCCATGTTTCTTCTATCTGTTCCTCTACCAAATTAAACCACTCTTTTTCATCCTCAATATCTTCTTGGCTGCGGTTGAGATAAAACTTCCGCAACTTATCCTCGATTTGCTTAGCATACCAGAGACGGAGAGCTTGCTCGATCGCCTCCGTCCAATTATCAGTAAGCTGGTCTATCTTTTCAGCGAATTCGGCATCAAGGGCGACTAACACTTGTCGCTTTTGAGTAGAATTTGACACAATCATTCTCCTTAGTTATTCAAATACAAAAAAATTACAACTGACAACTAACAACTGACTACTGCCAACCAACAACTGACAACTGACTACTGACAACAGTCAACTGCTCTTCAAAACATTGGCATCAACTGAAGCGGCCCAATTCCCAAGTCTTTAGCAGACATCCAGCGCACCTCAAACAAAGCGATCATATCTTTAAATTGAGGCTGGCCGCGAGAAGCACCCATCAATCCTTTAGCAATCACCAAACCGCACCAACCCTTCGTTAATTGACAGCGGCGCTCCCACTTTTGGCGAGCTTCCTGATGCACCGGATCGTCTTCATTAAACTCCCCAAACAAATACAGTTCTCCATTTTTAGCTTGCAAAATACCCAAGTCGTATTGCTCATCTTGAAAAGGATCTTCGCCGGGATTAAAACAAATTGCCTTCACCCCTCCAGCTTCTTTCAAATCCTGAATCATAGTTTTTGCCTTCGGATTGGAAGTTTGGATCATCACCACCGGCAAACCGTCTCCGGCGGTATTAATATCAATTTCTGCACCTTGGTGAAACTGGGCATTACCGCGCAGAAACTCTACGGTTTCCCAAGGTACGACGCCGAGACTCAAAAATGAATTTGGCGGCACCAAATCGTCCCGCAGCAGGGGCATTTCAAATTCATCATCATCATCGTCATCGTCGAGCATTTCTAATAGTTCGTCGGACACCTCGGGCATCGTCGAAACTTTAACCGATACCTGGTGAGTTTCTCCGTCAGACTGCGGAACAGGGATGCGGTAGCGGCTGCTGAGTTCGGGAAACGTCTCTGCTCCCAATTTCCGGCGGCTGTTGCGGAAAAAGCGGTGAAATGCTTCGAGAGCAACTAACATCGTGAGGGCTTCTTCTTCATAAAGAATCGATCGCAATCCTTCTAAAGGATGCAGGTTGCCAAAATTCGGTTCTATTTCCGATGGAGGCAAATCGGCTAAATCAATTTCGTCCTCGTCGTCCTCATCAATATCGGCGACACTTTCAAAGGTGAGAAACAAACAGTCTTGCCCTAAAAAAGCCTGTTCTAAATCTTCAAAAGAGTCATCGTTGACGACTCGCTCTCGAAACCGCTTCAAGGATTCTAGAGAGCGGTACAGCAAAACTCCGTAATCCATTCTGCCTTGCCCCAATACGGACACGTAGAGGCTGGCGACATCCCACTGATTGATTTCAATAGATATAATTTGGTGTTCGCTCAAAGTCCGCCACGGAGCGTCGTGCCAAATTTGAGCTGCTTTTTCCATTAGAACTTCAGCGTACTGAGGCGGCAGCTCGGGAGGCCGGTTGACAGCCACCTCTTGCATTCCCCGAAATATTTCGTCAATTAGGGGCAATTCGGGTACGTAGTCAATGGCAATGCCTAAATCTTGAAGTACGCCCCGCAGGTAAAATTGAATTTCTCGGTTTTTGACTACGATTTTTTGGGGGCGGACTGAGGGAGCTGGACTTTGGGGATGTTCCATTGCCCGCAGCAGAGCCCGGACGATCGCCTCTGGGCCGGCATCCGGGCCGATCACGTCCATAGCCCTCACGATGCCTTCAGAGCCGTCTACCCAGAGAATGCACTCGCCACCGGCTTCGGGATCGTCGTCGTCATCTAGGATCATGTGCGAGTCCGCATTAGATAACGGTCGGCGATCGCCCTCCCACACGCTGGGAATTTGAGGTAAGTTTTGTAGCCGACGAAGAGTAGAGCGATTCAGCGCTGCCATAGAGTAAGCCCGTTGGGTGAAGCATTGTTGCGGTGCCGATAGCCGGTCAACCGCTGCTTCTCAATCATAAACCCTATAGGGGGAGAGGACATCGAGGTTGGGAACGAGGCGCTGCGGGAATTAAAATTTAAAACCTAAAAATTCAGCCTTTAGCATCTATCGCCAGGGTATTGGGACGGTTAGGAGGTTCTGGCATTGCCCAAACCCTTGATTTTATTGCTTGTGGCTTCTTCCCTCAACAGCGAATAACTCAAACCTCAAACCTCGAATCTCGGACTTCTTCGGACTTCCATCGGAGTTCTTCCCTGTACAATGGACGGATAAGATTAAACTCTTAGCGTTGCACAACAGTCTCAGGAGTTCGGCAAATTATGACTCAAGCCATTTCACAAAAGCGGGGCATTCAAATGACGGACTCTGCTGTCCGTCAAGTTTTAGGTCTGAGAGAAAAACAAGGTACAGACCTCTGCTTGCGGGTAGGGGTGCGGCAGGGCGGCTGCTCTGGTATGTCTTACGTGATGGATTTCGCAGACCCGAGTACGGTGAAGTCGGACGATGAGGTGTTCGACTACGAAGGCTTTCAGGTTGTTTGCGATCGCAAGAGCATTCTTTATCTTTACGGTTTGGTGCTCGACTTCAGCGATGCGATGATCGGCGGCGGCTTTAAGTTTACTAACCCCAACGCTACTCAAACTTGTGGCTGCGGCAGTTCTTTTTCTGCTTAAATGGGAAAATTGCTTGGGCGCGTGCATGGGGCATCGGTAATTGGTAATTGCTAATTGCTAACAGTTGGCGGACAATGGCTCACGACCGCGAGTTTCGGGTTGGCTGCCGAAAGTCCGCACCCAATGCACCCGATCGCAATCTCAAATCTCAAATCGCATATTCTCAAATCGAATGACGCCAGAAGAACTGTTTAAAGAAGGTTTCGATCGCTACCAAGCTGGCGAAGCCCCTGCTAATCTGATTCCCGTGTTTAAAGAAGTGTGCGAGAAAGCTCCCAAAAATGGCAATGCCTGGGCTAGCCTCGCGTGGCTCTACCTGTTGGAAAATAAACCCGCACCGGCTCAAAAGGCCGCGAAAACCGCCGTTAAATTGAACCCTCACGACCCCCAAGCTCGCATCAACCTAGCAGTCGCCATCCTCGACCTCAAAGAAAAAGGAGTGCGCCCCCACGTAGAAGTCGCTCAGCAACTGCTGATGGCTTCTGAGGAGCTGCTCGAAGAAGTTAAAAAGAATTTTGAAGAAGGATTAAGCAAAAAACCTGACTGGAAGAGTCTCGCCCGGGTTAAACAGTGGCTTTTTGAGCCGTAACCGCGCTTTCAAGCCGATTTGTGGTCGGGGAGCGAGCAAATTGGCTTTGCGGTTTATTACGACATCGTAATAAATCAATAAATAACTTTATGGAAAACTCAGGAAGTCAGTGCTAGTATTTGAAGACTTAGACGATTGACCAACCCGCTCAGGGGTTTTCAGACTTTACTACGATAATACTAGGAGTTGTAAGGACATGAGCACAGACAGCCACGTTAACATCAAACCAGCAACCCGCAACCACAAAGGTTTCTTTATTCAGCCAGCCTCTTACAAGTTGATGAGCATCGATAAATCCGGTTGGGCATTGATTTGCATGGATAAAGCAGTTTGTCACTATGTAGATCCCGATGACTTGCAATTGCCGAATAAGTCGGGAACGTCGGAAGGTTAATCCTGAAGTTTTGAGAGACATTAAAATGCTTTACTGAAGTAGCTGCCCTCGATTGAGAGGCAGCATCTTTTTTTTGTCATTTTTTTGTCAGAAGGAAGTTCGGTAACGAGCAGGCGATCGGGATGTAACGGATGTAACCGATAGAAGCAAGAATTCCCAATTACCGATGACCGATTACTGATTACCGATTAGCAATTACCAATTGGCGATTACCGATTACCAATTGGCGATTCTCTAATTGTTAGATTTCAAGGCAAAAAGCATCTCAAGCTGAGCAGTTGTCGGTTCTGTCGAAGCTGTGGCTATGCTAACTCCTTGCAGAGAATTGAGCAATTCAGCGACGGGCGGCGCCACTAAATTTGGCTGTACTGCGAGCAAATAACGGTTGGCCCATGACATGGTTTTTTCCATATCTATGTAAAAGTAACCTTGATTGGCCGGAGGCAAAGAAGTGGCGATCGCCTGAAAACTCGGACTGCTGCTTAACGGCCCTTTAGGCGCTGTCGTGATGACATCGACGATCGGGCCGCCGAAAGCTACAAACACAGAATTTTCATTCAGCCAACCGTGCCCGAATAAAGTGCCTTGCTGGGGTATTTGCCACTCTGTAACTTCTTTGCCTTCAACGGTTCTGGGGGCGACGCTGACTGTAGGATTGCTTTTGGCGATCGCGTCGAGTTTTTTCAGGGTTGCTTCGGCTGCGGGGCGATCGCTCGTTTCAAAAATCATCGCCGCCCCCATCCCCAACTGAGACAAAATGCCTCGATCCGAACCGATCGCCCCGATCGCAAATTCCCCATTCATCCAACCAAAAACATCTCGATCCGCATCCAAATCCAACCGTTTAAAACTACTCCTCACCTGCTGAATTCCCCTGTCAACTTCCGGGCTGTCTTTTGCCTCTGCCGTCGCCTGCGACCAAATTTTATCAATTCCCTTGCCGCCGACTAAAGCAATGGTTTCGCCGGGAAATCTGGGTAACAATTTCGATGCGAATTGTGGATTTGGCGGCGCGAATTTAGGGTCTAACTGAGCGATGGTTTTTACCCTCAGTCCCGCACTGTCCGCCCCAATTCCCGCAACCATTGACTTGACTTGTTTGAACTGTCGCATCACTGTCGAAGCCCACTCAAAATCTGCGGGGAAATTAGCTTTCAATTGCTCAATTGCAGCAGGATAGTCAGCAATATAAACAGTTGCGATCGGATTCGGTACCCCTGCACTCTCTGAAAAAAACTTAGTTGTACTCTGCTGCGTGGCGAGGGAGGGCTGTCCTTTAAAAGTATCGATCGCCAATTCCACAGGCTTTCTCAAAGGAGCCATCACTAATTGGTCGTTCAGCAAAGCCACACTGTAGCGCTTGCCGGTTGGCTCTGCAATCTCAGAAATTTTAACTCCTTTATACTCGCTTTCAGTAGTTGTTGCACCTTGCTGAGATTTTAATTTATTAGCAAAATTCCAAGCGCTAATTTTATTTTTCACGCTGACTACAACCAGCAGTTTTGGAGGCTCGGTTTTCGCCTCCCCATCAGGGGGTAGCAAAGCCACCATCACCCCCCCCAGCCAAGGCTTTAAGTCCCTGTCATAGTCTATTTGAGTGCCTGCCAAGCTTTGTTCTTGAAAGGCCTTCAAACCCTGACTGACTAACTTTTGAGCCCCTGGCGTGCCAAATCGCTGCAACTGATCCAGCGCTTGGGGATTGGGGGAGATGAAGGCTGCCATCATTGCTTCGTCGGGTACAACTTTGGCGCTCTCTTGAGGGTTGGATACTTGTTGGCTCAAACCCTGGAAGTAAAAGTAGACCGCGGCGCTACCTGCTGCGACGATCGCGGCAGCAATTAGAAGCTTTGGTTTTTTTGCAGGCATTGTTTTTGATCCTCGCGTCCCCTATCAGTTTAATCAAAATACACTTGGCTTGTGGCTGGGGCGATGTGGGCTGCTTTCACAGATTGTATAATCTAAGACAAGTTTGGACGATCGTCCAAACTGCTGTCTACGGTGAAGTGCGGGTAAAAGATGAAAGTAGCGATCGCGGGAGCAACGGGATTTGTAGGTAGCAGGCTGGTGGAGAGGCTGCATTCGGAAGGGCATAATGTGCTGGTTTTAGCCCGCGACTCGGAGCGAGCTCGGCGAGTTTTTCCCGCTTCAGCTTATCCGAATTTGGAAGTTGTAGCCTACACTCCGGCGGAGTCTGGTGATTGGCAAAATTCGATCGCGGGCTGCGATGGTGTGGTAAATTTGGCCGGAGTGCCGATCGCCGAGGAAAGATGGACGGCGGCGAGACAGCAAGCAATTATGGATAGCCGCAAATTAACAACGGCAAAATTGGTCGAGGCGATCGCCAATGCGAATCCTAAACCATCTGTGTTGGTGAGTGCAAGTGCGATCGGCTTTTACGGAACCAGCGAAACCGCCGAGTTTGACGAAAATAGCCCTGCTGGGGATGATTTTTTAGCGGCGGTTTGCAAAGACTGGGAAAGTGCGGCGCAACCCGTGAAAAATGCGGGCACGCGGCTGGCAATTTTGCGGCTGGGGATAGTTTTGGGAATGGGAGGAGCTCTGGCAAAAATGCTCCCAGCTTTTAGATTATTCGCTGGTGGCCCGATCGGCACTGGGAAACAGTGGTTTTCTTGGATTCACCGGGATGATGTGGTTAATTTAATCTTGTACGCTTTGCAAAATCCGCAAATAGAAGGTGTTTTGAATGCAACAGCACCTAATCCGGTGCGGATGAATGAATTGTGCGAAACTTTAGGAGCAGTTTTGCAGCGGCCTTCTTGGTTGCCGGTGCCGGGTTTTGCTTTAGAATTGCTGTTAGGAGATGGGGCAAAAGTTGTTTTAGAAGGGCAGAAAGTGTTACCAAAACAGACTTTGGCTACTGGTTTTCAATATCAATATCCGAATTTGAAACTAGCACTCGAAGAGATTTTATCGGGAAGTTAAGAATTTACCGAATCCTGGTTGAGCCCCGCGTAAGCGTCCAAGAAACCGGGTTTCTCTGAGAATTTACGCCTCTTCACGAGATTTTTCGTAGAAACCCGGTTTCTGAGTTCCACGCGCACACTATCCAAGAAACCGGATTTCTGCGACAATTTACCCATCCTCAACCAGATTCTGTTTCGGATTGCAAAAATTGCAATGGGAGCTTGCAGTTTTTGCATTTATTGCCAAAAAATGTAAGATTTTTTACAAATTGTCTTCGATGGTCTTGATATATTTCTTTTGGTAGATGACGCAACAAAAAATTTGCTCCATCCACAAAAAACATATCCAGGTAGGAGAAAATGTCTAAATTAATAGTTGGTTTAAGTGCTGGTTTATTGGCAACCGGGTTATTTGGCAGCGCTGGTGAATTCGTTCAAGCACCTGCTGGTAACAAAATAATTGTTGCTCAAGCTAACGAACAAACAATTATACAGGAAAACCGGGCTTTGCTATTGCAAAATCGCCAAACTGCTAAAAATATTGCCACTAAATTAGGTGCAGCAGTTAGCAACGACGCAGCGCCATCCGGTAGCAATGCTTTGCAAGTTAACCAACAGCTAATCTTGCAAAACCGAGCTATTTTTACCAGTATCGCTCAAAAAGTAGGTGCAACTGTACCCAGCGTAGCAGGCGCGGGCAGCGGTGACTTAGCGACAGAAAACCACAAATTATTGTTGGGAAATAGACAGATTGTCCGCGCGATAGCTGAAAAATTAGGCGTTAAATTGCCTGCTCCCCCCGAATTAAGTGGCAGCATGGTAAAGCAAAATAACACCCTTCTGCAAGGCAACCGCAACGCTTTAGCAGCGATCGCTGCCAAAGTAGGTACAACAGTAGCTAAATAGGAAAATGCTCGCGATGTAGCTGTTGTTGCTAGATCGCGAGCGATCGCGCGAGCGCCCGATCGGTGTCAAGATAAAAATCTTAATATTCACCTACAAATTGCTCGTGAACCCATAGGAATTCGCGCCGTCTGTTCTGCACTCGAACCAAGCCACCAAAGCCAGGATCTTTGGCTTTTAGCAGCGCGTGTAATTCTCGCAAAATCGAGCCTTGGGCACGCATTGCTGCTTCGCCCTGTTGCCAATCATGAGTATCACTTTCGGTAGACAAATTAGTAGCTAAATCGCTTCCTTTCAAGGTAGACTCGATGCTTTTTTGTCCTAAATCTAGTTCTTCTTCAATGCCTTTGTAGGTGGCTTCGTCTAGCATGAACTTGGTTGCCGAGGCTGCAACAGGTAAGACTAAACTTAGGGTTCCGGTCAAAATTTTGAGATAGGGTGCTGCTTTGGTAAACCATTGGCGCGATACTTCCAATTCATAAACTCCTTTCTGCTTGTCGTGAGGATTTAAGGCGGGAAGCGGTTGACGAGAGTGTTCGCACCAGAGGGTAATTTGCAATTTTGTACTAATCCATTTTGGGCGATCGAAAAACTTGGGATCTACAGGCTTGAAACTGAACAGGCGCGGGCCATCTTTCGCTTCATCGGTGAGCATTTGCATCAGTGACGCAAATTCCTCATCGACTTTGCTGAGAATTATCCGCTGTTCCTGAGATAATGACTGATATCGTTCTTGATTTCGACGATCGACAATTACTAAATCTTGGCGGATGATTTTTAGCTCGTCTTTGAACATATTTCGGAATTGCTGAATGCCGATTTCTTGGGATGGAGGTTGAGCAGTCGGTGCGTTATTCAGCAAAGAATCGATGTTTTGCCATTTACCACAGGCTGAACATGGATAATCATGACGATTATCTTTTTTGCTCTCAATTAGTTTCTCTACCTCAAATAAGCCGTTTCCAGGCAAATTTTTACCGCAAGGCGCAATGCAGGGAACCATCACATTACATCGCAATCCTTCCCAGAAATTCTCGACTAGCCATTTAATCTCTGCCGTGAGATAAGACAAGAACCGTTCTGGATAAGCAGCCCGCACGGTGATTTTGACATCAGTATCAATATATTCCAGCAATGCCCGACCGTTGTAGTCGTCGTCAAGCATCAAACCGCGTTGCCAATGGATACTTTGTTCGTAATTGCATCGCCCCAGTGAGTATTTGTGCAAGCGCACAATCAACTGGTAAAACAATCCTTCTGCTACTGCAAGTTGTCCTCGATCGTCTACAATGCGGCAAATTTGTACTTGTTGTCTATCTCCGGCTTCCGGTTGCTGTCCCCAATTGGACAATTCCGGGCGTGTATCGGGTACGAGTTGAGCAATCAAACTGGTATTACTGGGTTTAGCGGGGTCGAGCACGACGCGGTAGGACAAATCGAAGCGTTCCATCAGCTTCAGAAAGATGGGATGTAGTTCTTTCGGGTAGCCGTTCTCGCCTGGAAACAGGGGATTACTCCATAATTCACCGAGATGCTCAAAGTCTACTAAACCGTTGCGGCGACGGGTCAATTCATCATCGAGTACGAAACTAATTGCCTTGGCCAACCAGTCGGGTTTGAGGATGACAATATCCCGCAGTATTGGATCGTAGTGGTAATGGATGATATGCCCCAAGACATGGGAAATGCGAAGGAATAGTTCTGCTTGTTCCTTATCGATTCCGTGCTGAGTGCAGATGGCAATAACTTCATCGTAGGGCAGATAGGCTCGATCGTTTGTCTGCAAGATTTCCCGCACTCGCTGCCATTTGGCGGGAACCGAACGTCCCATTTCGGGAAGAGAGGCGGCGACATTAGCGATCGCTTTTTTTAATTCTGCCACGCCGTTGCAGGAGTTCTGAGCGTCAGGTTTGCTGTTGACATGGAAGAAGCCAAGCACCGTATCGCTGCCGAATCGATCGTGAATTTCCTGTCTGTCAATGTCGGGTTGTCGCTGTGCTGGGCCGCCGTGGGTGGCGACTACTAGCACCTTGGCTTGCGGTTCCCGATGTTTGATCAGGGTAATCCACTCTTTGACAAAGCCCTGCTGGGGGCCTTCCCGTGGCTTCCACACCACCAGATACACGGCTGGTGCGCTGAAAAACAACTTCCTTGTTTTGATTTTCGTATATAAGTTCGATCGCCTTTTGAGATGACTCGGGCGATCCCGAGACATGATTTGATTTTGAATATTGCTTAATCTCACTACAAAATAACACGAATATTTTGGCGATTCGTGAGGTTGGAGTAAACTCGCTAATCGAGGGTTTGTTGGTGGGTTTGGGCGAGGCGGAGCCTCTGGATCTGCGTTCCCAGGCAGAGCCTGGGAACGAGGGGAGCCTGGTTTCTGAGTTGGAGTGCGATCGGGCATAATCCAAGAAACCTGGTTTCTGCGATAATTTTCGCATCCTATGGAAAATCTGGCTGTTATAATTACGATTGAATCAAGCCTTTGAAAAGGAGGTTCTATCAGCATCAAACATCCCAGCGACTGGACTGACGAGGAAGTTTATCGGGAAGTTGGGCAAATCACCTCTCAATTTGACATTCTCGAATGTGCTGACTGTGCTAGAGCCGTAATCGGGTGGTTGCGCCAGCAAGGAATTGAGGGAAAGATTTTCAGACTGAGGACACGATATGGTGAAGACTATATTCTCAGCGATCGCCTCGGACAACAGGGAATTGACGACTCCATCACAGTCAACGGTCAACACTTTGCTGTGGAAGTTAGGGGAAAAGTCTTCGATAACCTTTCTTCACAAGGATTATCGCAAGAGGATTGGTTAAAAGACTTTCATTGTCATAGCAATCAATTTGTTGTGACAGAATTAGATAATTTGTAAAACTATCTGAACATGAGTAATATTTTTGAACTCCTCGAAAAAATAGAACAGAAGCCAGGACTTTATATTGGTACAGCTTCCGTTACCGCGTTGCGACAATTCTTAGTCGGGTACAAATTTGCTCGCCAGGAAATGGGAATTATGCCAACAGAGGAAGAATTGGATTTTTACCAGGAATTCCAACCCTGGTTACAAATCCACTTTTCCATTCAAACTGCCAATTCCTGGGACACAATTATCCTGTTCAAATGCGTTGACGGAAAAGCTGCTTTTGCCTCTTTCTTTCGACTTTTAGAGAAGTTTCGTAACCGCAGTAAAAGCCAGGAGATTGACCCAATTTTGTTGAATAGCGGGGTATGATAAACCCAAAAATTGCTTAAGGGCGATCGCGCTCTTAATTTGTTGAATACCAGTCCGCAATCGCCAGTTCTGAAACTCTCGAAAACCCCTTGACATTGTGGGTGACAAGAGTTGCTTGAAGCGAAGCGGCTGTCCCTGCGATCAAAACATCGATCGGGCCGATGGGAGTACCTTGTTGTTCCAATTGAGCGCGAATTGTCGCAGCAGCAACAGCAGAATCGCGATCGAAAGGAACAAGATTAACTCGACTCAAAAATTGTTGAAGTTGTTGGGTACGTTTTGCAGGCGACGTAGATTTAGCAATACCCACTTGCAATTCAAACAGAACGATCGTGGAAATGCCAATTTCTTGAGGAGATACATTAGCAAGGTTTTGGGCAACTTGTCCTTGTCCTTTGAAGTAGTAGATTAATGTATTTGTATCCAAAATGTACATCTAGAAACTCTCCCGCAAAATGTCTTCTCCCAACTCGGCACGAATCTCTTCCAAACTAGGAAAATCTTGTCCCCACGTTCCAGCTAGGGAATAAACCAGTTCCGCCCAAGGAGTCGAAGTATCTAATATCGCGATCGACTCCTGAGCATTCAGGTGCTTGACACGAATAAATTCAGCGAAAATCAGAATTTCGCTGGCTTGCTCTTGGGGAAGGCTTTTAACGATCGCGTAGATTTGTTCAATGATAGTCATAATCTGGTTGTGATCGAGTATGTTTATCGCAATTCAATCTAACTTATTTCATGTTATCATAAAATCACTTCACAGCAGAAGGCAATGACAATGCAAACCCAAGAAAAACCAGCAATCGCCAAGCAATCACCAACTCAAAAACGCCACTACACGCCGGAGGAATATCTCGCATTAGAAGAAAGTGCGATCGACAAAAGTGAATACCACGATGGAGAAATCATACCAATGACAGGCGGAACAGCAAACCACAACAAACTCGCTGGGAACTTTTACAAAAAATTCCCCTCGACTGTGAATACTCAAGATTACGAGACATTTATCAATGATGTGCGCCTGTGGATACCCCTAACTCGCCGCTACGTCTATCCCGATATCATGGTGATTCAAGGAGAACCA
>JAUBOH010000137.1:0-15353 GCA_036700145.1 Microcoleus occultus BM001215366
TTACCGATTAAAATACCTTTTTGGGAATCCCGTTCGACGTGAATCGTCGCCAGAATGCGGGTAATCTTCGCTTCTTCTTGAACAATGTCGATCGCGATTGCGACGGAATGCGGCACTTCTTCCCGCGTCAGCAGCAAAATCTGTTCCCGAATCAATTCCCCCATAATAAAGCGTTCCGGCTGGTCAGTCACCAAATCGGGCGGATAATAATAAGGCCCAACCTCCAAATGTTCGATTAACAATTGTTGCAGCGGCTCGACACCCTCGCCCGTGAGAGCGGAAAATTTCACTACAGGCCACTCGGCATTGACAATTTGCTCGTAAGTTCGATCGATCAACACCGAATCCTCCGGTTGTTCGTCCAGCTTATTCATCCCCAAAATCACTGGAATTTTGCAATTGCTGAGAATTTCGATAATATATCGATCGCCCCCTCCCGATTCCACCGAACCATCCACCACAAACAGCACCACATCCACAGACTGAATCGCCGTGCGCGCATTTTGCACCAAAACCTTACCCAATTGGTGGTGCGGCTTGTGAATTCCCGGAGTATCGACAAAAATAATTTGTGCTTCCGGCGTCGTCAGGATGCCCCGCAGCCTGTTGCGCGTCGTCTGAGACACCGGGGAAGTAATGGCAATTTTCTGTCCTACCAACTGATTCATCAGCGTGGATTTGCCGACATTCGGGCGTCCGATAATACCCACAAAGCCCGACTTGTAGCCCGCCGGAGCTGCGGGAACACCCATGATTTCCGATACGTCGATAAACTTACTATCTTCCACTAAACTCACCTATTTTCAAGCCCCTTCTCTGTCTATTGTCGCCTGAAAATACTCAAACGCCCATCGATGCACTCTAGCATCTTTCTCGCCCTGGTATAGCCCGCAACACTCACTCGATCGATCCGACCCGCCAACCAGTGTTAAAACTTGATACCCGAGCGGCAAAACTTGATATCTGAGACAAAATTTGATAAAGTTCCAATGACATCGATCAAAAATGAATCATTCTGGTAAAACCGAGTCCCCAATCCTGTAATAAGTTCAGATGTGTAAATATCTTACTCAACTGAAACTATTCTACAGTTTTTAAGACCAACCAGTTTTAACATTTTTGAGAATGTCTAACAATAAATTAGGTGGGTTAAGCTCAAACCCAAAAGCTCAATATTATCAGGTAGTTGCAAAATTGAACCTAATGTTTGTGGAGCCTACCTAATTAGCGCTAATCGTCATAAAGTTGAGGAGATGAATCAGATGAAATCGAAATTATTTTGGAGTTTTTGCACCGTTTTGGTAGCAAGCTTGCCTATTCCCGCCTTCGCTCAAACAGCCCCTCAAGTAGGTTTTGACTACAAAGGCGGCTCGAAGAAATACCAAATCCTACCGGGCAAAATACCTGATAGAACCTTGCCTAGAGCCTTTGACTTTCCAATTATTACCAATGTTGCTACTGACACTAGCATCACCACGGATTACCTAATTACCGAGCAGTTTCGCGCCCCAGCGACTCGCACAGAATACACCGGAGCTCTCACCGCCTGGTCAGAATCCATCAGAGAATGTCTCGCAAAACAGCCCCGGTTGATCCGAGCCAGCACCAAGAACCCGATTCAGATTAATGGCAGAGAAGGTACGATTGTTAGAAATGCAAATAACCGTGCAGTTTGCAAATAAGCTAGTAAGTTCCGCTGTCTGAAGACAAAAACTAGAAAGTGTTTTCACACAAAAAGAGCAATAGGCTTTCTATTGCTCTTTTTGTTGACAAAACTTTAATTAATTGGTTTGTAGTGAGGACTTCAGTCCTTCTTAATTTCTGAGGACTAAAGTCCTCACTACAAACGAGATAATGCAGAAACCTGGTTTTTTCCAAAAATATGCTGTGAAACCCGAAGGATATGGATTTCAAACTATAATTTTCGATTAAGTAGCGCAAAATTCATGTGTACCGAGCAAAATTTCCCCATAATCAGGAATCCAAGCCAGCCACTTTTGATCCGAACACTCACACAACAGCCACGCTTCGTCAAAACTGAATGCTGTTGGCGGATTGAACAATTTGACCCACATCGAAGGAGCCAATTTTGGCGCAGGTACGGCGCAGCCAAATTTTTCCCAGTTGCGGACACTCGCGGCGCTGAAGAGAGTTGGTTGCGGTTGCCAAGTACGGATATCTGTTTGCAGTTGCATAACTACTCCTGTCGAGCTAAGAGTCTGCACCTGGGCGGGTTTGTCACAACGCAGAGCGAAGGCGCAGATAAATTTTGATTATGTAGTCTATGTTACGGAATTATCTAGGCAATTGTGTATGGTTGTAGCAAAAATTTACAATCGAGAGCGGAAAATCGGCTAATGTTGCGATCGGCAGCGATCGATTACCATAACGAAAAACATCTGATTGATTTCAAAACTTCCGACATGAACCAAACTGCAAAATCCCAGTGGAAAACTCTAGACCGCTTTGTAGAAATCAACTCTCATTGGGTAAAACTAATTGCCGAACATCTCGAAACAACCGAAGGACAAATAGTAGAATATTGGCGAGTAGAAAGAGCAGATTCAGTTGTAATCTTGACTGTTCAAGCTGACAAATTGCTATTTCCCCCACCGATGTATCGCCCCGGCGTCGCATCCGCAACCCTCGATTTTCCCGGCGGTCGCGTACCAGCCGGATCGACGCCAGCAGCGGCAGTTCCAGCTATAATCAAGAAGGAATTAGGTGTGACTGAAAGTGCGATCGCCCGCATCCAACCGCTCAATGCGATCGGCTGGGCAATCAACAGTTCATTCTCCAATCAAAAACTTTACGGTTTTGTTGCCCAATTGCACCCTACAGCAACAGTAAACTCCGAACTTATCGGTGCAGCATATCCTGCTACCCCAGACGGAATCCGCGACTTGCTCAAAAATTTAACTTGCCTCCAATGTCGAGCATTGTTACTAGAATGGCAAAATCAAGGCAATTTTAGATTTTAGATTTTAGATTTTAAAATTGGAAATTGTCCCCCGAGGCGGGCCGATTTTAAATTGCTAAAAACCAACATCACCCAAACTAATCATGGCTCTCAATCATGAAGTTGCTGTCGAATGTCTCGACGTTACATATCGCGTCAGCCGCAGGCATTTAGTAGAAAAAATAAATTTTAAAGTGCTGCAAGGAGAAGTTTTAGTATTGCTGGGACGCAGCGGGAGCGGCAAAACTACTACCATGAAATTGATTAACAATTTACTGACACCAAGCAGCGGCGAAGTGATTGTTATGGGAAAACCGACAACTCAGTGGGATTCAATAAAACTGCGCCGAAAAATTGGCTATGTAATTCAAGAAATCGGTTTGTTTCCCCATTTTACCGTCGAGCAAAACGTCGGTTTAGTGCCGCAATTGGAAGGTTGGGAGGGTTCGCGCATTAAATCTCGCGTCCGCCAACTGTTAGAATTAGTCAACCTCGACCCCCAGCACTTCGCCAAACGCTATCCCCATCAGTTATCCGGCGGACAGCGGCAGCGAGTGGGCGTCGCCAGAGCACTAGCAGCAGACCCTCCGATGCTGTTAATGGACGAACCGTTTGGTGCTTTAGATCCGATTACTCGCCTGGAATTGCAGCGGGAATTCGGTCAATTGCAGCAGCAATTGGGCAAAACTGTGATTTTTGTAACTCACGGCATTCAAGAAGCTTTTTTGTTGGCTTCTAAAATTGGTTTGATGCAAGACGGAAGGTTGGTTGAATTGGCATCACCCGAGGATTTTCTGAAATCTCAGCATCCAGAAGCCCGGGCATTTCTTGATTGTTTACAAGTACCGGGGACTGGGTAATGTTAGGTGCGATCGCATCCTTCGTTTATGGGTATGGGCGGGGCGGGTTTTTGAAGCTGATGGTTGGGAATTAAAGATATTGGTGAACCCGCCCCTAGGAGATATTCAATTATACGACAATTACCAATTACCAATTATCACATGATACAATTCCTAAATCGGTACGGTGTCCAGATAATTCAGCGCGCGATCGAACACTTGTATTTAGTAACTGTGGCAATTTTTATCGCTATTATTGTGGGGATTCCCCTCGGGATTTTAGTCACGAGAAAACCAAAATTGAAAAAGCCGATTTTGGGATTTGCTAATATTATGCAAACAATTCCCAGTTTAGCTTTGTTTGGCTTGCTAATTCCGGTGCCGGTATTGGGTGGAATAGGCGATCGCACGGCAATCATCGCCCTCACTCTCTATTCTTTACTGCCAATTATCCGCAATACTTATACCGGTATTGTCGGCGTCGATCCGGCGATTGTGGCAGCCGGAACCGGCATGGGAATGACCGATTTGCAACTGTTATGGCAGGTAGAACTTCCCCTGGCGCTGGGCGTGATTTTGGCGGGCGTGCGAGTTGCTGCGGTAATTGCGATCGGGCTAGCGACGATCGCGGCTGCAATTGGTGCCGGCGGTTTGGGCGTGTTTATTTTTCGCGGCGTGGCTACAGTCAACAATCAGTTACTTTTGGCTGGGGCAATTCCAGCCGCTTTGATGGCATTAGCTGCGGATTTCGGGCTGGGTTTGGTGGAAGCGCGCCTCTCAAAAAGTAGATTAAAAACTGTTAATGAGGACTGAAGTCCTCACTACAAACGGTCAGGTTGTGACTTTCTGAAAGCCAGAAGCATTCGGAGGATTCGCTATCAGATTGCGGATTTCATTTGACAGTTCAATGTACTCTCGATCGCTCAAAACAGCTTCGCTTCCCTCCAGCGAAATAGGATCGGTCAAATCGATCCAAGAACGGCAACCGCCGTATTCAGGAATGTATGGAATTTCTCGGATTTCTGCCAGTCGGTAAGCCCGCAGCAATAAAATATAAATTGGCTGATTTTGTTTCCATTTCAGGCGATCGCCGACAAACTTTTCATTCCAAATATGGTAAGGCAAAAGCGCGGCAATTGCTGGTTCCCAACCTACCAAAAAAACATCGGTAATCTCGGCCCAACTGCCAATTCTAATGATTTCAGGATGCCAACCAGATTCTACAGTTTTTACTTGAAGAGCAAAATCCGGTTTTAATAAATCAGGCTGTTGGTGTTCAAAAGTTGGATACAGCAAAACCTGCTTGTCAGGGACATGGAACTGTCCAGCTTGTTCGCGAATGCCGCCCTTTCGCAACAGCACGATCGTTTTCCCACCAGCCAAAGCCTTAACTGCTACATTCCATTCTTTAAGGGCGCGAGTAGTTGATTTCATAGAAATCTATTTTTGTTTTAATTATAGTAACAAAATCGGTGGATGAAAGCAAGTACAGCAGCTTTTATCTGTTAAAATTAGATAGCTTGAAGGTGAATACTAAAAATCCAAACGAGGGCTTAGGGTATGGAAAAGCGACAATTGGGGACATCGGAAATTCAAATTACCCCGATAATTATGGGGACTTGGCAAGCCGGGAAGCGGATGTGGGTGGGAATTGAGGATGCCGAAACTGTCAAAGCCATGCGCGCCGCTTTTGATGCCGGTATTACCGCATTTGATACGGCTGAGGTTTACGGAGAAGGGCATTCGGAACAAATTATCGGTCAAGCACTTTCAGATGTGCGATCGCAAGTAGTTTATGCTAGCAAAGTTTTCGCGAATCACCTCAAATCCGATTTGGTAATCGAAGCCTGCGATCGATCGCTAAAAAACCTCAACACCGATTATATCGACCTTTACCAAATTCACTGGCCTTCGGGAAGTTGGAATTCCGAAGTTGTACCAATTGCGGAAACAATGAGCGCCTTGAACAAGTTGAAAGAACAAGGTAAAATTAGGGCGATCGGCGTTTCCAACTTTTCCCGCGCCCAAATAGCAGAAGCAGCCCAATACGGACGCATTGACAGCTTGCAACCGCCCTATTCTCTGTTTTGGCGCTGGGTAGAAAAAGAAGCAATGTCTTACTGTGTCGAAAATCATATCTCAATCCTTGCCTATTCATCTCTAGCTCAAGGAATATTGACAGGTAAATTCGGGCCAGAACACAAGTTTGAGGAAGGCGATCACCGCGCCAAAAATAAGCTGTTTCAACCACAGAATTACGAACGAGTACAAGCAGCATTAGATCGATTGCGACCAATTGCCGATCGCCACCACACAAGCTTAGGAAATTTAGCTTTAGCGTGGTTAATTTCCCAGCCACAAACCAATGCAATTGTCGGCGCGCGCGATACAGAACAAGCAGCCGACAATGCTGCATCTGCTGAGGTAAAATTGAGTGAGGAGGACTTAAAAGAAATTGACGCGATCGGGCGAACTGTTACGGAACATCTAGACGACAACCCCGTCATGTGGAACTTCTAAAATAGAGGATAAATGGCAAAATTTTAGGATAAAAAGTTTGTAGTAAGGACTTTAGTCCTTTCTTTCCAAAATCTAAAGCAAGGACTAAAGTCCTTACTACGAACCAAATTTTATATAGTTTGGCAAGTGGTATAATATTTATGACCTGTATAAAAGTTCACCAAAATAGAATCTAAAATCTAAAATCTAAAATCGAATGAGTTACTGTCTGAATCCTAACTGTTCCAAGCCACAAAATCCCCCCGCAATTAAATTATGCAAAAATTGTCGCTCAAAACTGCTGTTGCGCGACAGATACCGTGCTATAAAGGCGATCGGACAAGGCGGCTTTGGCAGGACATTTCTCGCCGTAGACGAAGACAAACCCTCAAAACCCCGCTGCGTCATCAAGCAATTTTTACCAGACAGCCAACTAATACCATCTGGAGTCGATCGCAACAGCAAAAAAGCAGCCCAACTGTTTGAACAAGAAGCAATGCGATTAGACGAATTGGGCAAACACCCCCAAATTCCCGAACTATTAGCCTATTCCATCCAAGACAGCAGACAATACGTAGTCCAAGAATTTATCGACGGACAAAACTTAGCACAAATCGTCGAACAAGAAGGCACATTTACAGAAACTCAAATCAAAGACTTACTCAATAGCTTGCTACCAGTCATTCACTTCATCCACTCGCACAACGTCATTCACCGAGACATAAAACCCGGAAACATCATTCGCCGCGCCGACAAACAATTAGTTTTAGTTGATTTTGGCGCTGCAAAAATTGCCACAGGTACGGCATTACTCAAAACAGGAACCAGCATTGGTAGCCCCGAATACATCGCTCCCGAACAAGCCAGAGGCAAAGCATTTTTTACCAGCGATTTGTACAGTTTAGGCGTAACTTGCCTTTATTTGCTAACTCAAGTTTCCCCATTTGATTTGTTCGATCCTGGTGAAGATGCCTGGATATGGCGACAGTATTTAACCAACAACCCAGTCAGCGAAGAACTAGGAAAAATTTTAGATAAACTGATTGAAAATGCTGCTAACCGCCGCTATCAAACGGCTGTTGAAGTATTAAAACAAATCAATCCGCAATGTGCGATCGACCTAGCAATTCCCCAAACAACTTCCAAGTTAGTCAAACCGAGTCCAACTCCCACCCAGCCCCAACAGCAAACCTATAACTGGCAATGTATTCACACCCTAACAGGTCACAAAAACTTAATTTACTCTGTTGCTTTCAGCCCCAACGGAGAAGTCATAGCCAGCGCTAGCGATGACAAAACAATCAAACTGTGGCGAGTAGAAGACGGACAAGAAATAGTAACTCTCGCAGGCCATACAAACTCAGTTTATACAGTAGCTTTTAGCCCCGACGGACTAATGCTAGCCAGCAGCAGCCACGACAAAACTGTCAAACTTTGGCGCATGAAAGACGGGCAAGAAATCCGCACGCTTGTTGGTCACAGTAACTCAGTTTACGGCGCAGCTTTCAGTCCCGACGGAACTTTAATTGCTAGCAGCAGTTGGGACAGAACAATCAAAATTTGGCGAGTCAAAGACGGACAAGAAATCTGCACGCTGGCGGGCCACATCAACTTAGTTTATTTTGTAGCTTTTAGCCCGGATGGCGAAACTCTCGCTAGCAGCAGTTGGGACAGAACAATCAAAATTTGGCGAGTCAAAGATGGCAAGCTAATTCGCACGCTTGCAGGTCATACAGACAGCGTTCGCTGCATAGCTTTCAGTCCGAATGGCGAGTTTTTGGCTAGCGGCAGTCACGACAATACGATTAAAATTTGGTGGGTCAAAGATTGGCAAGAAGTTTTAACTATTACAGGTCATTCCTGGTATGTTGATTCGATCGCCTTTAGTCCAGATAGCGAGATTCTGGCTAGTAGCAGCAATCAAATTATCAAGATTTGGCGAGTTAAAGACGGTGAAGAAATTTGCAATATAGCAGGTCATAGTAACTCGGTTTATTCCGTTAATTTTAGCCCGGAAGGAGAGTTTTTGGCTAGCGGCAGCAGTGACAAAACTATTAAGATTTGGCAGAATATGATGTTTGTTTAATTAGCCCCAATTAAAGTTGTTTGTAGTAAGGACTTTAGTCCTTATTGACTAAAAGCCTTCATAGAGTATAAAAGTCTTTACTATAAAAAGAAAAAAGTTACGATCGATCCATCTGCTTCACTACCTCGAAAGCTAGCCCTAGCACCTCTGCAATTTGCTCATCCTTCAATCCCAAATGTCGTAATTTACCAACCATTTCAATCTTAATTTGATTGTCGTTTCTCTGGAAGTCAGGAGTTTCAGAGCGACTTTTATCTGGAGTAGGAGAGGGTAGTTCTGAGCAACCATTGATATAGTTAATTGTATTGCTATCCCAAAAATTAGTAGTGTTGCGATCGCCAAAATTTATATTCAGATTTAATTGTCGTTCTAGAACAGATTCCAGATTACCTTTATCAACTGGTTCATCAAAAACATCAGATAACATTTGCAAAAGCTTGTAACCTACATCCTTAGCATGACCCGCCGTACAACCGTAAGTATCTGCAATATCAGAATACTTTTTTCGATTCAGTATTCCCTCGATAATTTTACCCTGCAAGTCATTGAGATGTTTGCCTGTCTTCGCGCGGATCGTTTCATCTACAAATTCCAAGATATCGGCGGTGTCCATCAGTAGGGGGAGCGGAGAACAATAGTTAGCATAGCAGACTTTTTCCGTCTTTTTCCGTCTTTTTCCGTCTTGCACCCCAAGTTGAGAAAGACCCGTCTTTTTCCGTCTTTTTTTCCATTGTCAGTTTTGGGCGATCGGTCTATGATACTGAAAAGCATAAAATCAGCCCCTAAAAAACAGTAATTGTAAGGATTCAGGTAACATAACTCCTTGCTGGGCAAAGACTTTAGATCTGGATCTTGATGCTAAATAAATCTCTATTATCAAGCTTATGACGAAAAACTGTCATTTCTCGTCATAAGCTTGACAATCAACAGATCAAGACAAAAACCCTTATTTTGCCCTAAAACCATTGCCAGACAAGCGTTTTACCCGCAATTTTTTAGACCTGAATCCTTACCAGTAATTATTTGTAGGGATTGTCTTTTTGAGATATTCGCAGGGATTTATATCCGATTTTGTATATACCAGAGAAATAATATGAAAAACCTAAGTTTATGGGGGCAAAAACTCGGTCTAATTTTGGGGGGAATTATGGCGGGTTTTTTCCTGGGAGAATTAGCTCTTCATCTGGTGGGAATTAAAGGTCTAAAAAAGCCCAGCGATCCTGTCTCTTTGGATAGTTACAGATTAGACGATCCCGCTGGTTGGTCACTAAAACCGGGTGCGTCTTTCGAGTGGCAGGGTGAAGGGGATCGATCCTTCATCCACGCGAATAAAGATGGTTTACGCGATCGCGAACATACGAAAGAGAAACCACCAAAAACTTTTCGGATCGCGCTATTGGGAGATTCCTTTGCCGAAGCTTTACAAGTGCCGATGGAAAATACTTTTTGGTGGAAAATGAGAAAGCAACTCAATAAAGAATGTACTGTTTTAGGCGATCGCAAAGTTGAGGTAATTAATTTTGGGGTTCAGGGCTATGGAACGGATCAACAACTAATGACTCTGCGCCATAAAGTCTGGCAATATTCTCCCGATTTAGTGATCTTAGCTTTTCTTCCTGGCAACGATATTATTAATAATTCAAAAAAACTTGAATTTTCTCAACGCAAGCCATTTTTTGTCTATAAAAATGGGGAATTAGTTCCAGATATGTCATGGCTGAAAATGTCACCAAGAGAACATAACTATTTGGAGTTTTCATCTGTTGATTATCTTCCGACTTGGTTGGTCAATCATTCACGCATTTTGCGGTTGGCCAGACAAGTTGATTTAAATAATAAGAAACGTCTAGTTGATGCCGCAGAAAAAAAACGCGCCGCTAATAACTTTCAAGAACCTATCGATCCAGTATGGAAAGAGGCTTGGCAAGTGACAGAAGGATTAATTACACTAATGAGTCAGGAAGTCAAGGCAAAAAAGGCAGATTTTATGGTTTTGATTGTCAGTTCGGGACTTCAAGTCAATCCCGAGCCTATACTTCGTCAAAGGTATATGAAAAAATTTGGCATTAAGGACTTGTATTATCCTAATCGTAGAATCAAAACCTTTGGCGATCGCCTCAATATTACAATATTGGATACAGTCCCGCGATTGCGAGAGTATGCAGAAAAAAATAAAACTTGCGTACATGGCTTTCCCAATGCTATGCAGTGTGACGGTCATTGGAATAGTCAAGGCCATGAGCAAGTTGGTCAACTTATTGCACAAGACTTATGCGATAAGTTCAAACTTGTTGGGCCCGCCGATCGCGATCGCAAAGCTTACTATCGTTGACAGGGCGATTGATGAGGAGTGTGGATGCTATCGCCCCTTACTTTTTTGATGGATAGGCGATCGATAAAGGGTGGATGCTATCGCCTATAGCTAATAATAGTAAATGGCTGTATATTACAACAAAAACAGTTCATTTTTGCCAAAAAAATGAGGTTTAATATAACAGTCGATCGCGACGCGGATGGGAATAAATCGTAACGCTATCGGTTTTTAAACAGAAGTACGATCGCCCTTCCTCCACCTCTTCAACAACTCCGGCGTCACCAACCCTTGCGGAAAAAATATCGTCCCCAAAACAATCAGCACCCCAAAAATAATTAACCGCCCATCCCGCAGAAATTGCGCCAACCAAACCGGCAATCCCTGAATGGTCGCCATCCCCCTCAAAACCTCCGGTAAAGCAGTAAACACCATCCCACCCAAAACTGCTCCCAGAAACGTTCTGCTACCACCAATCAAAACAGAAGTCAAGTAAATAATACTAGCATCAAAAGTTCCTTGACGCGCGTTCCAAGTATTCAAAAAATGAGCGCTAACTGCACCCACAACACCAGCTAAAACAGCACCTAACGTGAAAGCCAAAACTTTATAAAAAGTTGGGTTAATCCCGATCGCATCCGCCGCCAACTCATCAGCCCGAATCGCCGCAAAAGCCCGCCCCACCCGAATCCGTTCCAACCGATAGACAATCGCCATACTTACCAACAGTAAAGGCAGTACAATCCACAAATACTCGATCGGTGTCGCAAACGGTTGCGGAATCCCAAAAATGCCAACCGCGCCTCCAGTGATATCCAGATTCAGCGATAAAACCCGCAAAATTTCCACAAAAGCAATAGTTGCGATCGCCAAATAAATCCCACTCAACCGCAGCGCCGGAATTCCCACCAAAATCCCCAACAACCCCGAAACAACCCCTGCAATTATCATCTCCACTAACAGCAATGGTAGAGGAAACAAACCCCCTGTCGGCTTAAACACCGTCGTAGATAAAATCGCCGCAATATACCCACCCAAAGCATAAAAACCAGGGCTAGCCAGAGACAACTGACCAGTCATTAGAGGCAAATACAGCGACATTCCCAACATTGCACCCAGCAACATCGAGACAATCAGAAACCCATAAGTAGTAAAAAATGTAGCCATTTGATTTTAGATTATAAATTATTAGGGAAAATCCGGTTAACTTGGTTTCCAATTTAGATTGATTAAGCTAGTCTGAATATGGTCTTCCCACCGACCATTTATGAACAAATAGTCTCTAGCGTAACCTTCCACCACAAATCCCAATTTTTTAAGTAGATTACCGCTGCGCTGATTGTGAGGCATATAATTGGCCATAACGCGATGTAAATTCAACTCTTCAAACACATATTGAATCGCAACTCGCACAGCTTCAGTCATATAACCTTTACCTTGTTGCGCTTCTGCCAGATTATATCCCAAAAAGCAGAAATGACCGGCACCTCGTACAAAATTATCAAAATTAACGTTACCGACAATATACTCAGGATTATTTTTCTCAAAAATCCACAGCTTTAAAGATTTGTCTGACTCAAATCCTTGGAAATCTTTCTCTACTTGTTTTTGCCAATAACTTTCAGTTAAAAAATCCTCCCCCCAATGTCGATGCCAGGGAGTAAAAAACCTTTGATTGTATCTGTAAAATTTAATGATTTCGCAGATATCGTCTTGATTGGCTAATCGTAAAAAAAGGCGCTCGCTTACAAGTAATGGAACTTCCACTTTCATAAAACATCCCTTTATCGACTGATGCACTACAGTTCTTACAAATCATCCTACACTTTCTGAATCAAACGCCGTCCAAACAAACCCTGCGGCCTAACCAATAGCATAATAAACAATATCGCAAAAGCCACAGCATCCTTATAAGCCGAAAAATCTCCAGGCACAAAAGCCTCCACCAAACCAATAATAAACCCACCCAAAACCGCCCCAGGAATACTTCCCAACCCTCCAAGCACAATCACCGCCAAACCCTTCAAACCAAAAGCAATCCCAAAATACGGCCCAGCAATACTCACGCTAGAACCCACCAAACTCCCCGCCAAACCAGCCAGAAAACTGCTCACAAAAAAGGTCAACACAATGTACCGATCGGTATCAATTCCCAACAAACTAGAAGTAGTAGCATCTTCAGCCACCGCCTGCATTGCTTTGCCAAATTTAGTGAAATTTATTAAGTAAGTTAAGACAGCTACAATCGCAACTGATACCGCAAAAATTACTATTTGAACAGAACGAATCAAAATTGGTCGATCCGCTGTTCCGAAGTTAATTGCTGCGGGAAAATAGCCATAAGTGTTAGCAGGAAAAGTGTAGATTTCCGCACCGACTAGATATTGGATGATATTGGCGATCGCAACTCCTACACCCAAACTAGAAACCAATGTCAGCAAAGGATCAGAATGTCGGCGGCGCAAAGGTGAAAAAGCAACTCGTTCAACAATTACTCCCACCAAACCAGCCATGACACTTCCCAAAATTAACGCCGCAGCAAAAGGCAACTGCACAGGAATTCGAGCATTAGCCAACAACCCATTAAAACCGAAAGTACCTCCCATCAGCGCATAAGTGAAATAAGCACCCAAGGTAAATATTGCACCGTGAGCAAAATTAATAATTCCCAGAATCGAAAACACCAGCGTATATCCCAAGGCAAAAATAGCATATACACTGCCGATCGATAAACCATTCAAAAATTGTTGCAGAAACAGAGTTAAATCCATCACCAGTTAATAATTGAGCATCACACCGAAATCATTCAACAACAAATACCTCACGGATTTTCCCTCTTCCCTCTTACTTCTTCCTTCATTTCAAAAACTCAAACTTACCATTAGTTCCATTAGCATCCATCTTAATCCGTGCCACATAAAAATTCTGCTGATTAATTTCACCTTCAGGCGTAAAAGAAATTTCCCCCAAAGGCGTATCATACTTTCCAGCCAACAACTGCTGATTCAAACTTGTACGCAATTCTGCCAAAGGCTTTTGGCCAACCTTCGACTGAGCATTTATCGCCTTTAATGAATCAACAAAAACTTGAACACCAGTAAAGGCTTGAGCACTAAACTGAGGCGGTTCCTTCTTAAATTGAGCGCGATAAGCTTCGCGAAAAGCCTTATTAATCTCATTGGAATATTCCGGGCTGTATGCTTGGGCAATCAAAACCCCATCACAGAGTGCCTTACAAACCGTAAATACATTAGAAGTATTCAAACCGTTGCCCCCAATGATCACGCCTTTGTAACCCAACTCCCGCAACTGCTTAATTAAATTGCCCCCATCCGCAGCCAATCCAGAAATAATTATCAAATCTGGCTTGACATTTATCGCATTAGTGGCTTGAGATTGGAAATCTGTATCAGTAGTCAAGAATTTTTGGACTGTTGCCAATTCCAGCCCCATATCTTTAACCGTTGTCTGGAAAGTTTCAGTCTCAGATTTGCTAAAGGCATCATTCTGAGCAAAAAACACGGCTACTTTCTTAATATTGGGATTTTGCTTGAGGGCCGCTTTAACCGCGTTAGGTGCTACCACAGCCACAGGCGCGGAGACTCTGGCTACATAATTCCCAATCTGGGGAATACCTTTAGCTGTGTTGGAGGGTGCGAGAACAGGTACTTTAGCTCGATCGGCGATCGGATCTGCGCTAAAAGCCTGCTGCGAGAGGGTTGGACCCACAATCCCCACGACCTTATCTTGATTGATCAGAGTATTGAAAGCATTAATCGCCCCTTGTTCATCTCCACCCGTATCTTGGAAAACCAGTTTAATCGGCGTCCCATCCACACCCCCCTTATCGTTGAAATATTTCTCAGCAATTTTCGCCCCAGCCACCTGTTCCTGGCCGAGTAAAGCCACATTGCTAGTTTGGGCTACCCCAATCCCTATATATATAGCGTTGGTATTCCCCCCAGCCGAACCTTGTGGCGAAGCACCCGCAGATGGTGAAGCCCCCGGAGATACTGTGGTAGAGGTTTGAGGGGTGTTGGTCTGACTGCAAGCGAGCAGCAGTGAAGCGCAGGTAACGAATAAGGCACTAGGACGAACTGTAGGTTTTTTCATCAGCGGGCGATCGAGCATCTATATATAGAACATCTGTCTGTAGAGATATTCTATCCATGCGGAGGAGATCCAGGGTTCCCAAGGGGGATTTTGCCCCAAAAAAATCCCCCTTGGGTTAAAAGAGGAGTCAGGTCGGGGATACCGAAGCGGGATTAACAGCTAAAACCGTTGCGGTGTATAGTTTCAAAAACAATTCAAAAAAACTTTGCCAAAAAGCTTGACAAGAATTGGGGAAGTAAGTATATTAATAAAGCGCCGGAAGAGAAGCGATTCACCCGAAGGCGCGCTGAACCTAGAAAAAAGAATAGTTTGAAAGCTTAAAGCACGATTAACCTCGTCAAAAAAATGTCAAAAGAGCAAGGATAAAGAGTAAAGGTGAGAGCTGATACTCAATATGATTGCAAACAAAGAAAAGAATGTCAAGGAAAACAGAGGAAATGAGGCAGGAATGCCAGAGTAACCTCAAGTAACTTGACGCAGAGCTAAAAGCGAACAATCCAACACGGAGAGTTTGATCCTGGCTCAGGATGAACGCTGGCGGTCTGC
>JAUBOH010000138.1:0-15214 GCA_036700145.1 Microcoleus occultus BM001215366
CGCAACATAACTACCCCCCCAACCCCCCCGAACTCGCGGGGGGGCTTTGAACGGCATCTGTAGCAAATATTTATGAAATTGGTATAATGACTAATGACTGATGACAACTGATTAATGACTTCTAGTAATTTCTAGAGTTATTCTGCCACCAAAATCAGGGATGGGAGCGGCCGGTTTTGAGAGTTGTAGCTTAACTTTTTCGACTAAAGGCAGTTCTAAAAGCGCTTGGGCGATCGTATCTGCTAGACGTTCGATTAACAAAAACTTCGACTCTTTAACTAGCTGTTGAATCAGAGTAATAGCACTACGGTAATCGAGAGTATGTTCAATATCATCACTTTTTCCAGCTTGCGATAAATCCAGCCAGAGTGTGACATCAACTTCAAACCACTGACCTAAAACCTGCTCTTCTGGCAAATAGCCAGTGTATCCGTAGCAGCGAATTCCTGTAAGTTGAATACAATCCATTGTGAAATAAACTAAAAGTGCGTTACCTGTACCAAATTTTATTAAACCAGATAAAGTGAAATAAACGGAGGACACTCAAGATGCCGTGTCCCTACAATTGATCGTGGTAGGGACACGGCACTGCCGTGTCCTCTATATAATTCCGATAGAACCGGAATTGATATTAACTTGGCCTTAGCCGTTAAGCTTTGCCGCCAGCAACTCGTTGGTCAATTTCGGATCTGCCCGGCCGCCCGTTTCCTTCATCACCTTACCGACAAAAAAGCCCAGCAGCTTGGTTTTGCCGCCTCTGTACTGTTCGAGCTCCTTGGGATTGGCGGCCAACACGGCATCGATCGCCCGATCGATCGCCCCGGTATCCGAAATTTGAATCAAACCCTTGCTTTCGACGAATTTTTGAGGAGAACCGCCCTTTGACAGCAACTCCGGCAAAATATCCTTAGCGATTTTGTTGCCGATCGTGCCGGCATCAATTAACCCCAGCAGTTCCGCTAAATCCTGCGGTTGAAAAGGAATTTCTCCGATCGCCAGTTTTTCATTTTTCAGATAAGCAGTGATATCACCCATTACCCAATTCGCAGCTCCTTTAGCAGGAGCACCGGCGGCGATCGACTTTTCAAAATACTCCGCCACCGCTTTGTCGTCAGTCAACACCCGCGCGTCGTAGGGAGAAAGAGCGAGCTCAGTTTCGTAGCGATGGCGCTTCATTGCCGGCAATTCCGGGAGTTGAGCTTTCCAATCGCGCAATTGCTCGGCCGAAACTTCCAAAGGAGGCAAATCCGGTTCCGGGAAATATCGGTAATCGCTCGCACCTTCCTTCATCCGCATACTGAAAGTACACTGTTTACCTTCATCCCAAAGCCGCGTTTCTTGGACGATGGTTTCGCCACTTTCGATCGCTTGAATTTGCCGATCTATCTCGTAATTGATCGCCCGTTCGATCGCATTAAAAGAGTTCATATTTTTAATTTCCACCTTCGTCCCGAACTCTTTTCGGCCAACCGGGCGCACCGAAATATTCACGTCGCACCGGAGCGAACCTTCCTGCATATTCCCGTCGCCGACACCGATGTAGCGGACGATCCGGCGCAATTCTTGACCGTATTCGGCAGCTTCCGCGCCCGATCGCAAATCCGGTTCCGAAACAATTTCGATCAGAGGTACGCCGGCGCGGTTGTAATCCACCATAGAATAAGTAGAACCGCTGAGCCGATCGCTGCCGCCGTGAACCAATTTTCCGGCGTCTTCCTCCATGTGCAAGCGAGTGATGCCGATTTTTTTTCTAGTAGAATTGCCCGCCTCGTCCACCAGTTCAATTTCGATCGAACCGTTAGTGGCGATCGGCAAATCGAACTGAGAAATTTGATAATTTTTCGGTAAATCGGGATAGAAGTATTGCTTGCGATCGAACTTACTGTAAGGTGCGATTTTGCAGTTGAGAGCTAGCCCTGCTTTCACTGCATACTCCAGCACTTTTTGATTTAATACTGGCAACACTCCAGGCATTCCCATACAAATTGGGTCAATGTTAGTATTGGGGGCATTGCCAAATTCTGTAGAAGAACTGGAGAAAATTTTAGTATTCGTACTCAATTGACAGTGAGTTTCGAGACCGATAACGGCTTCGTACTGAGTTTTAACTGATGCAGCAGCAGTCATAAGCGACCTATAAAGACTGAATAACTTTAGATTATATTTTAGCTTTTTATTGACGAAACCGGCTTGAGATTATTTGTAGGGTAGGGACGGTTTCAAGGCGTGTCAACAATCGCCTGAAACCTGACAAATCTCGCTTATGGCTGAGTCTCGATCGGGCATTTCCCCCACTTGTGGCGAATAATTCACCTTTTCCGGTTGCTTGCGGGCGGGTGGTGGCGATCGCGGGCGCCGGGGGGAGGATGCGCGATCGCCCCACACCAGAACCCGCTTAGAGTATTCTTTCGCTCGCCCGCAAACAACAACCCTGTGCAAAAATATACTTAGCGCCCGATGGCTTACGCCCCGCTACGCTACGCGCAGGCACGATTTCCAGGAGAGTTTTGGATCTAGGGACTGGAATTCGCGATCGAATAGATCGCCAAACCCTAATCCCTGCCGTCTTTAAATAGCGCCGCCCGATCGCGTGCGACCTGCGCCGCCCACAAATTAAAAATTAAAAATGTATAATTTAACAGAGATTACATATTTTTAATTTTTAAACTTTAATTTTTAATTCTCAAACTAACACTTGCCTAACTGTCAAAAATATGCCTGAAATTCCAGTTGAAAGTGCCTCACTGTTTCAGAACAGCAACACTGAGCTAGAGCAGGCGGAATCAGCCCTCGAACTCGCTTGGAACGAACTCGAAAAACAAACAGCAGAAACCATAGCTCAGATAGCCAAAGCCGGCGGATCGAACACACAAGAAATAAGCGATCGCTTTACCCAGACCAAGCAACTCTGCCAGGAGTTCAAAACCAAAATGAAACAAGCCGTCTCGCGGCTGGAATTTCATGTAGAAAACTCGCCAATGGCAGTTATAGAATGGGACAGCGAATTTCGCATCGTGCGTTGGTCGCCCCAAGCCGAAAATATATTTGGCTGGAAAACAGCAGAAATAATGGGTAAAGACTGGCACGAATTATCAATAGTTCACGAAGCCGATTGCGAGTCAGTCAACTTAATAGCAAATAAACTCTTAGACGGCAGCGAAACCCGCAACATCGGCTACAACCGCAACTATACTAAAAATGGCTCTGTAATTTACTGCGAATGGTACAATTCTGTACAGAAAGATGCAGAAGGAAAAGTAGTTTCTCTTCTCTCTTTTGCCAGAGACGTAACCGAACGACACCGCATTCAAGAAGAACTGCACCGGCGCGAACAGGCATTCAGCGCGATCGCCGAAAATGCTACCGATATCATCGCCCGGTTCGATCGAGAACTGCGCCACCTTTACGTCAACCAAGCAGTCGAATCAGCAACCGGAAAACCCCCGGCAGATTTTATCGGCAAAACCGCCCAAGAATTGGGACTGTCGCCGCAGTTGTGCAACCCGTTAAACGAAGCTTTTCCCAAAGTTTTCAGCACGGGCACACCAGAAACCATAGAATTTGACTACCCTACTCCCAGCGGCACAAAATATTACCACTGTCGAATTATTCCCGAATTTGCTGAGGACAATTCAGTTGAAACAGTTTTAGCGATCGCCCGCGAGTTCACAGAAATCAAACAAGTCGAAGCTCAGTTGCGCCAAAGCGAAGCTCGATTTAGGCGCGTAGTTGATTCTAACATGATCGGCATAATTTTTTGGGACATTAACGGCCGCATTACAGATGCCAACAGCGCTTTTTTAAAGATGGTAAATTACACGCGGGACGATCTGCTTTCAGGAAGAATTAACTGGCAAGAAATGACACCGCCAGAATACCTGCGTTTAGACACAGAAAAAGTTGCAGAACTGAGGGCTAGAAATACGGTTGTTCCCTTTGAAAAAGAATACATCCGCTCCGATGGCAGTCGCGTTCCGGTGCTGCTGGGCGGCGCATTGTTAGAAGGAACGCGGGAGTTCGGCGTCAGTTTTGTGCTGGACATAAGCGATCGCAAACACGCAGAATCCCAACTGCAAAAACATCAAGAACTTTTAGAGAGAATCCTGACAACTATCCCCAACTTTATCTACATTTACGATGCCGTAGAAAATAAAAATATTTATGCAAATGAATCTGTCACAGCCATGCTCGGCTACACTGTCAAAGAATTGCAAGATTGGGGGACAGATGCTGTGGCTAACTTGGTTCATCCCGAGGATATGTTAAAGCTAATTACAGGTATGGAACGGCTAAAACACAGCAGCAATCCCCATGAAACCGATGACATAGACTACAGAATAAAACACAAAAACGGGGAATGGCGCTGGGTGCACGATCGGTCTACAATCTTCAACAGAACCCCAGACGGAAATATTTTACAAATTATCGGTTCCGTACTCGACATCAGCGATGCCGTGGCGGCAGCTACGCAACGCAAACAAGCCGAAGAATCATTAAAACAGCAAAACGAAGTGCTGCAAACAATCTTTGACAACGTGCCTGTCACGATCGCATTCTTAGACAAAAACGGTGAAATAAACTGGGTAAACCGCCACTGGGAACAAGTGCTCGGTTGGAGTTTGGCAGAAATCAAAGACCGCGATATCATGGCCGAATTTTATCCGCAGCCACAAGACCGCCAATACGTTTTGGACTTCATCCAAGCAGCAACTCAGAACTGGGGCGACTTCAAAACAAAAGTTAGAGACGGGCGAATTATCGACACTTCTTGGGCAAATGTTCGCCTTTCCGACGGCCGGTTGATCGGCATCGGTCAAGATATCACCCAACGCAAACGAGCAGAAGCAGAACTCAAAGAACTCAACGAAACTTTAGAAGCTCAAGTCGCCCAGCGTACCGCAGAATTAGAGACTTTTTTTGACTCTTTGCCGGACTACATTTATGTTGTAGAACGGGACAATATGCGCCTGCCTTTTGTCAACCATCCCCTTGCCGAATTTTCCGGCTTCGACAGCAGGCAGCAGATGCAGGGCAAAACCATTTTTGAGTGCTATCCCAGCGAACTCGCAGAACGATTTCGCGGGGAAAATTTGCAAGTATTTACATCCGGCAAAACTCTGCACTTCCAAGAAGAATTTGTGAGAGCGGGCGGCAATGTCTACTGCGATACGTTTAAAATTCCCCTGAGAAATCTCGACGGCGAGGTTTATGCTTTAATTGGCACTGCTCGCGATATCACTGAGTTGGTAGAGACAAAACAAGCCTTGTCAGAACGCACAGAGCAATTAGAAGCTGCTAATAAAGAATTAGAATCTTTTTCCTACTCAGTTTCCCACGACTTGCGCGCACCTTTGCGCCATATTTCAGGTTTTGTTAATGCTTTGAAACAGCGGTTAGAATCAACTGAGGTTTTGAACGATCCTAAAATCGTTCACTACATCGAGGTAATTGATGACAGCAGTCAAAAAATGAGCTTGTTGATTGACGGTTTGCTCGCCCTGTCGCGGGTGAGTCGCACTGAGTTGATGCAAATTCCGATCGATCTTACCCGTTTGGTGCAAACTGCGATTACTATGGCTAAACCCCGAACAGACATAACTTCTGTCCAAACTCCTCTTGAGGTAGAATTTGAAATCGGAGAGTTGCCGGCGGTAACGGGAGATCCCACCTTGCTGCAACAGGTGTTCAGCAATTTGATTAGCAATGCAGTCAAGTTCAGCCGCGCCAGCAATCCCGCTAGAATAGTTATTGATGCTTTACCTGATGGAACGATTTTTGTCAAGGATAACGGCGTGGGTTTTCCGATGGAATATGCCGATCGGCTGTTTGAAGCTTTTGGGAGGCTGCACTCCCAGAGAGACTTTGAAGGTACGGGCATCGGTTTGGCGATCGTCTGGCGGATTATTCACCGCCACGGCGGCACGATTTGGGCGATGAGCGTACCTAGTCAAGGAGCCACGTTTTACTTTAAACTAAGCCAAACAATCTCAAACGGTAATATAGATTCGTAAGTTACCAGTATAGTAGTTTTTAATTCATAATTTCCAACTATTATACAGTTAAATAAGTCACAGTCGGTTCTGCCAGCCCTCGGTTGCGGGTGCTAAATAAATCTCTAGAGAGTATAACTACTTTTCCTAAAAATAACTAATAATTCAGAAATAAACTTAACCAAAATCAATCGATAAAATGACATTTAGCAACACGAACAACAAATTAAAAACTCCCGAATACCGTATGTTAGATAGAACTGAGACCAACAATCTACTAAAAATGGTAGCGGAATCAACATTAAAATTGTTGATTGTAGAAGACATGGCAGAAGATATGGAATTAATAGTGCTCGCCTTAGAAGCAGGGGGAGTAAACTTTAATTGCGACACTGCCGAAACATCAACAGAGTGCAGACAACTGCTCCAAAATAGCAAGTACGACGCTGTGCTGTCAGATTACCGGCTGCCAGGCTTCAACGGTTTAGAAGTGTTGAAATTAATGCAGGAATTAGGGCAAGACATACCATTTATTTTAGTAACCGGAAGTTTGGGAGAAGAAGCGGCAGTTGAGTGCATCAAAGCCGGAATGACCGATTATGTATTAAAAGGGCGGCTGTTTAGGTTGCCAACAGTATTAGAACGATCGCTCCAAGAATACAAAATGCGCCGCCAGCAGAATGAAGCGATCGCCCAAATTCAGCGCCAAGCGACACGTGAAGCGATCGTCAACCGCATTGTTCAAGCCATGCGCTTCACCCTTGTACTCGACGAAGTGCTGCAAACCACGGCAGATCAACTGCACGAAGCTCTCGAAATCAGCGGCTGCGCGATCTTGCAGCCAGATGCTGAAGGCGGCATCATCGTTCGCTACATGAGCTCAAACGCAGTCGGCAGAGAACGGTTCATGGGGCTCCCTTGCGAATTTGCCCAACACTACCGCTCCTCCCTCGCCCGGGGAGAAACCGTCGCAATCTCAGAGCTATCGACTCTGTGCCCCTCCCTGCAAGCATTAGCCGAATTTTCAGGGTTTCACGCCCTCGCGATCGCACCGCTGATCTACCAGCAGTCATTTTTGGGAGGAATTGGCCTGTATCAGTGCGATCGCGATCGCACTTGGAGTAGCGAAGAACTGTCGCTAGTCAAAGCGATCGCCGATCAATGTGCGATCGCGATCCACCAAGCCGAACTCTACCAACGTGCCCAAACCGAACTCGCAGAACGCAAGCGCGCCGAAGCAGCAGTCCGCGGCATCCAGCAGCAGCTAGCCACAATAGCAGCCAACATTCCCGGCTCAGTCTACCGCGCTGTGCTGCATCCAGACGGAAAGATATCCATGCGTTACATCAGTCCGGGAGTGCGGGAATTGATCGGTATCGACCCATCTGAGGTGATGGCACGTCCAGAAATATTGACCGAAATCATTCATCCAGACGACAAAAGCTCCTTTGACAACAGCGTAGCAGCATCCAGTGCCAGTCTTTTGCCCTGCGATCGCCAGTACCGGATCGTGTTGAATTGCGGCGAAATTAAGTGGGTGCAAGACAGCGCCCGATTTTCCAAAAACGAAAACGGCGACATCATTATAGATGGAGTTGCTCTCGATATCAGCGATCGCAAACTTGCTGAATCAGCCCTCAGACAAAGCGAACAGCGATTTCGATCGCTGATTGAAAACGCCACAGACATCACGATCATTCTCGACGCTGAGGGCATCTTCCGCTACATCAGCCCTTCGGTGAAGCGAATTTTAGGCTACGCACCCCAGCAGGCGATCGGGCGTAGCGCTCTAGGAACTGTTCATCCCGACGACTGCGCCGCGATCGCCCAAACCCTCCACAAATCCATTGAAAACCCGAAAAGAAGCGAGTCCGCAGTAGAGTACCGAGTCCGCCACCGCAACGGTTCCTGGTGTTATGTAGAAGCTGTAGCCACAAACTTGCTGCACGATCCCGCAGTCAAGGGAATTGTGATCAACTGCCACGATATCACTCAGCGCAAACTCGCCGAGGAACAACTGCTGCACGACGCTTTTCACGATGCCCTCACCGGACTGCCCAACCGAGCTCTGTTTACCGATCGGCTAGAACACGCTCTGAGACTGGCAAAACGGCGCAAAGACTACTTGTTTGCCGTGCTGTTTCTCGATTTAGATAGATTTAAAGTAGTCAACGATTCCCTCGGCCATGCGATCGGCGATCAACTGCTAGTATCGATCGCGCGCCGTCTGGAAACTTGTCTCAGGGCCGGAGATACAGTAGCCCGCCTCGGAGGAGACGAGTTCGTGCTGTTGCTAGAAGACATTGAAGGCATAAATGAAGCTACCAACATTGTCAACCGCCTGCAAAGGCAAATCACCTCCCCCATCCTTTTAGACGGACACGAAGTATTTATCACCGCCAGCATCGGCATTGCTTTGAGTTCTGGCGAATACCAGGAACCGACAACCCTGCTGCGCGACGCCGACACAGCAATGTACCGCGCCAAAGAACTCGGCCGAGCCCGACACGAAGTTTTCAACAGTTCCATGCACGCCCACGCTTTGCGGCTGTTGCAGCTAGAAAATGACCTGCGGCGGGCGATCGAATCAATTAGAGACCCCGCCACAGAAGAAGACTCTCCCCGATCGAGCTTACCTCCCTTATCCTCCGCCCCCCAGTTTATCATTCACTACCAGCCGATCGTCAGCATCGTTACTAACACAATTACCAGTTTTGAAGCCCTAGTGCGCTGGCAGCATCCAGAACGCGGCTTAGTTTCCCCAGGCGAATTCATCACCATCGCCGAAGAAACCGGCTTGATCGTGCCTCTCGGCCGCTGGGTACTGCGTACAGCTTGCCAGCAAATCCGCCAGTGGCAACAGTTATTTCCCTGCAATCCCCCACTAAGTGTCAGCGTCAACCTTTCAGTCAAACAGTTTTCTCAGCCAGATTTAATCGAATATATCGATCTAGTTCTCGAAGAAAGTCACCTCCACGGCAGCAGTTTAAAACTAGAAATTACCGAAAGCGTACTGATCGAAAACTCCGAATCAGTAACAGCAATGCTTGTCGAACTCAGAACCCGAAACATCCACCTGTGCATCGACGACTTCGGCACCGGCTATTCATCGCTCTCCTACCTGCACCGCTTCCCGACCAATACCTTAAAAATAGACCGCTCTTTTGTTAGCAGAATGGGAGGTGATTTCGATCTCGGCAAAGGAGGCATCGACCCCACAGAAATAGTGCGGTCGATCGTTACTTTGTCGCACAATTTAGGCATGGACGTAGTAGCCGAGGGAGTCGAAGAAGCCTCGCAATTATCAATACTCAAAGGGTTAAAATGCGAGTACGCCCAAGGATTCTTTTTCTCAAAACCAGTAGACTCTCAAACAGCAGCAGTCCTAATCCGACAGCAAGCAGAAAATCAGAATTTACTGACATTGAGTTTGTTAGAGAAAGGCCATTAAAAAAACACGGCACGCTTTGCGCCTGTTTTAGCATAAAATCTTAAAATATTTTAAAGCTGTCCCTAACTACTGGCGTCAGTTAATAACTACGGCATCCAAATCATTATGACTACTGGCTACCTCGCCCTCGTTCTCCACGCCCACTTGCCTTTTGTTCGCCACCCCGAAAGCGACTACGTTTTAGAAGAAGAATGGCTGTTTGAGGCGATCGCCGAAACCTACATTCCCCTGCTGCAAGTGTTTGAAGGGCTCCTTCGCGACGGCATCGACTTTAAAATTACCATGAGCATGACGCCGCCCTTGGTGGCAATGCTGCGCGACCCCCTGCTACAAGACCGCTTCGACGACCACTTGTCTAAACTCGAAGAACTAGCGGATCTCGAAATCGAACACAACAGCGGAAACGGTCACGTCCGCTATTTAGCCGAACATTACGCCGCCCACTTCTCTCAAGTCCGCAACTTTTGGGAAAAGTACGATCGAGACTTAGTCAAAGCATTCAAACAACACCAAGACACCAACAACCTCGAAATCATCACCTGCGGCGCCACCCACGGCTACCTACCGCTGATGAAAATGTACCCCGAAGCAGTTTGGGCACAAATTCAAGTAGCCTGCGACAACTACGAAGCAAACTTCGGCCGCCGCCCAAAAGGCATTTGGCTACCCGAATGCGCCTACTACGAAGGCCTAGAGCGGATGTTAGCCGATGCCGGCTTACGATATTTCCTCACAGACGGTCACGGCATCCTCTACGCCCGTCCGCGCCCCCGCTACGGCAGCTACGCCCCAATTTTCACCGAAAGCGGAGTCGCAGTATTCGGTCGAGATCACGAATCGTCGCAGCAAGTTTGGTCATCGGAAGTCGGCTATCCAGGCGCCTCCGAATACCGAGAATTTTACAAAGATTTGGGCTGGGAAGCAGATTACGACTACATCAAACCCTACATCATGCCCAACGGCCAGCGCAAAAATACCGGGATTAAATACCACAAAATCACCGGCCGGGGATTAGGTTTAGGCGACAAACAGTTATACGATCCGTACTGGGCGAGGGAAAAAGCCGCCGAACACGCCAGCAACTTTGCCTTCAACCGGGAACGCCAAGTCGAGCATTTGAACGGGATTATGCAGCGCCCACCGATCATTGTTTCGCCCTACGACGCCGAACTTTTCGGTCATTGGTGGTACGAAGGGCCTTGGTTCTTAGATTACTTATTCCGCAAGAGTTGGTTCGATCAAAACACCTACGAAATGACACACTTGGCCGATTATTTGCGGGGGAATCCGACTCAACAAGTTTGTCGCCCATCGCAATCTAGTTGGGGATATCGGGGTTTCCACGAGTATTGGTTGAACGATACGAATGCTTGGATTTACCCGCATTTGCACAAGGCTGCGGAACGGATGATTGAGTTGGGAAGTATGGAACCGGAAGATGAGTTGCAGTCGCGCGCTTTGAATCAGGCGGCGCGGGAAGTGCTGCTAGCTCAATCTTCTGACTGGGCGTTTATCATGCGTACAGGGACGATGGTGCCTTATGCAGTGCGGCGGACTCGATCGCACTTAATGCGCTTCCACAAGCTGTACGATGAAATGAAAGAACGGAAAGTCGATTCGGGTTGGTTGGAGAAAGTTGAGGAGATTGATAACATCTTCCCTGAAATCAACTATCGCGTTTATCGATCGCTTTAAGCCTCGATCCCCCTTAAAAACGGGCAATTCTCACTCAACTCTTGTCCCCCCCTTAAGAAGGGGGGCTAGGGGGGATCTCCAAATTAATCTTACCCCTTTTTCCCCGCCCTTCTCTTCCACCACAAACCCATTCCAGCAGCCACAAAAGTACCAACAGCAGTCATCGGTTCCGGTACAGGTTCATACTCATAAATTGCACTAACTGTAGTGTTAGCCGACACCAGACCTCCAAAACTACCCCTAACAGGATTCCCCGTAACTTGAGTAAAACCCATCGTCACCAAACTAGCGATAAAAGTATCACCATCGCATCCACTTAAAGCACTCAGAGACTGCTGGGAATCATAACTCTTTGACACAACACCCGAAGCCGAACCACTAACACTTCCCGTACCGCCACTAACAATCCTAGTTTCCGGCGGACTTGCTAACACACTCAAAGTCAAATTCGGATCAACTTTCAACAGCGGAATATTCACAGCAATACTTGCATTCGTCGCCGCCGTCCCTGTAAAATCTCCCGTCAAAGGAGTAATGCTAACACTATTATTAACAGTAGACTTAACCGTAACATAAGCCTTTAATAGCGTTCCCAACAGCGAATTAAACTTGGGCAAAACCACATTCGTGCTACTATTTAACGGCTGCGAACCCATATCCACAGTATAAGTTTGCGTGAGAGTAGCAGCTTGTACAGAAAAACATTGACTGACAACTGCAAAACTCAAACTTCCGCCAACAATTCCCAACTTTTGACAAACATTCATTTTAGCAAACCCCTAAAATAATCAAATTGCATTTCGTGGCACGGGCGTCTCGCCCGTGATTAATCTGCGGTTAAAAACTCGGAACATTTAACAAAGCCCAACTTCCAATCAAAGACATTAAGTAACTCAAAGCCCAAACAGTATAAACTATACTCAAAGGCGCATAAGCCGCCAAAACCCATCGCGTTTTCACTACTTCCTCAATCTCCTCCCTCCGCAACAAATCCACATAAAAATCAAACGACCTTTGTCGCAGATTGTTAATTCCCGTTCCCGCAACCAACAAATAATAACCATCAAATCTATTCAACGGATTCAAATTAATAGCCACTGTCAGCAATGCCGCCACCATCAACAAATAACTAATTTGATGCCAAACAGGATTGGACTGAGAAAACAGCCAAACCCAGACAGCCAATGCCCAAATTGTTACTTGAATCAATACTCCCGCCGCTACTACTAAAACTCGCTGTTTCCGCCTGACTAAACTGTATTGGTCGGTTGTATCTGTATAGCATCCGGGAATGAGACACATAAACAGCAATCCGATTTCTTTAACAATACCGCCGTAGTGTTTGAGCGTGAAAGCATGACCGAGTTCGTGCAAGGCTATTACCAGCATTGTCAGCAAGACAAATTTGAAAATAGTCTCATTTTGTCCTGCTATCCACAACTGCTGGTGCGAAGCGGCGACTTCGGTAGAGGAAGCCAACCATACTGCTACGGATGAAGAGATGAAAGCGCACAGAAAAAAGCCAAATTCCCACGTCCAAATCCAGCGCAATTTGTCAATGTGCTGTGACAGCCAGACATCGGGATTGACTAGGGGAATTGTGAAGGATAGCAGGTTGAATTTGGCTTTTGGCGGCTTTGTTCCTTCTAGCATTCCCGCTTGTGCTAAGTCTTTCAAGAGATTTTGCACAGCTTCTAAATCTAAGTCGTATTCGGCGAGAATATTAGTTAGTGGTTGTTGATTTAGTTGCAAAATTACCTGTTTGTCAAAGTCGTCAACTTGCAGACAGGTAATGTCTTCGGGATTGCGAAGTATCCAATAACCGTCGGGATGAGGTATCCACTGCACCGCTGATTTGAGTTGCATGGTTTGGAAGAAGGAAGAAGTTCGGCAACGGATTTTGTAACGGATGTAACGGATATATCGAAGTTGGAAGAAGGAAGAAGTCATCCCCCCTCGCCCCAAAGTAGGAATTACGCATTTTAGGCGAAAACTCGATCCCCCCTAGCCCCCCTTAAGAAGGGGGGGACAAGAGAATTCACTCATTCCCCAAAAAATCGGGGAGAACAAGAGAATTCACTCAAAGTCCCCCTTCTTAAGGGGGATTTAGGGGGACCTAGACTTTTGGATCGACCAGGGGTAACGGTGCGTAAGTCTTATTGAATTGTCTTGAATCGATCGCCCAATTATGTTTCTATGTTTTCTCCGCTGCGTTTTTGAGCATTTCGAGTCACCCTAAATCTTCCTGCAAATGGAAAGTTTCAAGGCTAAGGTTGACCCTGTTTCAAGGAAGCAGGGAAGTGTTTAAGTAGTTTGTGAAGAAGCTTTAGTGATATTTGCCTGAGCCTTAGACTCTAATCCAAATTTCACCTTGATGTTCACATTATCAGAGAGCAGTCAAAAAAGCAAGTGTAAATTCTAATTATTTTAGGAATTACGCATTTTTCACCTGTCATTGCGTGGGAAACCTAGTGTAGCGGATGTTTTGCTTCAGGCGGGGATTGCTATTCCAAAAACTTTACACAAACTTTACGAACGCCAACAGAATTTGGGTGTATGATAATCGTGTGAAGAAGCAAAAACCATAAAAACTAAACATTAACAAAGTATTTGTCCGATCGCACACCAGACCGCAAGCTAAGCCCGGCAGATGTGAAGCGAAGGCAATGCAGGAAATTTGTTAACTTTGCGTAGTTTTTCAAATAAACAGAAATTTTTGACGATTACTGAAAAATCCTTGTCGAAAAAGGATTTTGGTTGAATGTCTGAAGGCATTTAATTAAGTTTGTGCGATCGAATTCATATTAATACAGGGTGCAAAAGTTATGGGTTGGCTAAATTTTGGTGGCAAAAAACGCGATCTGGCTCAAGGTTTTGGGGATTCCAGTAAAACAAAGAGTCGGAAACGACCGAAAAGTTTTATCTTAGAAAGAATTGTGACTCCGAGTGCTGGTTTTGGGGATTGGGAACACGAATTTGACCACTTACATCAGTTATTGGGTTCTTTGTCGCTGTCTGATTTACATTTACCTAATTTCTTTGCTGATAGCGGTGTTTGCCCGATCGACCCTTCTGCACCAATTAACAATTTACCGCCGCTGATTGATTTTGACCCGCTGGGTCTGTACCATGATGGGATTGCCACTCAAACTCCTTACAATCCGGGCGGTGCGTTTGAGACTTTGCCGATTGCTTTGATTCCAGTCGATCCGCATTCGCCGAATCCTAACAATCCGAATGCAATCCGTCAATTGCTAAATTTTCCTTTAGCTAATCAGCCGTTGCTAGGAAGTATTGATACGGGTGTGAGTGCGGATAGTCCTTATTTGAATTACGCGAATATTAAGAAGGGCCGCGATTATGTGGGCGGGGATGATAATCCGTTGCTGAAGCCTGGGGAAGGTAGCGAGCACGGTACTTTTATGTTGGGGATTGTTGATGCGATTAATAAGACTGCGCCGAAGTGGGTGGGAAGGGCGATCGATTCTGGGAGATGGGCGGATTCTTTGGTAGAGTTTGTGGATGCTGCGAAGGCTTCTGGACAGAAAAATGCGATCGCGAATCTCAGTTTGGATTTGACTCAGAAGAATGCTGACGGGAGTGTGACGACGCGCTATGAGTTGACTCCAGCAGAAAGAAGTGCGATCGAATATGCGCGGCAAAATGGGGTAATGCTGGTAGTGGCGGCGGGTAATGACGGCGGTGTGATGTCGGTTTTGGGTCAAGCTTCTCAGGAGTTTGACAATATTTTTACGGTTGGGGCTGGGGATATTAACGGGCGATCGATCTATTCTAGTTATGGTCGCGGTTTGGATATTTTGGCGGATGGCGGCACGACTGAACACCCCGGTTTATCGACTGTGGGAAATGATTTGGGCACGATGGCGGGAACTTCGGTTGCGACTGCGAAAGTTGCGGGGGCGGCTTCTTTGGTTTGGGCGGCAAATCCTGCTTTGAACTATCGTCAAGTGATGGAGATTTTGAAGTCTACCGCGAGGGATTTGGGGCCGGTTGGATGGGATGATGAGACGGGTTTTGGGTTTTTGAATACGTTGGCGGCGGTGGATTTGGCGAAGAA
>JAUBOH010000139.1:0-15205 GCA_036700145.1 Microcoleus occultus BM001215366
GCTCGCATCAGGAACAAAGAGGAAAACGAAATGCCGATCGCAACCCAAGAGCGACAAATCCGGTTAGATTATTACTACCAGCAAATCAAAAACGTCATCCTCAAGCGCCAGAACCCAATTACCGGTTTGCTGCCGGCGAGTACCGCCGTTAACGCCCACGGCGACTACACCGATGCCTGGGTGCGCGACAACGTGTACAGCATTCTCGCAGTTTGGGGTTTGGGTTTAGCTTACCGCAAAATTGACGGCGATCGCGGCCGCACCTTTGAACTCGAACACAGCACAGTTAAATTGATGCGCGGCTTGATGTTTGCGATGATGCAGCAAGCTAACAAAGTAGAAAGTTTTAAAAATACTCAATCTCCCTTAGATGCTTTACACGCCAAATACAATACTCAGACTGGAAGTATTGTTGTAGGCGATGACCAATGGGGACATTTGCAGTTAGACGCTACATCTATATTTCTGTTAATTCTTGCTCAAATGACGGCTTCTGGATTGCATATAGTTTTTACAATTGATGAAGTCAATTTTGTGCAAAATCTAGTTTACTACATCGGTAGAGCCTACCGCACACCGGATTACGGAATTTGGGAAAGAGGTCATAAAATTAATCGCGGTAATGCCGAATTGAACGCCAGTTCTGTTGGCATGGCAAAAGCAGCCCTGGAAGCAATAAATGGATTAGATTTGTTTGGAGTTAACGGTTCTCAAGCCTCTGTAATTCACGTTTTGCCGGATGAAATTGCCAGAAGCCGCGTCACTTTGGAATCGCTTTTGCCTCGCGAATCTAGTTCAAAAGAAGTAGACGCCGCTTTATTGAGCGTGATCAGTTTTCCGGCTTTTGCTGTTGAGGATAAAGAATTAGTTGAACGAACGAGAAATAAAATTATTGACAAATTGCAGGGAAACTACGGCTGCAAGCGGTTTTTGCGGGACGGGCATCAAACAGTCTTAGAAAATGCCGATCGCCTGCATTACGAACCCACAGAATTAAAGCAGTTCGAGCATATTGAATGCGAGTGGCCGCTGTTTTTCACGTATTTATTCTTGGACGGCATATTTCAGGGGGATAAAGAACAAGTACAATATTATCAGCAGCGTTTAGAAGCTCTTGCTGTAGAGCGCAATGGCGGACAACTGCTACCAGAATTATACTACATACCAGCCGACAAAATCGAAGCCGAAAGGTTAAATCCTCGCAGCCAACAGCGCTTACCCAATGAAAATATCCCCCTAGTTTGGGCGCAAAGCTTGTATTTTCTAGGTCAAATGCTGAACGAAGAATTAATCGCAGTTGGCGATATCGATCCGCTTGGGCGTTACCTCTGCGTCGGGCGGAACCGAGAACCTTTGGTGCAAATTGCCCTGTTAGCAGAAGACGAAGATTTGCAAGCTGAATTAGCCGCTAACGGAATTGCCGCGCAAACACCAAAACAAGTAGAACCGATTCAAGTTCGCCAAACCAAAGAATTATCTGCTGTGTACGCGCAAATTGGACGCAACGACCCATTAGGCTTAACTGGGAGGCCAATGCGTAGATTGAGGAGTTTGACGACTTCGCGGGTGTTTAAGATTTGTGGAGAGGCGATCGTCTTTCTCCCCTCATTCTTAGACAGACAAGAGTTTTATCTAACTTTAGATTACCATTTTCTCGTCTCTGAAATCAAGAGCGAATTAGCTCACATTCACCGCCACTGGTATCAGTTGGGACGACCTACAGTGACGCTGATGTTGACTCACACGATGCTGGAAACTGGGCGAGAAGCTTTGTTAGCATTGATGAAGGAACTCCGCGACGGAAAATGCAATAATACGCCAATCAAACTCGGAAATCTCAATCAATTAATGCTAACTGCGGGTACAGAAAAAATTGATTTTCTGCACGAATTTGAATTCACCGAATCTCCGGTAACAGGTGTTGTGGAAGTCCGTAACTATCTGACTTATAACCCTGAGAAAACTTGGCCTTTGGGTCACACTCAAGAATTTAAACTAGAGTGTGAAACTAATCCTCAATTATTGCTAGAAAGCCTGCGCGGTTCAGAAAATTTGTACGAACAAATTGAGTTGCTGCATACGCTAGTTCGCCTCAAAGGAATGAATTTTGACACGGGATTTGGAGGTTGGGGAGAAACAGTTAAAGTAGCGGATTTACTCAACGAAGTTTATACTAAAGCTGGAGAAAGTTCGCAATCCAAAATCCAGTGGGCTGTCATCCGCCACGCCGCCGGTTTGCTGGACAAAATTGATATTAGCCTGTCGGATTCAGTAACGGATATTTTGGTGCGACAGAAGCAGATTGCTGTGGGAAAGGCTTACAGCGAAGATTCGGTGATTTCGCGCCCCGGTTCATACATGGAAGTGATGGACAAAATTCGCCAATTCTGCGGAGAAGACGTTCGCGATCGGGTTCTCACCCAAGAAATTCTGATCTATCTCGGCTTGCTAATTAAAGCCGAACCGCAGCTATTTAAAGGCTTGCTGACGCTGAGAGTGAGTTATTTTATCCTGCTGTTAACTAGCGAATTGGCCCGCGAATTGGGAGTCACGCAGAATGAAGCTTACGAACATTTAATGCAGTTAAGTCCCTTTGAAATCAAAAATCGCCTGCGCCAAGTTTTGACAGAATACGAGGAAATGAACCAAATCCTCAAACAGCAAGAATCCCTGCGCGTCAAACAATCGGAAACAGAAATTGAATGGGTAGTCGCGCCTGTTTTTGAAGAACCGCAAATGCCTGCGGGAGGATGGCGCCGGAAGCGGCAAATGGAAGGCGCAGTTAATCGCGTACCCAAGGATTTTTATCCGAATGTCTGGGGACTGCTGCGACACTGCAAAGGCTTGATTATTGGCGACAAATTAGAGCGCCGCAATCGGTTAGACAGCGATATTATTTTATCGGAAATGACCCCAGGGGAAAAGAATTTTGCGCTACAAATCGAGCATTTGCTGAACAAAATTGTCGCGCCGGAATACCGACAAGTCAATATTGAGGCGTTGATGGAGTTATCTGCGATCGCCCAACGCAACCCCAACTTACAAATCGAAGAATATATCGTCTTAGATGTGTTAGTCGGTCACGCGGTGCGTTTGAATTGGCAAGGAAAACACCCGGAAAGAGCCGATAAGTACGACGAAGATAAAGCGGCGGCTTGGCAAGGATTTTACAATACTTCGCCCTACGTTTGCGCGAGTCACGTACTGGACGCTTTCCGATTCTTAACCCATTTTGGATAGATTGATTTTGTACTAAGGGCTTTAGTCTTTTATTTTCCAAGTCATTGGCAAGGACTAAAGTCCTTACTACAAACCTATTGCACTTTGGCAACAAGTATTTTGAAATAATCCAAGCTGTTCTTAAGGCTTAAATTTGTGATTCATAACCAACCGATAACTATTAGCCTCTTTGCTGGAGCCTACGGTTTAGATTTAGGTCTAGAAAAAGCAGGATTTCAGACAGTAAGTTTAGTAGAAATTGAACCTGATGCTACCAAAACTATCTCTCTAAATCGTCCTCACTTATCCCCATGTGCTGTACCGAGAGATATTTGCGAAGTCAACGCCCAAACTCTCTTAGAAGAAGGCGGACAAATCTTAGGTTTAGATAGAGATCTGCGCGCTGATGAAGTACATTTAGTGACTGGCGGTCCCCCGTGCCAACCCTTTAGCACAGCCGGGAAACGTGGGTCTGTAGGCGATCCGCGTGGCAGCTTATTTATGGATTTCATACGCATTGTTGATGAAATTAAACCGCGCTTTTTTATCATGGAAAATGTTAAGGGATTGCTGTCAGCTCCGATTCGACATCGACCTCACGATCGCAGAGGTTTAGGTTGCCCCCAGTTAGAAGCTGATGAGATGCCTGGTGCTGCTTTACAAGTGATTTTGGCAGAGATGAAACGTATTGGTTATGAAGTTGTGTACGATCTGCTCAATACTGCTGACTACGGCGTTCCTCAAGCTAGAGAAAGAGTAATTTTTATTGGTTATAAAGGTAATGATTCAGTTACTTTGCCTCTGCCAACTTACAGTCAGAAAGGTACTGGTAAAAAACCAAAATGGTTGACGATTAGAGAAGGATTCAAAGATTTAGTAGATTCTGGACCAGAATTTGTCCCTTATTCAGAAAATCGCCTCAAGTATCTGCGCCTGTTAACAGCAGGTCAAAACTGGAGGCATTTACCCAGCGAATTACAGCAAGAAGCAATGGGAGGAGCTTATAAATCTGAAGGCGGTAAAGTTGGTTTTTATCGGCGCTTGGCATGGGATAAACCGTCGCCTACTGTTACAACCAGTCCCCATCAAAAGGCTACAGATATGTGTCATCCTGATGAATTGCGTCCTTTGAGTGTCAGAGAGTGCGCGCGAATTCAAACTTTTCCAGATGATTGGGTTTTTTATGGCTCGACTGCTTCTAAATACCGACAAATTGGGAATGCTGTTCCTGTATTATTAGGAGAGGCGATCGGTCAATACCTTTATCAGGTAATTAAGGGCGATCGAGTCCAAGGACGAGAAATCATTCAACAGTTGTCTCTCTTTAATTAACAGATATTTAAAACCCAGTTTAGGAGAAATAAAAGTGTCAGAGCAACTTCATGAATTATTAGCATTTGTTTTAGAAAAAGAAGTAGGACTGCCTGCCAGAAAGTCTCAATCTTTAGCCGGTCACTTTGCGGAGTTAGAAGAATTTATTAACTTAGAAGCAGAAACACTTAGAAACGGCATCAGCAGCATATCTGGCAAAAGAGCGCTGAGATTTACTCCCGATGAAATTGAAGGCATTTTAGCATTTATATCTTCAGGCAAGCTTTCACTGCAACTTACTATCGCTGAAAATTTCTTAGGCAGCATTTGTCGGGATTTTACTGGGCGACAGCTAGCTATGGTTGAAAATCTGACTTTAGGGAAAATTCATCCCAACCCATTTTTAATCAGAGCATTAAATCTGGACACTCCCGAAGAAGTTGTCAGGCTCAATGTTTATATGACGGCTACTAGGTCTATTGTCACTTCAATGGGATTTTTTATCGAAAAATTATTGATATCTTGCTCTGAAAGTGCAGAAAATCCCCCGGAAGAGTCAGGATGGGACGCAATTAAAACTACGAGTGATGGCGAGAAATGCTGGATACAGGTAAAAAGCGGCCCGAATGATATGGATAAAGACCAGATAGTATATTGGGCTGCCAAAATTGAGGAAAAAATTCAGGAGGGCGATCGCGCTTATATTGGTATAGCTTACGGCAAAAGAACTAATAAAACTGTCACACTTGGTTTGCTGAAGCAAATTTTGCCTAATTCGGAAATGATTACTTTAATCGGTCGAGAACTGTGGGATTTTGTAAGCGAAGATACTCGCTATACTGTGAATCTGTTTGAAGTTTTGCGTCAGTCGGCCAGTCAAGTTTTAGCAGAAAGTTCTATTGCTGAAGCTATAGAAAGGTGTAGCGATCGAATCATCGATGAATTTATCGGAAAGTACGGCGAGGGAAGTCAGGGTGTTTTTAACTACATAGCAGATATATTTTGATTTACAGGTTTGCAGCAGCCCAGAAGCGCCACTGCAAACCCCAAACTACAAAACCCCTTTAGAACTCGGAATCCGGCTCGCGCGCCTCGGATCGACTTCTACAGCCATCCGCATCGCCCGCGCAAATGCTTTAAATGCTGCTTCTACGATGTGATGGGAATTTCCCCCCTGCAACTGTCGAACGTGCAGTGTCATTTGACAGTGATTCACCACCGCCGAAAAAAACTCTCTTACTAACTCGGTGTCGTAAGTGCCGATCCGCTGAGTTGGAATCTCCAAATTGTAACTTAAGTGAGGCCGTCCAGAAAAATCTAGCACTACCTCAATTAAAGCTTCATCGAGAGGGGCGATGAAGTGTCCGAAGCGAGAAATTCCCGATCGATCTCCGACAGCTTTTGCTAAGGCTTGACCTAACGTAATTCCGACATCTTCGTTCGTGTGGTGGTCGTCAATGGCTAAATCGCCGATCGCCTGTACGTCCAAATCGATCAATCCGTGAGAAGCAATCTGCTGCAACATATGGTCTAAAAACGGAATCCCTGTAGACGCCTTACAAGTTCCCATACCGTCAAGATTCAGGCTGACAGTGACATCCGTTTCCAGTGTCGTGCGCTTCACCAAGGCGGCGCGGGCGACTTGAACCGGAGGAGGAGGAGGAAGAGGAGAGCGATCGATTATTTCCATAATTCCCAATTGGTCATTCATTAGTAATTAATTAGTAATTTGGGATTAGCACTTGAACTGCAGACAGTGGAAATCGAACAGCGGACTGTTTTTTCGAGAGTCTAAAAACCTCGCTGTCAACCATCAAATGTAGGACTTACGCATTCTCCACGTTTTTACGCTTAGCCACAGATTCTTCGCAACGCTTGCGAATGACATAGTTAGGTGGTGATGTGTAAGTCCTGAACTGTCTAAAAACCTGACTGTCAACTGTCAACTGTCAACTGTCAACTGTCAACTGTTAGCTACATTCCCATGATTTCGTAACCGGCATCTACATACAAAACTTGACCCGTAATCCCGCTAGCGAGATTGCTGCACAAAAAAGCCGCAGCATTTCCCACTTCCTGTTGAGTCACAGTCCGCCGCAGCGGCGCCACTTCCTCAACGTGGTGGATCATGTCTAGAATGCCGCCAACTGCTGACGAAGCCAGAGTCCGAATCGGGCCAGAAGAAATCGCATTTACCCGAATATTTAACGGGCCGAGTTCCGCCGCCAGATAGCGAACATTCATTTCCAAAGCCGCCTTAGCAATTCCCATCACATTGTAATTAGGAACAACTCGGACTCCGCCAAGATAAGTCAAGGTGATAATACTGCCACCTTCGGCCATCAGCGGTTTCGCCGCAGCACAAAGCCGTACCAGCGAATAAGCGCTAATATCCAAAGCATTGGAGAAACCTTGGCGCGAGGTGTTGGTGAAATCTCCCGAAAGTTCGTCCTTGCCGGCAAAAGCCAGACAGTGAACCAGAATATCTAACTTGCCCCACTTGTCGGCGATCGTTTTAAAAGTAGACTCAATTTCGCTCTCGTCTTGGACATTGCAGGGCAAATACAGACTGGGATTGAGCGGTTCCACCAGTTCTGCGACTTTGCGCTCGTGCTTGCCTTTCTCGTCCTTCAAAAAAGTTATGCCGAGATTGGCCCCAGCTTTGTGGAGCTGCTGAGCAATGCCCCAGGCGATCGAGCGATTGTTGGCAATGCCCGTAACAAGAGCATTTTTTCCGGTCAAATCTATCATCTGTATTTTTTGAAAGAAGCAACTAGCACCGTTCTCATTGGCTGTATGCGACAACCCCGCCAGTTTAGACACAACCGATTCAGATTTAACTGATTCAGACACAATTGAGACACAATTGAGACACAATTGAGATTAATTTTGCTGTGGAGCTACATGGGGCGGAATTGAAAAAGTTAAGAGAAGGGCTAGATTTAATCATACAGCGTATGCTTACCTTAACATTAGATAGAAGTAACACAATCCCTGGATATTGGAGGCTGGGTAGTATATTTACTCAATAAGCTTAATCGGCAAGTTACAAACTATTGATTAGTAGAAAGGATCAGGACGTGACTCATGATAGACCGCTAGCAGCCGTGTTCCGCCAAATCAGCGGCGGGGCGTTTCCACCCATTGTGGAAACCTTTGAACGGGGCAAGACAATTTTTTTCCCTGGAGACCCGGCTGAGCGCGTCTACGTTCTCATCAGAGGTGCTGTGAAGCTTTCCAGGGTGTACGAAGCAGGGGAAGAAATTACAGTCGCCCTCCTGCGCGAAAACAGCGTATTCGGCGTGCTGTCTCTGATTACGGGACACCGATCGGACAGGTTTTACCACGCGGTAGCCTTTACGCCGGTGGAATTGATCTCGCTGCCGATCGAACAAGTCGAGAAAGCGCTCAAGGAAGACCCGGAACTGTCGATGGTAATGCTCCGGGGACTCTCTTCTCGGATTTTGCAAACCGAGATGATGATCGAAACGCTCGCCCACCGAGATATGGGTTCGAGACTCGTCAGCTTTTTGCTGATTCTGTGCCGGGATTTTGGCGTGCCGGGGGCTGAGGGAATTACGATTGATTTGAAGCTGTCCCACCAGGCGATCGCAGAGGCGATCGGCTCGACGCGGGTAACGGTGACTCGTTTGCTCGGGGATCTCAGACAAGAAACCATGATCTCGATTCACAAGAAAAAGATCACAGTCCACAACCCGGTGGCCTTAAGCCAGCAATTCACTTGATGCCGACAAAGTATAGGATTTTGGATTTTGGATTTTAGATTCAATCCAGAATCCCAAATTCAAAATCTAAAATCGGAATGACTGCTGGATACATCCTGGTATTTGTAATTTTAGTGTTGGGGGGTGTGATCGCTACTGTCAGCGATCGCCTTGGGACGAAAGTCGGTAAGGCAAGGTTGAGTTTGTTCAAACTTCGCCCTCGCGATACTGCTGTTGTGGTGACGGTGATGGCGGGGAGCATCTTGTCAGCCATTACTCTGGGCATTTTGTTTGCTACTAGCAAGCCTCTGCGAACCGGAGTTTTTAGAATAGATGAGATTCAAAAAAGGCTCAACAACGCCCGCAGAGAAATCAATCAAGCCACTCAAGAAAAAAATCGAGTTGAAACTGAATTAGGTCAAGCCAGAGCCGCTCAAGCGCAAGCTAAGGCTAATTTAGAGCAAATTAATCGATCGCTCCAAGCCGCTAATGCCGAGCAAGCTCGGACGCAAACAAAATTAAACTCGCTGCGATCGCAGCTCAACAGCGTGCAAGCAGCCAAGTCTCAAACTGAACAGCAGTTAAGTCAGGTAGAAGCGGCTAAATCCCAGACAGAAGAACAGCTTGCTAGCGTGGAAGCGGCTAAATCGCGCACCGAAGCACAATTGAAATTGGTTGAAACTGCCCGATCGACTACAAGAACTCAGCTCGATCGCACTGAAAGCCAATTGAACACAGTTTCTGCTCAAAAAACCAGTTTGGGAGCGGAAATCGCCCAACTACAAGGGGAGCGCCAACAGTTAATCGAGCAGCGAGAGCAGGTAAAAACTCAAATTGCTCAGCGCGATCGAGAAATTGCCAAACGAGAGGGAGAAATTGCCAAGCGAGACGCAGCAATTGTCGATCGCGATCGGGAAATTGTCTCGCGCAACGAACTAATTGCCCAGCGGGACAAGGAAATTGCCCAGCGGGCGCAAAATCTGAGCGAGCGCGATCGAGCTATTGTCGATCGCGACAAAGTAATTGCCGAGAGGGAAGAACTCTTAGAAACCTTGGCGCAGCAACAAGCTCAACTCGAACAGCAGCAAACACTCTTGCAGCAGCAAGTGCAAGTTTTGGAACGCGACTTTCAGGCAATCCGCGAGGGTACTGTAGCCATCAGGCGCGGTCAAATTTTAGCTGCAGGTGTCGTTCGCATTACCGCTCCCGGTACGGCGAGCCGCGCGATCGATCGACTCTTGCAAGAAGCAAATAAGACCACCGTCGGACTGATGCAGCCGGAAAATGGCAAGATTAGAGAGCAGGTTATTCAAATTACTAAAGCCGAAATCGATCAATTAATTAGTCAGATTAAAGACGGTCAAGATTATGTAGTTAGAATAGTCGCCGGCGCTAATTACCTGCGGGAAGAAAAGCTAATTAAGGTATTTGCAGAAGCAGAACTCAATCGAGTGGTGTTCCGCGCCGGAGACGTGATTGCAGGGGTTGCTGTCAATCCTGTTACCTCGACAGACGAACAGGTGCGGCAGCAGTTGCAGCAATTGATCGAAGCTTGTCAGTTTCGCGCTCGCTTGATCGGCGTTGTCGGCGGTAGAGTCCAAGTGGCGGATAATCGGATTGAAACTTTGGCCGGTTTTGTCGATCGACTGCAACAATACGACAAACCGCTGGAAGTTCGGGCGATCGCCGCAGATGTCACTTACATCGCCGGGCCGCTTAAAATAGATTTAGTTGCTCTTCAAAATGGAGTCGCGGTTTTTCGTACCGGACAACAAAATCAAGGCAGAGGCGATCGGTAATTGGTTTGTAGTGAGGACGAAGAGTCCTTATTCTATAATTTGAGGACTAAAGTCCATACTACAGACATTTTTTAAGGGCAAATAACTAATCAGAAATAACTATGATTTTAGGTTTCGATCCAGGTAAAGATAAGTGTGGCATCGCCGTCATGAGTAGAGACAAGAATGTCTCCTATCATCAAGTTGTACTTTCCGAGAGTGCAATTTCGACCATTCAATCTCTGTGCGAACAGTTTCCGATCGAGTTATTGGCGATCGGAGATCAAACTACTTCTAAAAGTTGGAAACAAAAACTAACCCAGAGTTTGTCGCCTGCGATCGAAATTGTTCAAGTGGACGAGAGGTACAGCAGTTTAGAAGCTAGGGATCGGTACTGGGAAATGTACCCTCCGACGGGATTTAATCGCTTGATTCCCAAGGGAATGCGGACTCCGCCCAGGCCGGTAGACGACATTGTGGCGATCGTCCTGATTGAAAGGTATTTGAACAAAAGTCAGTCAATTTGATTTAATTGTTATTAATTATCCTCCATTGTTTGCAACCAATTTACCAAATCCTCCACCGTATTAAAAACAAACAAAGAGTCCGTTAAACTATCTAACTGCTCGCTTGACAACTGTAAAACTTTAGCTTGGATTGACGCCTCCAAAATTCCTAGTTTTTGTGTTAACAAACGTATTACAAGATTACTTTTCCCCTGCTGCATCCCCTGCTGCATCCCCTGCTGCATCCCCTGCTGCATCCCCTGCTGCATCCCTTGTTCTAATCCTGCTTCTAAGGCTTCTTCTCTAAACCTCTGTTGATCTTGGAGATAAAATACCTGTCCCTCCAATTCATCTAATTCCTGCCTGCTGAGATTTGTACTGTTAGCAATACTGAAAGCTTGCTGAATCTCTGAATTAGTTTCCAACGATTCTGGAACCATTTCCAAACTCGGAGCTTCTTTGATAAAATAAATCCACTTATCGGCTAGAGATTCTAACTCCGCGAGAGATTTATTGAATTTTGGTAATTCCACAAAAATCATAGTTATCACAGGGAAAATATAATCAAAGTGTTCTTCCTCTTCTTTAAAAGAAAAGCGCGAGATTACTTTGTTCGTATTTTCAAACAAAGTAAAATCTGTAATTGTTAAGGCAATTACCGGGTCTAACTGTAGGTATCCCTTACCAGTCATTAGTTGATTTGCAAAAGCTTTGGCTGCATTGTAAGCAATTCGTTTTTCAAAAGCTTTCACATTCAAAACTTGCATTTCGATTACAACAATTGTGCCGTTATCGAGAGTGGCTTTGATATCTAAATATGTGTCTTTTAAGCCCATGACTTTTCCGGCTTGATACGGATCGATCATTTGTAAGTCTTGAATAGTGGGATTGCCTTGATAAATCATACCATTCAGAAAGCTGATCAGAATTGGTTTGCTTTCTGCGGAAGCAAATATTCTTTTAAATGCAAAATCAGTTCTAGGGTCGATAAAATTCATGGTGTTTAGCTCCTATTTATGATTTTATTTTCCAAGTCTTGATAAATGTACAAAAATTAGGTTTGTAGTAAGGACTTTAGTCCGGCTTATCTTAATTTGGAAGGACTGAAGTCCTCACTACGAACCTGAGATTAACTAACTTTCGCCAACTGTTTATCCTTCACCTCAACCGGCGCGCTCAAAGCCTCTTCCAAATCGGCACAGCCCAATTTTTCCTCCAAAATCGCCATCACTTCGCGGCCGAAATCATTGGAATTTCGCTGCCAAGCTTCAAGACAAATTTGTCCGAAAAACGAACCCAAAGGTTCAGGATTCCACAGCAACTTGCGGGCATTCCAAGGCATCAAACTCATCGGATCGTAACCTGGTTTCAGAATGTCTTTTTTGAACGCGTATTCTTCTAAAATTGTGTGCGGCTGCAACCCGATAAAGAAAATCGCAGGTTCTACTTTATCAACTCCAAAAATTCGCTCTAATTCTCGGTGATAAGCAATAGTTTGCCGGATGGTTTCAAAGGTTTCGTCAATGACGTTAAATGAGTAATTCACCGAAACCACATCGTTGTAACCGGCTGCTTTTAAATCGCGGCAATTTTCCAAGACGACTCGCAAGTTGTAGCCCATCCGCATTTTGCGAACTAGTTCCTGGGAACCGCTGGTGATGCCGATTTCAAAGTAATTCATCCCCGTTTTTACCATCAAATCGCACAATTCTGGTGTGAGATTGTCCGCACGGATGTAAGCGGCCCAGTGGATGTCTGTCATGCCGTCGGCGATGATTTTTTGCAATAATTCAACTGCATCGTCGATGAATTTGCGGGCTGGGATAAATTGAGCGTCGGTAAACCAGAAATTGCGGATACCTCGATCGTACAATTGCCGCATCTCCGCCACCACCTCATCCGCCGGATTGATTCGCACTTGCTTTCCTTCAATCACCGTATAAATGCAGTAACAGCAGTTGTGAGGACAGCCGCGCTTGGTTTGCACGCCGATGTAGAAGTCGAGATCCTGTAGATAATAGGAAAATTCCGGCCAAATGCTCTCGATGTACTCATAATTGCAGGCAGTTTTCTCGATGTTGGCTGGCTTTTCGTGAATTAGCCGATCGCGCGGCACAGTTTCTCCTACCACATAACACCTTTCCTGGGCCAAATCTTCGCCCTTAATCAACTTCTCTAGCAGCGCCTCGCCTTCTCCCACCGAAACCACAGTTCCCGCCGGCAAACTGCGTCCCAACTGCTCGTAAAACACGCTCACAGCACCGCCACCGACCACTGCACGAGCCTCGGGACGGTATTTGCGGGCCCGCTTCAATCCGCGTTTAATCAGCCCCAAATTGCGCCAGAGTTCGGTGTAGTAAGAAATTGCTAAACGCAGTCCTCCAAATGCTCCCCGGATTTTGATTACGGGATTGTTGGCGTAGTAAAACTCGAAGGCATTTTGTAAGGGATTGCCGCCTCTACCGCCGACAGGTGCGTAAATTTGAATGTCCCGCCAAGAGAAAACCAGCAACGTCGGCTTAAACTCGTCTATGCTGGCATCCAAAGCTGTAGCGTAATCCAGTGGCGGCACCGCACCGACATCGAAAATCCGCTGTTCGACATCGGGAAACTGTTTGTGGACGTGATCCGAAAGGTAGACAACTCCGATCGGGAATATCGGATTGCAAGGGAGGCGAACGTACAGGACTCGGTTTTCTCGGTTTTCCATGATTGCCATATCCTAAAGTGGAACTTTTTCAGCTATGTTAATATTCTTTTAATATAACTTTACAATATCTCTAATTTTCGCAATTTAACCTTAAATATTCTTAAATTTTTCATTCGTGGCTCAAGGTTGAGTTTGTTGGAGTCGATCGGCGATAGCAGCAGAAAAAAGCTAATTTTTAGGTAAATACAGCGTAGATTGACCGAAAATGCCAGCGGGAAGTCAAAAACTAGATATTTATTCGGATAAATTTAAATTTGGGTTCGATCGGTCTCTCATGTGGTAGAGAGTTGGTAGTCGGCTTTACAGTAGGCCGGGATCGCCTAATGTTAGCCTAAGAAGATAACTAAAACTTTTAGGCAAGGCTCCCTTAGCAGTTATGGCTCAAATTCTTGACCCACTACCCTTAGACACCGACAGCAAGATTCTCTGCTGCTACGTCAACGCCACCAGTCAGATTCAGATTGCTCGCATCGCCAACATTCCTAACTGGTACTTTGAACGAGTCGTGTTTCCCGGACAGCGTTTAGTGTTTGAAGCGATGCGGGCCGCAGCATTGGAAATTCATACCGGGATGATGGCCAGTGCAATTCTGTCGGATAAAATCCCTTGCGATCGCTTGCAGATTAACGAAGGCCCCTATTCTGCGATCAATCCTAGCAGATCCCGAGGGGAAGTTCAGGGCGATCGAACAGCAACTGCCGGCCGCCCCAAATCCCGAGAAATCTCAGAACCTTTGACAGTACCGGCACTAACCGCAGTCGATTAATGTTAGTTGTGAGTTTTGAGTTATTAATTGTCAGTTAATTCATAACTCAGCACTCAAAATTCCCACTTCTGGCAAGGGGTAAAAACTCAGCACTTAAGAATCAAAGTTACTGAATTGAATTTTAGATATAAACTCAGAACCGCAAATATTTTCCGGTTTTTGATATTTGCCTGAGTTTGGTTCGTTGGCTAGACAACTGTGCAAAAATAGCATTAAACAGCTTCTCGAATTTCACCCAATAGCATGGGTTGGAAACCCCAGCATGAAGGCAGATTGTGATCAGAACGGAGTTTAAATCTCCGTTCTTATGACTTCGCTGTCAACTGTCAACTGTCAACTGTCAACTGTTTAACCATGTCAGCAGAACCGATCGCCTCTGTTCCATCTTCCGCCCGAGTATTTGAGCCGGCACTATTTCGGCTTTCTCCCCTGATTAGAATCACGCTGTTGAGCTTGTACGCCGCCTTGACAATTCCCTTGCCATTTTTGTCGGAAGTAACGAAAGCAGCGGTTCCCCCCGCCGCACTCTGGGTGGCAATTGTTGTCGGCGCTGCGGGCTTGTACGGTGTGCTGTGCGAAAGGGTAATTGTCAGCGACGAAGGGATTCAAGTCACTTATCCCAACTGGTTTCCGCGTTTGTTTCGCAAGGGTTGGTCTCTACCTTGGACGGAGGTAAAAGCTCTTAAACCTCGATCGACCGGTCAAGGAGGTTTAGTTTACTATTTTTTGAGTCATTCGGGTGAAGGTTATTTACTGCCGATGCGGGTGGCGGGATTTGGTAAATTAGTCGGTTTGGTCGAAGCAAAAACAGGTATTGATACTAGAGATGTTCGCCCTTTATCTCAGCCTTGGATGTATTTAATTTTGTTGGGATGTACGCTGTTGTTGCTGTTGGTTGATGCGTGGACGATCGCAACTGCTATTAGTCTGAAAACTTGATGATTTTGAGAACACCATATCCAAAATTTTATCAATAAATCCACCTGCGTAGGGGCGAAGCGTTCGGGCGACAATAAAATAATAAAAACCAGAATTAATGTGTCCGAATGCTTCGCCCTTACAAAATACCAGATTCACTGCCGACCGTTGAATGGCTGATTAATATCAAATCCGTTTGCATCGGAATAATATAAACCGAGGAGACGGAGGAGACGGCAGTGCCGTGTCCCTACAATTAATGGGTAGGGACA
>JAUBOH010000140.1:0-6087 GCA_036700145.1 Microcoleus occultus BM001215366
GGCAAGCTTAATAGAGACAGTATACCTGCTGCGATCGCCCAAAAATGCCGATCGCTTATTGAGTGCTCTGAAACAGGCAAAAGCCAGAACAGTCAAACCTCTTCCGTACTCTACTTAGGCCGATCGCATAACAGCAGATTCAGTAACAATTTCTTCATCTTTGTCCCTCAAACCAGTTCCAAATTCAGTGTACGGCCGCACTTGAGGATGCCTAAAACCGAGTACAATATCTTCATTAGGAACACCTGCTGCCAGTAAATCAGTCGCCACTCCTTCTTCAGTATCATCATATTGAATCCAGATTTTATCGCCGATTAAATCAAGGTGGATTGGTGTGGCGTGAAGGTATTGGTTCTCATTCCAACCAATATCCAAAACTAAATATCCTCCTCGTTCATCATCAAATAACAGTTGAGAATGATAGCCGTCAGGTATAGTATTGCGGAAGTTAGCGTGTTCCTGAAGTATGGTTTTGATAATTTCTTGGTATCTCAATCGGGTATCCATTGAAGTATTGCCTCACTTTTATGGTAGGGTGCGTCGCCATCTACAATCTAAAAATTTTATCGAATATCTCACAGCGACGCACCCTACAAATTAGCATCACATCATATAATAGGTTGAAACTTGTCGCGATCGCCCTTTATCCCCTTTATCCCCCCTATCATGCTCCAAATCCGCCGCCGTCCCCCCAGCACCTCCGTCTCCGTACTCTACCTCAGCTACAAAATCGCCGTACCCGATGCCGAACCCCAGCACATCCTCGAAGAAATCGTCTGGCAAAAAGAAGTAGAAGTTGCCCAAAAGCGCGATCGCACGCCCTTAGCCGAACTTCACAAAAAACTCCCCTTCGCACCAAAAACCCGCGACTTTCTTGCCGCCCTTAAAAATGGCAAAACCAAACCAGCCATCATCGCCGAAGTTAAAAAAGCTTCCCCCAGCAAAGGCGTAATTCGTGAAGATTTCGATCCAGTTGCGATCGCCCTAGCTTATCAAGAAAACGGCGCCAGTTGCATCTCCGTACTCACCGATGAAAAGTTCTTTCAAGGCAGTTTCGACAACCTCGCTAAAATCCGTGCCGCGGTCGAATTGCCCCTGCTTTGCAAAGAGTTTATTATTTATCCTTACCAAATCTATCTCGCCCGCATTCACGGCGCGGATGCCGTACTTCTAATCGCAGCTATCTTATCTGACAAAGACTTACAGTATTTTGTGAAAATTGTCAAGACTTTAGGCATGACTGCCTTAATAGAAGTTCACACTCTCGAAGAACTCGATCGCGTATTAACCCTCGAAGGCGTAAACCTGATCGGCATCAACAACCGCAACCTAGCAGACTTTTCCGTCAGCCTAGAAACTACCAGCCAATTATTAGCCTCGCGCCAAACCGAAATCCAAGCCAAAAACATCCTCACCGTCAGCGAGTCAGGAATCCACACTCGCGACGACCTCGATCGAGTTGCCAATGCCGGGGCCGAAGCCGTTCTCATCGGCGAATCTCTGGTCAAACAACCCGATCCAGGTGCAGCTTTAGCCAGTATCTGCGCTTCTCATCCCAGCGCCTGACCCCCAGACCGCTTGACAAATAGCCCTGAATTCTGATAAAACTCGATCGAGCAAGTAAATAAATGAGAATTTATGCCTGGGTTCGACTCAGGCGCCCAAAGAAAAAATAGCAATCGCAGCTACATCGCATAGAAATATCTTGCAGCAAAGCAATTAAATCTATTCTTTGAGCCGGTCGATCGCCAAATTTAACGTCTAAAACCCACCCAGCCCCGAATATTCGATCGGCAAAGTAGCGGTTTTTGGACTGTTAGAAAACACATAAAAATCGGGCATCTAATGTTCACCTGTGATGCCCCTCATGCGAATTGCAATGGGGTGTCGGTTCACTGAGGTATGTTAGCTTTCATGGAGCCAATTCCCCTTCCGTCGTACATTCACTACGAATTGCTACTTCAATTGTTAGAACGCAAGACGATGTTTGCTGTCAGTCCACAATCGTCGCAGCACCAACAAGTTCACCAACTTATTATTACACTGCGTAAAGCCCTGGCGATTCAAAAGCAATTAGAACAAAGCTGCGAGCGATCGAACTTAGCAGTAGAACACCGCTGGTCTCTCAACGAGACTAATCATAGAGAAATTAAAAATTAAAAAACTTAGAGTGCGGACTTGGCAATTGAGCTTTTTGATTTATTCTATATAACTCCCACAGAAAAAGTTAGGACAATATCATGGACAACAAATCAATGCTGATGATTCCGGGCCCGACACCGGTGCCGGAAGCCGCATTGCTGGCGATGGCAAAACACCCGATGGGCCACCGCAGCAAGGAATTTGACGCGATTTTTGCCGAATGTACCGAAAACCTGAAATGGCTGCACCAAACCAGCAGCGACGTGCTGAGTTTGACGGTTTCCGGTACCGGGGCGATGGAAGCTGGGATAATTAATTTCTTGAGTGCGGGCGATCGAGTTTTGGTCGGTACCAACGGTAAATTTGGCGAACGGTGGGCCGAAGTAGCCGAAGCTTACGGTTTGAATGTCGAAATCGTCAAAGCCGAGTGGGGACAAGCTTTAGATCCCGAAAACTTCCGCGAAAAACTGGAAGCAGATACAGAGAAGCAAATCAAAGCTGTCATCATCACGCACTCGGAAACTTCCACGGGCGTTCTAAACGACCTTGAAACCATCAACCGCCACGTTAAAGCGCACGGTGAAGCTTTAATTATGGTCGATGCTGTCACCAGTTTAGGTGCTGCCAATGTTCCGATGGACGCTTGGGGAATTGATGTCATTGCTTCAGGTTCTCAGAAAGCTTACATGATTCCCCCTGGTTTGGGTTTTGTCGCCGTTAGTCCCAAAGCTTGGGAAGCATACAAAACTGCGAAACTGCCCCGCTATTACTTAGATTTGGGCAAATACCGCAAAGAAGCTGCCAAAAATACAACTCCTTTTACTCCACCTGTCAATATGTTTTTTGGACTGCAAGTCACATTGCAGATGATGAAAGCCGAAGGATTAGAAAATGTATTCGCGCGCCACAAACGGTTAATGATGACTACCCGTGCGGCCGTACAAGCTTTAGGTTTGCCATTGTTGGCTGCTGAAAGTGCCGCCAGCCCTGCGATTACGTCTGTCATGCCGCCCGCCGAAGTAGATGCTCAAAAAGTGCGGACTTTGATGAAAAAGAGGTTTGACATTGCCCTAGCCGACGGACAAGACCATTTGAAGGGCAAAATCTTCCGCATCGGTCATTTGGGCTTTGTGTGCGATCGCGATATTCTAGCAGCTATTTCTGCCCTAGAAGTCGTGCTGCGAGAAATGGGTTACGAAGGCTTTACTCCTGGTGCTGGCGTTGCCGCTGCTGCGAGATTATTAGCTGAATCTTAATCTCCGTTGTTAAAGGATTTTGGATTTTGGATGCTTTCTAAAATCTAAAATCCTTTTAATATGCTTTGGCTAACCAATCAAAGATTTTATCCAACTGTTCGAGAGTGACTAAACCGTACTGCCACAATACCATCGGCAAGGAATTCGGGTCTCGATCGCGTTGTCGCTGTTCGTTACCGCCAACACGTTCGGCGACATCAATTGACGCACGAGAAATTGCCAAATCTTCTTGTAAAAATCGAATTAGTCGAGTATAAGTAGCGGGTGCCATGAATTTTTCCTCCAAGTGTAGGACACCATTTTCTGATGCGAACCTGATGTTTTAGATTAGTAATAAGCCAGTTTTAAATCTGTCTTGGAACCGTTGATATCTGTTAAAACAGTATTGGCCTTTGAAAATGCGAAGTTTGTTGCTGAGTGCGACTATAAAGCCAACCTTTCCCAAAAAGTGAAAGGTTTGGGATTTTTTTCGCTATGGGATCGAAAGATGTGCGATCGAACCTAAACTGAATACCTCGGTATTGTGCAGCGGAAATCTGAAGAAATTCTGCTACCTAAAACTACTCGCACCAGGTTCAGAGTTTAACTTCATCTACCAAAATGCAGAATCCGCAAATCTACTTCCGAAAAGTTGGTCAGATATTTCGATCGAACCCGAACCTGCTACCTGAACTTAACTGTGCCAATTAAATTGGCTCGTAGCATCTTACTTCAGATAGGTTTAGTAGATGGAGCTCGATCGCCAGAAGTTCCAGAGAATTTCCTTGGGCGATCGAGACCCTTGAGGCTGAGCATCGTCTCTCAGGATTGGTAACGAGTCGCTGACCCGTCTCATACCCGCGACCGACAATCTACAGCTTCTGGAAACAAGCTCAAGTCCAGACTGACTGAGATTGACATATTAGCAAATCTTTTGGTGTTTGTACTGACTCGTTGATTAATAATTTAACAGATTTTATCAATTTTTGTAAAGTTTCTAAATTTTTTCGGTTTTCCCGAAGCAGAACTCAGCCGGAGCAAAAGAGGGGGGAGTGAGCTTGCTAAACCCGGTTTCTAGAAAATTTTGTGTTTATTGACGAGAAATGTGGGAAAAACCGGGTTTCTAGTCGCGATGTGCAAGCCCTGAGACTGTCATAATTGTGACTGGAAAAACTCGATCGCAATTCGATCGCCCACTTTGACACCGAGTTCAGCAGCTCGCCCGCCCCGGAGTTCAATAACTCGATCGACAATCGTATCCGGGCCGTAGGTGGGACAAGGATCGGCAGTACAAGGAGGTGCTTCGGCTTGAATCGCTGTCACCACGCCATCCCGCAAAAAAATCATATCCAGAGCTATCTGGCAATTTTTCATCCAAAAATTGACCCATCGCGCGGGTTTGAACTCAAACAGCATTCCTCTGTCATCGGCCAAAGAAGTTCTGTACATTAAACCCGTAGCCTGTTGTTCCGGTGTTTTAGCGACTTCGAGTTTGATATCGCGATCGGCTATCCGAGCTCTAGCAGAAATCGGCAAAACTTGACCGGATGTTGTCGCCGTCGGAGACTGATCCGCCAAAATACCAGTAGCACCGGCATTTGCGATCGGTAAAGTCGGCGAACATCCCAGCAAAAATATCATCAGCCCAATTGCTAATAGGGCATGGGGCATCGGGCATCGGGCATTGGGCATAGATAATTATTCTTACTAACAACTGACAACTAACAACTGACAACTGTCAACTAACAACTGACAACTGTCAACTGTCAACTGTCAACTGACTTCAAGCTTCGCGCATTACGTAGCCAACACCGCGCACCGTTTGAATCAAGCGCTTTTCGCCCTCATCTTCAATCTTGAGGCGCAGATAGCGGATGTAAACCTCAATCACATTCGACTCGCCGAGAAAGTCGTAACCCCAAACATTTTCTAGAATTTGTTCCCGAGTCAAAACCTCGCGGGGATGTTCCATCAAATACTTTAGCAGCTCAAATTCCTTCATCGTCAGGTCGATCGCCCGTCCGTTGCGAATGGCCCGCCTAGAAGCCAAATCCAAAACTAAATCGCCAAACCTCAATTGTTCGTTGCTGCGGTTATCCGGCTGCAAATACAAGCGCACCAACTGCAAAAAGTCCTCAGTGCGGTAAGGTTTAAGAAAATAATCGTCCGCCCCAGCTTCCAGACAAGCCACGCGATCGTCAACTGTATCGCGACCGATCAATAATAACACCGGCGCCCGATTGCCAATATTTCTGAGGTGAGAACACAGCGACAGCCCCGACTCAGGGCCAAGTATGCGGTCAATTACAATCAAAGCTGGCTGCAATTCACGGGCTAAATGTTGGCCTGTGGCGGTATTAGAAGCTACTACCGGTTCGTAGCCGGAGGATTTTAAGTCGAGACTCAAGTGTCCGGCGAGAACTTCGTCTGTTTCTACTAGCAGGACACAGGGATTGCGATCGAGAGTAATTGCAGCCATTGAATTGACCGGTGAAGACCATAACTGTTCTAGCACGTTTGAGAGCCGTTGACTGTTGACAGTTGTCAGTTGTCAGTTGACAGTTGTCAGTTGTCAGTTGTCAGTTTACAGTTGTCAGTTTACAGTTGTCATTACCAATTCCCTTTTTCCCTTTTCCCAATTCCCTTTTTCCCTTTTTCCCTTTTCCCAATTCCCTTTTTCCCAATTCCCTTTTCCCAATTCCCTTTTCCC
>JAUBOH010000140.1:6187-15024 GCA_036700145.1 Microcoleus occultus BM001215366
CCAATTCCCTTTTCCCAATTCCCTTTTCCCAATTCCCTTTTCCCAATTCCCTTTTTCCCAATTCCCTTTTTCCCAATTCCCTTTTCTCAATGAGCATAATCGTATTCGGCAGTATCAATATGGACCTAGCGGCGAAAACTCCCCGGTTGCCGCAGCCAGGGGAAACTATCATGGGTAGCAATTTTTTCACAGCAGGCGGCGGCAAAGGAGCAAATCAAGCCGTTGCGGCCGCTCGTCTCGGCACTTCTACTCACATGATCGGTCGGGTTGGCAACGATAAATTTGGTGAAGAATTGTTGACAAGTTTACAACTTTATGATGTAAACATAGACAATGTGTTAACAGACAAAAACACTCATTCAGGAGTGGCAATTATCGCCGTAGACGAGACAGGTCAAAATAATATTATTGTGATTCCGGGCGCGAATAACCATGTCGGTGAAGCAGATATAGAACGTCTCAAAAAACTGTTTTCCGGTGCGACATCTTTACTGTTGCAGTTAGAAATTCCTCTAGAATTTGTCCAAAAAGCTGCGAAAGTTGCTCGTCAAGCGGGGGTGCGAGTGATTCTCGATCCAGCACCGGCTCGTTCCGATTTCCCAATCGAACTTTATCGATTAATTGACATCATCACGCCGAATGAAGTGGAAGCTAGCCAGTTAGTCGGTTTTCCTGTAAATAATCCCGAAACTGCGATTTTAGCAGCCAAACAGTTGCAGGAGCGCGGTGTCGAGAATGTTATTGTCAAATTGGGCGATCGCGGCGCTGTTGCTGTGACTGCGGATGAAACCTTTTTTGTGCCGCCTTTTGCTGTGGAGGCGATCGACACTGTGGCTGCTGGCGATGCTTTTAACGGCGGTTTGGCGGCTGCATTAGATGTCGGTCGATCGCTGTCAGAGGCGGTGGTGTGGGGCTCGGCAGCGGGCGCTCTGTGCACAACTAAAAGGGGTGCTCAAGGTGCTATGTGCGATCGGGCAACCTTTGATAAATTTTTGCACAATTTAGTTTGAATTTGTGAAGTGCGGATTAATTGAAATTATCCTATCTAGTTTGGTAAAATAACCGTTTATCAGGTTTGTAGTGAGGACTTTAGTCCTAGTTTTAGAAGGACTAAAGTCCTCACTACAGGTTTGTAGTGAGGACTTTAATCCTAGTTTTAGAAGGACTAAAGTCCTCACTACAAACCAATTTGCATGGCGCCTTCTACTTGGGCCGTTGAATAATTGTTTCAAGTACCCGGCGCTTGGCTTTTGGATCGATACCGATCAGCCGCACGTATTCGCCGCCGTGTTCCGCCAAACAAGTTTCTAAAGATGCAACCACTTCTTTTTCCTGCGCCGTTTTAATTGTGGCGCAACTTTGCCAAGAACCAGTCTTAAATCGGCGATTGTCTGCATATTCCATGCCAATTTTGCACCCTTTTGCTAACAACTGCTGCACTTGTTCCAAAACCTCGGAACTCAGCCGCGCTGCTTGACCGTTACTAACTTCAGAACTAGGCTCGACATAAGCCTTATAATATTTGGATGACTGGTCGTTTAGTTGGCTTTGCGTTGGCGCAGCAGCAGGAACATTGGCGGTTCCTTGAACGTTGAACAGGCGCGATTGGTTGTATTCATCTACTAAGCGCATTTCCTGAACCCGCTTTTGTTGGCCCACCATCAAACTGCCCATTTCTAATAAATGAGCGAGGCTGAAATTCGGATTAGGAAAATCTGGCGCTGCTTCCAAAGTGTTTACCAAACGCTTGGAAACTCGCTCGATTCCTACTTTGTGAATAAATTCGCGAATTTGTTCGTCGTAAATGCGCGATCGCAAAGCGCTAAAAAAGTCGATCGCCTGATCGGGAAAATTATCAACCAACCCGACAATCTCGCTTTTTGACAAATTGTCCGACTCAAAAATTCCGCCAACAATCCCAATTTTATCATCCAGGCTCGGTTCCCAATAAAACTTTTCCATCCGCCCGTCACGAATCAGCGGCGCGTACAACGTAGAAAAATCATTTCCGGTGACAATAATCGGTACTCGATGCAGCGGCGTACTGTCATAACTTCCCGGTAACTGCACGTTAGTTGGATTGTCAGCAATATTCATCAGAGTGGCATTGACCATCTGAGTATTGACAGTATATTGAGTAGTAGTATCGAACCTGCCAGCACCGGCATCCAAATCGTTAATAAAAATTGCACACATCTCGCCCCGCACCCGAATTTGCTCCGCAGCTTCCCGGTAGCGCAAGCGAATTAAACGCGCCGGATCTCCAGCATCGGGACTTTCTAATTCCCCGCCAGATATCATCACCGGTTCAAAGCCCATTCGCTGAAAAACCAGTTCGGCTTGAAAAGTTTTGCCTTCTCCTTTGCGGCCGTGAATTCCTAAAATTAGGGGAACTCTGACACCGGGCAAATTTAAAAAGTTTTTAGTGATGTGCACCGCGACTTTATCGAGAAAGTTAGGAGAAATGTAATAACTCATCAGTAGATTTGTGAGGGATTAATTGCTGTTACTGTTATGATTTTATGACAAAAGTAACAGGCTACACCGCGAAGCTGAATTTTTACCGTACAATCGAGGTCTGCATATTATTTGTTAAGGAGCGATTCGTGAGTCCAGAAACCTTACTAAAAGAACCGATCGTGCAAGCCGAAGCCAGTTCCTTCAGTTCAGAGGGCTTCGACAGCTATGTAATGACAACTTACGGGCGTTTTAATATTGCCCTAGAACGGGGCCTCGGCTGCCGCGTTTGGGATACCGAGGGCCGCGAATATCTCGATTTTGTGGCGGGTATTGCTACCTGCACTCTGGGACACGCCCACCCGGCAATGATTGCAGCGGTAACTCAGCAAATTCAGACCCTGCACCACGTTTCTAACCTTTATTACATCCCCGTACAGGGCGAGCTGGCGAAGTGGCTTGTAGACCATTCTTGCGCGGACAGAGCCTTCTTTTGCAACTCCGGCGCCGAAGCTAATGAAGCGGCAATTAAACTCGCCCGCAAGTACGCCCACGAAAAATTAAATATCTCGAATCCGACAATTATTACCGCCGTGGCGAGTTTCCACGGGCGGACTTTGGCGACAATTACGGCAACGGGACAGCCCAAATATCAGAAGGGTTTTAGCCCTTTGGTGCCCGGATTTCACTACGTGCCTTACAACGATATTAGTGCGATCGAACTGGCGATCGAGCAACTAGACAAAGACGAACGCCAAGTAGCTGCAATTATGCTGGAAGCGCTGCAAGGCGAAGGCGGAGTTCGCCCCGGAGATATCGCCTACTTCCAACGAATTCGGGAAATTTGCGACGAAAAAGGCATTTTGCTGATTCTCGACGAAGTGCAAGTCGGGATGGGACGCAGCGGCAAATACTGGGGCTACGAAAACCTCGGCATTGAACCGGATATCTTTACGTCTGCCAAAGGATTAGGTGGCGGTATCCCGATCGGCGCTATGCTGTGCAAGTCTTCCTGCGATGTCTTTGAACCGGGAAGTCACGCCAGCACTTTCGGCGGCAATCCTTTTGCTTGCGCTGTAGCTTTGCGTGTGTGCCAAACTTTAGAACGGGAAAATCTGCTGGAAAACGTGCAGCAGCGCGGGGCACAGTTGAAAACAGGGCTCAACAAGTTGGCGGCCGCATATCCGCATTTAATTGCTGAGGTGCGCGGCTGGGGTTTGATTGTCGGGATGGAATTGCAAGCTGATATTGAACTTACATCGGGCGATATTGTCAAATCTGCGATCGCTGCGGGAGTGCTGTTGGTTCCCGCAGGGCCGAAAGTGCTGAGGTTTGTCCCCCCGCTGATTGTTACCTCTGCTGAAGTCGATCGAGCTTTGCTAGCTGTGGAGACAGCGCTGCGTTCTCAAGCACTACACTAAATGTACTGACTTGATTTGTGTTAGCTGCTGTAGCACTATTCCGACTAAAGCCGGTTTCTTTCGTGATTTCTCGTTACCAAACCCCATAGTTTCCAAGAAACCGGGTTTCTTAGTCTAAAATTTATAGCGGGTAAAATTAAACCCGCCCCGCTGCAAGTCTGTCGGGGCGGGTTTGTCAAGTTTAAGAGTTGTGCAGAAGCCTGTTTTTTTAAGCAAATACGTTGTGGCAGTGTGTATGGTGGAAAAACCTAGTTTCTTTAATCCCCCTCGGAGACTGGTACTTGCCGTTAGTGATTGAAATTTAAACCAGGAAGTGATTTAATTGCTGCACAGAAGCAGCGATGCTATCGTTAATAGTTCGGCGGAATGCACGATGGACGAACAGCGTCGCGAAACTGATGTTAATATGCTCCGAGCGCTGCTGGAAAATCCTGTGGACTTAGGAATAGATTTGATTTTGAGGACTGACTCAAGGTCGATCGACTCTGGGTTCGTGCAAATGCTTTACTTGGAAGTGCCGCCACTGAAGCGAGAAAGTTTGCTCAGAGCTGCTAAATTTTTCCAAAAGACGATCGCACCCTTAGAATCTGCAAAGGGCAATTCTAAATTGCCCGCAACCGGGCTAGCATATCTGACTTTTTTAGCCGAAGTATTGCAAGCAGTGGCGCGCAGCGCTGATTCCCAGCACCTGTACTCGCTGCTGAGAAACAATTTAGACAAACTCGACCAGAATTTCGCAGAACTGCTGCGCCGTTGGGCAACTTTGCTGTTTGCTGCTGCCAAAGCATCCGAGACAAGGCGCATTGCAGCCCTAATCGGCAATCTGAGCAACAAAATTGGGCGGTTTCCCCTCGGTAGCAAGGCGAATAACTTGGAAATCGAAATTGCTGGTTACGAAACAGTTGCTAAGGTTTTTACGCGCAAAGATTTCCCCCAAGAGTGGGCGGTGATGCAAAACAATCTTGGCAACGCTTACAGCGATCGCCCCAAAGGCGATAAAGCTCAAAATATCGAACAGGCGATCGCTTGCTTTGAAAATGCCCTGCAAGTGCGGACGCCCGAACAGTATCCGTCCCAGTGGGCGACGCTACAAAACAATCTGGGAAACGCTTACAGCGAGCGCCTCAGAGGAGATTCGGCAGACAATCTAGAACAGGCGATCGTCTGCTATCAAAACGCACTGCGAGTTCGCAACCGTGAGGCTTCCGGGGGAGAGTGGGCGAGCACTCAAAACAATCTCGGCCGCGCTTACAGCCGCCGCAGGCGGGGCGACAAAGCCCAAAATCTGGAACAGGCAGTCGTTTGCTACCAGAATGCTTTGCAAGTCTACAACCGCAAGGCGTTTCCTCGGCGCTGGGCCACGACTCAAAATAATTTGGCAAATACTTACTGTGAGTTGCTGCGGGGCAATCGAGCCGAAAATCTCGAATACGCAGTCACCTGCTATCAGAGAGCTTTGCAAGTGCGGACTCGGGAAGCTTTGCCACTCCAGTGGGCGACGACTCAAAGGAATTTGGGCCGGGTGTTTATCGATCGGGTTAAAGGCGAAGCAGTGGAAAATGTGGAAATGGCGATCGCCTGCTTTCAAGATGCTTTACAAGTCTACACTCGCATCAAATTTCCAGAGGCTTGGGCTTCGATCCAAACTTACCTCGGCAAAATCTACAGTCTGCGGGTGAAAGGGGAAAAAGCCGAAAATATCGAAATGGCGATCGCCTGCTATCAAAATGCTTTGCTGTTTTGCAATCGCCAAAAAACTCCCGAACGCTGGGCTATGCTGCACGCCTACCTCGGCCGCGCTTTCAGCGAACACCTGAAAGGGGAAAAAAACCGCAATCTCAAAAGCGCGATCGCCTGCTATCAAAATGCTTTACAAGTCTACACCAGGCACAGAACTGCAAACCGCTGGGCAATGCTGCAAATTTATCTCGGCAGGGCTTTTTCGGAGCTGACGGAGACGGAAAACTCGTCTCACCTCGAAAGTGCGATCGGCTGCTATCACAGTGCCAGCCAAGTCTACACTCGCGAAACCTATCCCCACCGCTGGGCTCAAATTTTATTTTATTTGGGTCAAGCTTACCGAGAACGAGGCGAGTTGCTTCGCGCCTACGGTGTTTTTACTGCTGCTGTCGATACTGTGGAATTCTTACGCAGCGAAGCTGGGGTTGATGTGACCGATTTGGGCGATTCCCTACGGGATAGCTACGCTTCACGGGCTCTTTCGCCCCAAGTCAAACTAGCCAGCACCTGGACTGGACTCTATCAATGCCTGATGCAAGTTTGCCTGGAACTCGGCCCAAGCCAGCCCGAATATTGCGCTAAGGCACTCGAATACGCCGAACGACACAAAAATCGGAATTTGGTAGAACTGCTCGTCAAATGCCACCTGACCCCGAAAGGCGACATTCCCGCAGCCGTGCTCCGCGAGTTGGAGTCGCTGCAACAGGAAATAGCGGGGGAACAGTGGCACCGACAACAGGGAGAACCGGAGCCGAGCACTACCTTGATTTCTGAGGGCGACAGCCAAGGTTTGAACAGCGGTTCTCTGCTGCCGAACTCGGACTTCATGCACTTAAATCAATTGTGGCGACAGTTTGATGGGTTGATTGCTCGATCGGTGCAGCCAAACGACCCTTTCTTCAGCCTAGCTCGCAAAGTTGAACCGATCGCTTTCGAGCAAATTCGCCAATTGTTGCCTGATGCTAATTGCGCTGCTGTGGTTTGGGCGAGTTTGGGGGAGTTGCTGGTGGCTTTTGTGGTGGTCAAGAGTGCAGAATATCCAGCCGTTCACCTATGTTCAAGGGAAAATGCTTTGGCTGCCGAAAGTTGGGCATCCGAGTACCTCAGCGCTTATTCTGAGCAAAAAGGTCGCTGGATCAATCATCTCCCGGGTCGGCTCAAACGCTTGGCCGCGCTGCTGGAAATCGATCGAGTGGTGGCGCTGATTCCTGAGAATTGCGATCGGCTGATTTTTGTACCGCACCGATTTTTGCACGCTTTGCCGCTCCACGCTTTGCCTCTGGGAACCAGAGAGGGGTTTGGGGACAGCGGAGGGAGTTTTAGGTCTGGTTGGGGCGATCGCAGCGGTTTTGATGTGGAGGCCCACAGTGGCTCGGATTTTTCTCAAGGTTCGGCTTTTGGCGATGTTCCAGCGCCTGCTGCTTATTTGATCGATCGATTTGCTGGAGGAATTCGCTATGCTCCTAGCTGTCAGCTATTGCTGTTGAGACAAAGTGCGCGCACAGCAGCTATTGGCCGATACAGACCGCGTTTGCAGCACGTTTTGGCAGTTCCCACTTTCAACAAAAATTCGCTCTACAGCAACATTGAAATCGGCAATATTTCCCAGTATTTTGCTACGGCAGAAGTTTTGCGCCAGAAGCCGGCAATTAAACAGGCTTTTTCCCTAGAAATGTCTGCTAACGATGGGGATTCACCCAGGCTAACAGCACAGTTACAGCAGAAAAAATGTGCTCACTTTGCTTGTTTGAGTTTGCTTGATTTGGCTTGTCCACTGAAATCCAGCGTGTGTTTGAGGAATGATTCTCTGAGTTTGGAGGAAATTTTCAATCTAGATTTTCGGCAATACTTTTTAGTTACTTTATCGGCTTGCGAAATTGCCGCAGGCTCCGGCAGCGATGCTGGGGATTTTGTCGGTTTGTCGGCGGGTTTGTTGTATGCTGGTACGTCTAGTGTTGTCAGCAGTCTTTGGAAGGTGAACGATGTTTCGACGCTGCTGCTGACGAACAAGTTTTATGAAAATCTCGGGCGGTTTCCTCGGTTGCAGGTGGGAGATGTGGCGATCGCTCTAAACGACGCTCAGAGGTGGCTCAGGGATTTGACTGGTGAGGAGTTGGAGGTGTTGCTGGCGGATTTTCAACCTCAAATTTCGCAAATGTTCGATCGGCTTTCTCAAAGTTCTCGCCTGATTGCTGAGGCATCTTTGCAGCAAATTCGCAACCGCAAACCTTATCCTTTTGCCAATCCGTATCACTGGGCGGCTTTTACGGCGGCTGGGGTTTAGTTAATTGTTATTTGGAGCGATCGGCGGTTGAAATGGATAAAGGGCGATCGCCCTTCGTCTGTTTGTGCTAGCTTGTTTCATCCTGAATTTTTGTCAATTTTGCAAAATGTACTGACTGATAATGTTTTTGAGCTTTTGAGGAGCTTCAATGGCGATCGCCGCTCCTAAATCTGGACGCACAACCCACCACCAAACGAGCGTTTCTAATTGACTGGGTGGGTTTTCGTTGGGGCACCATTCGATAGTACCTTCATTTACACCAATAATATTGGCACAAAGGTCATTAGCAATGGTAACGCGATCGTCTAGCTTTTCCAACTGTACGATGTCTTGCCAGCGAATTTCGTGGGGAATGGAATTGAGAATTGATTGAAGATCTAGAGTCAGCATTAAACAGTACCTCTAAAAGCTATAATAACTCTAATACTAACTTTTTCAGGGAAGCTAGGAGGTATTGTGCTACAACTCAAAGACTCCGGTTTTTATTTGCCCTACAACCCAAAACTTGTTCCCATCGCTAAACAACTGCGGCTAAACCAGACAGTCACAGAGAAAAAGATGTGGCAAGGTTTTTTGCGAAAATTGCCCCTTCGCATTTTGCGACAACGGCCGATTGATAATTTTATTGTTGATTTTTACTGTTCGGGATTAAGACTGGTCATCGAAATTGATGGAGAGAGTCATTTTACTGAACAGGGGAAAATTTATGATGAGGAGAGGACGAATATTCTAGAGGGCTATGGACTTCAGGTGGTCAGGTTTACTAATGTTGAAGTTTTGCAGAATTTTGAGGGGGTTTGCTATAAGTTGGAAGGTCTGATCCTCCCTAGCCCCCTTACTAAGGGGGGGACAAGAGAGGGCGAAGTTTTTCGTTCATAACGGGGTTCTGATCCCCCCTAGCCCCCCTTAATAAGGGGGGGACAATAGAGGGCGAA
>JAUBOH010000141.1:0-14937 GCA_036700145.1 Microcoleus occultus BM001215366
TACAATTAATCGAGGTAGGGAAACGGCACTGCCGTGTCCTCTATCTCATTCCGGCTGCGCCGGAATGAGATAGAGGGATATTCCGGGTTTATAGAGCCCCGTGCGTCAAGAACGATTAAAGTTTTCAGTGTATGTGGGGGTAAGCTGTTCGGCATCTGGCGCTGTATTTTTTGGGCGGGATCTTAGACCAACCCCAAAAGCATTTCATCAAACTTGACTGTAAAATTTAGATGCGCCTCAGCTTATTCAACTTTCGCTCTTGTACTCGCCAGTTGTCTTACCAATTCCGCAATTTCAAATCTCAAATTTCAAATTTCAAATCGAAATTCCCAATCTGTACCTTACTCACTAGACAATTACTATAAGCCGCGATCTCAAATTGCATCTCTCAAAATCAATTTTTTTTTTCGCAGAAAGCTCAAAGCCGACGGCTGATGTTTAAAAAATAAGAATGAATCCTCAACCCTTGCGCCTGCGACTGACTTGGAAAGATACAGCTACGGGGGATTGTCGCTCCCCGATACTCGACTTGCCGATCGCTTTGGGACGAATTTTTGAAGCTATGCCCCCCACAATCAACGGGGAACGAGTTTCTCGAATTGCCCTCAGCAGCAGTCAAGTTTCTCGCTTCCACGGAGTGATTTCAACCGTTGGCGACACAATCGTCGTCACTGACACGGGTAGCCGCAACGGTACTTTTGTCAACGGCACCCGCCAAACCCGCTCAGTGCTGGCAAACGGAGATATGCTGCAAATTGGGCCCTACGCGATCGGCATTTCATTTGCGATTAATTCCACAGAAACCCAGTCTGTCAATTCTCACATTTTCTTTAACCCGCAGACCAATGGGCCAGACCCCGCGTTGGGCCCGCCTCGGGTGTCGCCGCTTCCTCAAACAGGTAGCAGGGGAGAATTTCCGCCGATCGCATTTTTGCAGGCGAATCAAGTGACAATCCGATCGATCCAATCGATGGGACTGCCGGTTGAAGAGATTGATTGGACAGCAATTGGCGGCGGTTTGGGCAGCTTTATTTGGGTGGATTTGCTGAGAATTTGCGGGGTGAAAGCCGATCGAATTGCCGTTTTGGGTCTAGAAGAGCAGCCTTACGCCCGCTACCGCCGGTTGTGCCTGAATTCTCAAATTCCGCTGCGGGAACGCCTGCGATCGAATTCTGACTCTTGCCCAGACAACATTTGGGGCTGGCCTCCCTATGCTGTGCGGGAAGCTTGGCAGGAATTGCTCAAAGGGCGGTTGGGAGTATCGCTGAAGTTGATGTGGCAGGTGTTTGCCGAACCGACTTTTGCCGAAACTTACACGCCTCGCGCGGGGAATGTGTTCGATGCTATTGACAGGGAAACTCTGCGTATCGGGTGGAATCAGATGTTTCGCTACGGTAGAGTGCGCGGAATTCGCAAGACAGATGACGGCAGGTACGCGATCGCTTATTCTCGATCGAATGCCAACCAACGAGACCACGCTTTTTTAATCGCTAAATACGTACACTTGGCCACCGGCTATCCCGCAATTCAATTTTTGCCAGACTTACAAGCTTACCGCGAAAAAACCCAGGATTTTGAGTCAGTTGTCAACGCTTACGAAAGCCACGACGGCGTTTACGAAAAGTTAGAATCTCGGGGCGGCAGCGTATTAATTAGAGGGCGGGGAATTGTGGCTTCGCGGGTGTTGCAGCGAATTTACGAAGCCAGAAAGCAAAACGGCAACATTCAAGTATTGCATTTGATGCGATCGCCCAAACCTCAAGGTAACAAATTCGATCGAGCTGTGCGAAGTGTGGAAAATCACTGCGAATTTCAACCCTTCAACTGGCCAAAAGCTTGCTGGGGCGGGGAACTACGAGTAATGTTAGAAAAAGCAGCCCCCGAATCTCGCGCGCAGTTGCTCGCAGACTGGGGTGGCACTACCACAGCCCAGCGCAGCGACTGGCGGCGCATTGTCAAAGAGGGTTTAAGTCAAGGATGGTATCAAATTACATTCGGGGAAGTCGAGCGAGTCGAGCGTGACAGTCAAAACCGCACGGTAACGTACATTCAGGAAAAGGAACTCAAGGGGCAAATTAAGTTAGAAGCTGATTTTATTATTGACGCTACGGGTTTGGACGCTAAGGTAAAAACCAGTCCCCTACTAGACGATTTAGTAGCTCAATACAATCTTCCCCTCAACGGGTTGGGGCGGCTGAGCGTGAACAACGATTTTGAAGTGCCCGAATTACGCAACACTTCCCTTAGCAACGGAGAAGGCCGAGTATACACAGCCGGGGCGATTACTTTGGGGGGGGCTTACGCGCCTGTGGACAGTTTTTTGGGATTGCAATATGCCGCCTTGCGTTCGGTTGAAAGTCTGGCCGCCAACGGAGCTCTGGGTGTTCGGAAATTGAGCGTTTGTCGATCGTTCGTGCAGTGGTTGAAGTGGATTTTCAATAAATCTCCAGGCTAATTTGTTATTGGTTATTAGTTATTAGTTATTAGTTATTAGTTATTAGTTATTAGTTATTTGTTATTTGTTATTTGCGATCAATGCCCAATGCCCAATGCCCAATGCCCAATGCCCAATGCCCAATGCCCAATTTCCAATTCCCAATTCCCAATTCCCAATTTCCAATTTATTATGACTCCCACCTTATTTGGTCGCTGGCAAACTCGAATCCTGCTATTTGTAACTGTAGGCATTTTAGTAACACTACCATTTTTTCTAGGTTTGATTACTGATAAATCAGGCTGGATATTTTTCTGGATTCTAGGTTATGTAGCAATTTTTGGCATCGGCTGGGATGCCTTATACATCTACATCCAGCAGTTCCGTTGGGATCGAGATTGGCCCGGCGCATTTCAATTGCTGGCTGGGATTTGGGAAGCACTTTTTGTCTTGCTATTAATCAAAACTATCGGTTTACCTGGGATACCGCTGCTAGACTTTGATTTAGGAGTTTTTGCCCTGCATTACAGTTTAGTATGGCTAGCGATTTATCTGGCATCGCAAACACTAATGCGAATTTTGTTTCCCTACTGGCGTTTTCGAGGTGGCCAATGGTTGTAATAATTAACAAACAATCAATTCCCAATTCCCCATGCCCAATTCCCCATGCCCAATTCCCTGTATATTCTCATTTTTTTCTGGTTCAGGCTTCCTCGATTTGGGCTTTGAGTCGATCGGCTTTAATGTAGCATATGTCAGCGAAATTTTCCCGCCATTCATCCAAGCATACCGTCACTCTCGCCAGTGTCTGAATTTACCGCAGCCAGAATACGGAGATTGCGAAGGAGAAGCAGCAGATGTAACTCGACTTGTAGAAGGAAAACCAGCACTTCACTTGCGGGAATTGATCCAAGATGCCCGGAAGAAACACGATATTATTGGATTTATAGCCGGGCCGCCTTGTCCAGACTTTTCCATCGGCGGCAAAAACCGAGGTGGGGACGGAGATAAAGGCAAACTTTCAGATTCTTACATTGAATTGATTTGCCAACAGCAGCCGGATTTCTTTTTGTTTGAAAATGTCAAAGGTTTGTGGAGAACCAAGAAACATAAAGCTTTTTATGACGAACTTAAAAATAAGTTGGCTGAGGCAGGATACGTATTTGTGGAACGTTTAATTAATGCGATTGAATACGGTGTGCCGCAAGATAGGGATAGAATTATTTTAATCGGTTTCCGTAAAAATCTCGTCAAAGATATGGGCATTTCTTTAGAGCAAAACAGCCAAATGTTGCCTGAAGCTGTATTTCCTTGGTCAAGTCAGATTTTATATCCCAAATCCGAAGTCTTTTCTAATCCTTGGCCTGAAACTGGTGCATTTGCCTGCGATAGTCTTTTGCCTTGCCCTGATGGCATTCCCAAAGAGTTAACAGTACAGTTTTGGTTCCAAAAAAATGATGTTTTAAATCATCCCAATGCGGAACATTATTTTCAACCAAGAGCGGGAATTAAAAGGTTTGCTGCTGTCGATGAGGGAGATGATTCTAAAAAATCTTACAAGCGTTTGCACAGGTGGCGTTATTCCCCGACTGCTTGTTACGGCAATAATGAAGTTCATTTGCACCCTTACAAAGTTCGCAGGCTTTCTGTTGCAGAAACTCTGGCTATTCAGTCTCTGCCCAAAGAGTTTGCACTGCCGGATAATATAACATTGACAAATATGTTTAAGACGGTGGGAAATGGGGTTCCTTACCTGGCTGCTCAAGGTATTGCTAAAACTATTTTACATTTTTTAGAATCTAAATAAATAAGTAAATATATCATAGGTTTGTAGTGAGGACTTTAGTCCTCAGAAAAAGAAAGGACTAAAGTCCTCACTACAAACCATTTCGATCGTGGGTAAATTAACTGGAGATGATATTACCCACAGAAGTGTTATAATAATTTGCTAAGGTTAACAACCTAGATTTTTTATTTGACTGCAATTCGCCATGACTGTTAAACCCCGCCGCTATCACATTACCACTTTCGGATGCCAGATGAATAAAGCCGACTCCGAACGGATGGCCGGCATTCTCGAAAATATGGGCTTTGAGTTCTCGGAAGACCCGAACGAAGCTAGTTTGATTCTCTACAATACTTGCACAATTCGAGACAATGCCGAACAAAGAGTTTATTCTAATCTCGGAAGGCAGGCTCATCGCAAGCGCCAAGAACCGGGTTTAACTTTAATTGTAGCTGGATGCGTGGCTCAGCAGGAAGGTGAAGCGTTGCTGCGTAGAGTGCCGGAATTAGACTTGGTAATGGGCCCGCAACACGCGAACCGGCTTGAAGATTTGCTCGAACAAGTATTCGAGGGAAATCAAGTTGTGGCGACTGAAGCTGTGGAAATTATGGAGGATATTACTAAGCCTCGCCGCGATAGCAAGGTGACTGCTTGGGTGAATGTAATTTATGGCTGCAATGAACGCTGCACTTATTGTGTTGTGCCGAATGTTCGCGGGGTTGAACAGTCGCGAACACCGGAGGCAATTCGCGCGGAAATGGAGGATTTGGGCCGTCAAGGTTACAAGGAAGTAACTTTGTTGGGGCAGAATATTGATGCTTACGGACGCGATTTGCCGGGGACTAAATCCGATGGGAGCAACCAGCATACTTTGACGGATTTGCTTTATTTTGTGCAGGATGTTCCGGGAGTCGATCGCCTGCGTTTTGCTACTAGCCACCCGCGCTATTTCACGGAACGGTTAATTAAGGCTTGTGCGGAATTACCACAGGTTTGCGAACATTTTCATATTCCTTTTCAGTCGGGCGATAATGATATTTTGAAGGCGATGTCGCGGGGTTACACTCAGGAGAAATACCTGCGGATTATTGATACAATTCGCCGTTATATGCCGGATGCTTCGATTACTGCGGATGCAATTGTCGCTTTTCCGGGGGAGACGGAAGCGCAGTTTGAGAAGACTGTGAAGTTGATTGAAGATGTCGGTTTCGATTTGGTAAATACGGCGGCTTATTCGCCGCGCCCTGGAACGCCGGCTGCTTTGTGGGATAATCAGTTGAGTGAGGATGTGAAAGCCGATCGCCTGCAACGACTAAATCATGTCGTGACAACAACCGCGATGGAGCGTTCACAGCGCTATTTCGGACGCACTGAAGAGGTTTTGGTGGAAGTCCAAAATCTCAAAGATTCAAGTCAGGTGATGGGACGCACGCGCGGCAATCGTCTCACATTTTTTAAGGGCGATATTGCTGAATTAGCTGGTAAAATAGTGCAGGTTAAAATTACAGACATTCGCGCTTTTAGTTTGACTGGGGAAAGAGTTTAAATAGTTCTGCGAGTTCCCAATCCCCGTAGGGACACGGCACTGCCGTGTCCCTACAAAAGCTACATACCTCACATACCTGAAAAGTTCTGTATGAGTATAATTGGCATAAAGAGAGTTTAAATAACATGACACAAATTTCTGAATTTGACACGACGCAAAATTCAACTCCCAAACCTGAATTGCCACAGCCAAACGAACGCGGAGAGTATCAAAGAACTTCCCACCGATATTGGAAAGTGGTAGATTCAGACCCGAACGGTCTCAACTGTCGCATGGGCGCGCATTCGATTCAGGAAATAGAAGACCCGGGGAGCAAGGTAGATTTAAATATTGGCAGTTGGCCTGTGGTTGGCACTTTGAAAGGCGGCGAGGAGTTTGAAATCTATCTCGGCCCTAGCGGATTGGGGGTTTTGTACGATAAGCAACATCAACCTTGGTTTTTTGTAGAAAAAAGTGAGGGTATCGGCGGGCCTCGCAATTGTTTTGTTCGGGCTCGCAGCAGTTTTGTGCAACCAGTACAGCCTAAGTAGCCTCCATAGATAAGATTGGCTGGAGTGCTGCACTCTTCTAATAAGATATGATTTTTTTTTCCGCAGAGGGCGCAGAGCACACAGAGGAAGAGTGGGAGGGAGGAAATAGGCGGTTCGTTTCTGCGTTGGCTGCGCTCTCTGCGTGTATATTTGTCAAAAAGTGTTAGGAGTATTAGAAAAATGACGAAGATGCGGATCGGGCTATTGTTCGGGGGGCGATCGGGCGAACATGAAGTTTCAATTAGTTCGGCGCGGGCGATCGCCCGCGCCCTCGCTGCTGAGGAAAACGCCAGCAAATACGAAGTTTTGCCATTCTATATCCAAAAAGATGGCCGCTGGTTGTCGGGAACATTACCTCAACAAGTCTTATCCACTGGAAAAGCTCTGGAAATAGAGCAACCAATAGAACAAGATGACTCTCCGACATCTAGACAGTTTCCTAATTTTAATGCAGTCGATGTTTGGCTCCCTGTTATGCACGGCCCAAACGGCGAAGACGGTACGGTGCAAGGATTGCTGAAATTAATGCAAGTTCCTTTTGTCGGTTCCGGGGTTTTGGGTTCGGCCATCGGAATGGATAAAATTGCGATGAAAATGGCTTTTGCTCACGCTGGTTTGCCGCAGGTAAAATACGTCGCTGTCAATCGTTCCCAAATCTGGTCAAATCCTTGTGTTTTCCCGAAACTGTGCGACCAAATCGAGGAAACTTTGGGCTATCCTTGCTTTGTGAAGCCTGCAAATTTGGGTTCGTCTGTGGGAATTTCAAAAGCTCGATCGCGCGCTGAATTAGAAGCAGCTCTCGATAGCGCCGCCAGCTACGATCGGCGGATAATTGTGGAAGCGGGTGTGGTTGCTAGAGAATTAGAATGTGCTGTTTTGGGCAACGACAACCCCAAAGCTTCAACGGTGGGAGAAATTACTTTTCAAAGCGATTTCTACGACTACGAAACTAAATATACCGAGGGACAAGCTGACTGGTCAATCCCGGCAAAAGTGAGCGGTGCGATCGTCTCGCAAATCCAAGAAATGGCAGTGCAAGCATTTTTGGCTGTAGATGCTGCCGGTTTAGCGCGAGTAGACTTTTTCTATGTTGAATCTACAGGAGAAGTTTTGATTAACGAAATCAACACTTTTCCCGGCTTTACAGCTACCAGTATGTACCCCCAACTTTGGGAAGCTTCAGGTATCTGTTTCCCCGAATTAGTAGACCGCTTAATTCAATTAGCTCTCGAACGGCACGGGAAAAAAGGTTGAATTTCGAGCCGCCAACTGCTGCTGTGTCAATAGCCAAAAAATAAATTATTCCGTAGGTAATATATCCATACCAGCGGAAAGGATATAACATGGTTGTGGCAGGCAGTGCCTGCCTACAACGCAAATTTTGCTGCTGGTCGAGCAACTGGAAATTTCCATTTCTGCTGGTATAAATAAATGCCCAATAAAATGGTTCGCACAGAACGCCGAATAGCACCGTCAATCTCGGATCTTCTTGCATCTCAAAATTTAACTCGGTTAACTTAGATGAGACGTTTCACTCAACTGCCGCACTGGTGGACTTACGGACTGTTATTTCCCCTAGCGGTACTTAACTGCTGGTTAGCCCTCCTAGTCTTTGAATATTTTCGCGCCCTGATTACAGTTTTGGTAATCGCTACGGTGTTCTCTTTTTTGCTAGATTATCCAGTGCGCTTTCTCCGCACATACGGGCTGAAGCGCGATCGGGCAGTGCTGTCGGTATTGTTTTTGACTTTGCTGATATTGGTGGTTTTAGGTATCACTCTGGCTCCTATTCTGCTGAACCAAATTACTGAACTCGCCACCCGACTCCCGACTTGGATAGTTTCTGGTACAGAACAGATTGAAGCGTTTAACAAGTGGGCGGAAAATCGCCGTATCCCCATTGATGTTAGCGGTTTGACTGCCCAATTGAGCGATCGGCTTTCAGCTCAATTGCAGTCTCTCACGGGCGAAATCCTCAAATTTGGCTTGGGTGCGGCAGACAGTCTGGTGAATTTCCTCCTCACCATAGTCCTGACATTTTACTTGCTATTGCACGGCGATCGCGTCTGGGAAGGCTTGTTTAAGTGGTTTCCCTCCAATCTGAGCCTGCAATTGCGGCCGTTGCTGGCGCGAAGCTTCCACAACTACTTCGTCGGACAAGCAACTTTGGCGGGTTTAATGGGACTGTCGATAACTGTTGCTTTTTTAATTTTGCGAGTTCCCTTCGGCTTACTGTTCGGTTTGGGTGTGGGTGTAATGACGATGATTCCCTTCGGAGCACCTTTTAGTATTTGCATTGTCAGTTTGCTGATTACATTAAACAACTTTTGGCTGGGCGTCACTGTTTTAGCTGTCGCTACAGTAATCGAGCAAGTAATTGAAAGCGGGGTTGCTCCTCGGTTATTAGGTGGTTTTATTGGCCTCAATCCCGTATGGATTTTAGTCTCGCTGCTGGTGGGGGTTAAGGTAGCGGGAGTAGCAGGTTTGATAGTTGCTGTACCGATGGCAGGCTTTATTAAGAATACGGTTGATACTTTGGAAAGTTCGAGGAACAAGTCGATGGAAATTGATGCGGTTAGTTCTATTGAACCTGCGGATCAATAATAGCATTTTAGATTAATGTTCGATCGTTCGGACTTCAGTCCTTATAAAAATCTGAGGACTGAAGTCCTCACTACAAACAAATTTGATGGTGACTGATTTCATGAATATTTCGCGAAAAATGCGGAATATCCGGGCTGGCTACCGTAGTCTATATTATGACAACGTATGGCGATCGCCCTGACAACAGGCGAATCAACAATTGACCTGCAACAGTCCGGTTTCTACCCCAGTGTGTAGGGTAAACCCCACCAGGCAAGCACCTCTGACAAGTGCTTGAATTAAAATTAAAGAACCTTTACTTCTAACTAAACTAGAGTCGGTGCTAAAAATGCAAAACGATAATTATAACTCTCCCTCTAACTCTCACCAAATCAATACTATGCCAACCAAAAATATGCCAAATCCTACTCAGCATTCTCGCCGTTTTTCTTTGCCGAAAAAACTTGCTTTTTTATCCCTCGTTTTGCTCGGCTCCACTGCGACGGTTGGATGCAATGCCCTAACTTCTCAAGTTCCTGGCAGTTCTAACGCTATCAAAGCTGAGCCGACCAGTGCAGCACCAATCTCAGCATTGCCTGCAAATATACTGCCCTCTCAAGACTCTAATTTTGTCACTAAAGTTGTACAGGAAGTCGGCCCGGCAGTGGTACGAATTAACTCGTCTCGCACGGTCAAGAACCAAGCTCCAGATGAGATCCCCGAGCAATTCCGCCGCTTCTTCGGCCCGGACTCTCCCATTCAACCGGGAAATCGGGTAGAACGGGGCTCCGGTTCGGGTTTTGTTTTTGGTTCCGACGGCCGGATTTTGACTAACGCTCACGTTGTTGACGGCGCAGATACAGTGACGGTAAAACTGAAGGATGGCCGCGAATTTGTCGGCAAAGTTTTAGGCGTAGATACAGTTACTGATGTGGCTGTTGTTAAGATTGAAGCTAACAATTTGCCTGTGGTGAGTTTGGGCAAATCTGAAGAGTTACAGCCGGGAGAATGGGCGATCGCGATCGGCAATCCCCTCGGTTTGGACAATACTGTGACTGTGGGCATTATCAGCGCTACAGGCCGTTCTAGCGCCGATGTCGGCGTTCCCGACAAGCGCGTCAGTTTTATCCAAACCGATGCTGCGATTAATCCTGGCAATTCCGGCGGGCCGTTGCTGAACCAGCGCGGTCAAGTTATCGGGATGAATACGGCGATTATTCAAGGTGCTCAAGGATTGGGCTTTGCTATTCCGATCGATCGCGCCCAACAAATTGCCGACCAATTAGCCACAACAGGTAAAGCCGAACATCCTTATCTCGGCGTTCGGATGTTGAGCATTACTCCCGAAGTCAAGGCAGAATTTAATAAAAATCCCAACACCAAATTGAGGCTGACCGAAGATAAAGGCGTGTTAGTTTTGGGAGTTGCCAAAGATTCTCCGGCGGCACAAGCTGGAGTTCGCGTTGCTGATGTGATCAAGAAAATCAACGGTACAGAAGTCAGCGATGCTGGCAGCGTACAGCAAATTGTCGAAAAAAGTACAGTAGGCAAGGATATGCAGCTTGAGTTGAGCCGCGGCGGACAACCGGTGACTGTGACGGTGAAAGCGGGTGCTTTTCCAGCGAATCAGAAACAGCAGTAGAATAGTTCATTGCAACTGATATCTTGTACGCACAAGCAAGAGTCCGGCAGGGGTTTAAACCCCTGCCTCAGAGCTACGAGTCCTCTCTTTCTTGACTGATACTAAGTTACTGTCAATAAAAAGTTTTAAAACTTGGTATAAATAGGGAGTAATTATCAGTCGGTTAAAACCGACTTGTGCTGTGAGACGGGGGTTTAAACCCCCGGCGGAATGTCGGGGATGCTAGTTATACTAAGTTACCAGAATTTCTATTTGTTATTAAGAGGTAGAAAAATGGCTCATATTAATTTGCGCCGCCCCGAAAATATTAGCGGTAACTTTTATGTAGACAGTACCTGCATTGACTGCGATACTTGTCGGTGGATGGCGCCTGAAGTATTCACTGAAGCGGGAGAACAGTCGGCGGTTTACCAGCAGCCAACTGATGATATAGCAGAAAGGCGATCGCTCGCGGCTTTGTTGTCTTGTCCCACAAGTTCGATCGGCACTGTTGACAAACCCAAAAACATCAAAGAAGTTCAGCAAAGTTTACCCGCACTCGTAGCAGAAAATGTCTACCACTGCGGCTACCATTCCGAGAAATCCTACGGTGCAGCTAGCTATTTAATTGTCCGCCCAGAGGGCAATATTTTAGTTGATTCGCCGCGTTTTGTGCCACCCTTAGTTAAAAATATCGAAGCAATGGGCGGCATTCGCTATCTGTACTTGACTCACCGCGACGATGTGGCAGATCATCAAAAGTACCGGGAGCATTTTGGGTGCGATCGCATTTTGCATACTGATGAAATTAATGCGGATACTCGCAGTATAGAAATTCAATTGTCTGGGAACGAACCGCATCAAATCGCCGATGACTTGTTGATTATTTCCGTACCTGGTCACACGAAAGGTCACACAGTTTTGCTTTACAATAATAAGTTTTTGTTTAGCGGCGATCATCTCGCTTGGTCGGAAAGTTTGCAGCATTTGATTGGTTTTCGGACAGCCTGTTGGTATTCTTGGCCGGAACAAATCAAGTCTATGCAGAATTTGGCTAATTATGACTTTGAGTGGGTGTTGCCGGGACATGGGCGCAGGTATAATGCCGATCGCAAAACAATGAGAAATCAAATGCAACAGTGTATTAATTGGATGGTCGATCGTTGATAGTTCAAAACCCTTTGAGACTCGGCGGTTGAAACCGCTACTACACAAACTTTCGTCCCAGCAGAGGGGGACTAAGAATAAGAGGGATTTTGTATTACGCTTTGGGAATGGCCACCAAAGTCATAGAATTAGCTGGGTAAGTTGCCCCAAAACCAGCAGCGTTGACAGCCAAATCGTCACGACGGACGATCGCCTGCAAATTCGCCTCACTGTAAGTGTAAACTTGAGCTTTACCCGCCGGTTTGAATCCCTTCAAACTCAGGTTGCTGGTCAAATTTTTGCCAGTTTTATTAATAATTACCAGCGTCAGAGTACCATCACTGGTGCGATCGGTTCCGTAGATTGCCAATTGTCCTTGATCTGTGCTGTGCGATCGCACCCAAGTATCGCCATACTTACCGCCCTTGCCATCATAATTCATGTAGATTCGGAAGGCATAAGCACCCGGTTCAGAAGACTTTGGAGGCCCCCACAGCGTCGCTAAATCCACTTGTTCTCGCCCAAAAATTCCCAGTAAATCGGCTTGGGCTAAAGCACCATTCATCGACTCTACACCACCCCAATTGTATTCAGTAATTGCGAGTTTTGTACCTGGATAATCTTCTTTTATCCACTGTCGAAATCTGGGAAGAATTGTGAGCGGCGGATTGTATTTACCCAGCCAACTTTCATCAGTGTAAGTGCTGTCCCAGAGAGAACGAGTCGATCGCAACCGCGCTGCTTGCGTCTTCGCGTCGCCGGCGGGACAATTCGCCAAACAGCCGTCATCCGCCACCGGATAGTAGTGTTCGTCGAAATAGTCTAGAATCCGCACACCTTTTTGCTGTTCGTAAGCGCGCATTTGCTGCAAGTACCACCGCGCAAACCAGACGCCGCCGTGTTTCTCGCGATCGCCCTTTACCAAAGAATCTACATACACTAGCCAGCCAAAATCCGACGGCCCGAGTACCTTAGCGGTAGGATCTGTCGCTTTTACCATTGAGGCATATTGGTAAGTGCGATCGCGCAATTCATCGTAACTTGTCGCTTCTGGATGAACATCGCGGTGCGTATTTCCCCACCCGCTTGGTTCGTTGTCCATTTGATAAATTTGCACGCCGCCGTTAGCAGCAGTACCGTGGGTTTTAACTAAGTGTTGAACCCAAGCTTTTTGAAATTCTGGATTGCTAACAATGCTGACATCAAGGCGATTGTTATCAGTGATTAAAGTGCCGTCGGGACGCTTACCATTGCCGCACTTATCGCCTTCTGGAAAAATGTAGGGATTTGTTTGTTCTTGCGGGCCGTATTTGGATACTCTAAAGCCGCAGTTCCAGATGCTCATCTTATTTACATAGCCAATCATCGGGATAGTAACGATGCTTTTACTGCCGTTATTGCGGTTGGTTTCGACAATTTTATCGATAGAATCGCCTGGAATAGGATTTTTATTGTCGCCGCCGCCCACGAAAAAGAAGTCATCGCCAGCGTTGGAGGAATCGACTAGCCAGTTGTAACGGCTGGTGTGATTTGCGCCCCAGCGTTCGAATGGAATTCGCAACTCTTGGGCGATGGCCGGATCGATCGCATAATCGTTCATACCGTAGATGTCGGGACTTATCGGATGTCGATCGGCTGTAACATCAACAGATAGGGCTAAACTACTGGTTTGGGCGATGCCGTTTTTGATGTAAGCTGTTGTTACGAAAATTACCAAAGCGGCGATTAAACCGAATAAAAATAGGACAGGCCAACGAGGTTTATTTTCGGGAGACAGCCATAAAAATCGTGGATTCATTAATTTATGATATAGTGTCTAATAGGGCTTGTTTAAAATCTACTGCACTTTTGTAATAAATTTCAGGATTGTCGATTAAAGCGCGATCGATTACGGTGGCTAGCGGTTGAGGAATCGACGAAGTGCGATCGTGAATCGGAACTGCATCATTATCCAAAACAGCACGAAACGGGTCTAATCCCACAAAATTGCGAGGCGAATATCCCGTAATCATCACATACAAACAAGCCGCCGCCGCCCAAACATCAACCTCCGGCTTAGCATACTTATAATCAAGCACTTGCTGTCGCGGCATAAAATACGGCGTACCAACAGCATTACCACTCAGAGTTAAACCGCTTAAACCCGCTTGATCGAAAGCCTTTGCTAACCCATAATCCCCAATCTTAGCAACTTGTTTCCCACCCACATTCGCCAGAAAAATATTCCCCGGCTTCAAATCCCGGTGAATCAAACCCCGTCCTTTCGCAAAACTACCATCAGCCAATCTGACATTCGGAATTTCCGCATTATGAGTATAAGTCAAACCATCTAAAACTTGCACAATAATAGCCACAGATTCAGCGATCGGCAAAGTGCTGACACCGCGTTTTGCCATCAAATCGACAACACTGCCACCCTCACAGTATTCCATCGTAAAAAAGAAAGTGTCATCAGCATAACCAGACTCTTTAAATCCTACCACATTCGGATGCTTCAAACATTTAGTATTATCAACTTCCCGCAAAAACCAATTCACAGCCCGCTGATTCGCCGCCACCTTTGGTAACATCACTTTCAGCGCAACTTCTTGATTAGTTAGTTTGTGTCGCGCCAAATAAACCAAACTAAAACCACCCTTACCCAACTCCTTCAGCAAAACATAATCACCCAGAACTCCAATATTATTTTGACCACCCACAGCTTTGAACAGAAAAGCTTTCAGCATTTCCCACAAATTCTTTTGATTTGAGGGAATAGTAGGGGGTGATTGTTGTTGGAGGTTTTTCGCAATTTCCGGGTCAAGGGCAACAGCAACTAGAAAAGAAGTATCGCTGAGTGTAAATTCATCTCCCTCCCCCAAGTCATACTCTGGAAATAGAATTTGAACAGCTTCTTCGGGAGATTGATGGGCTTCTCGCTGACCAATTTTTTGGCCATTAACAAAAGTGCCATTCTTGCTACCAAAATCGCGCACGCGGATGTCAGGAGGATTGATATCTAGCAAACAATGATAGCGAGAAATTGTGCGGTGTTTTTCGTCGTCTGGAATATTGGGATAGCAATCTTTGGCGCGGCCGATTATGCAAGTAGTGCGGGTATCAAAGGTGAATTCTTGGCCCTTGAGATTGCCTGCGGTGATGGTGAGGGTAACTTTTGAAGTCATATATATTAGAGATTTTGGATTATTCAATTTTAGATTTTGGATGCTCGAAACTCTTGCTCCCCACCCGAAGATCGGGGCTAACTTCTTGCTCCCCCCCTTACCAAGGGGGGAGATCGGAAGAGCACAC
>JAUBOH010000142.1:0-14928 GCA_036700145.1 Microcoleus occultus BM001215366
CAGTGCCGTTTCCCTACAATATTATTTTGGGGTAGGGACACGGCATTGCCGTCTCCTCTATATTATTCGGGTGTCATCGGAATTGATATTACTATTTATGAAACAGGCATTTTGCCTGTGCTTATAATAATGACGGATTTTTCAATGCCCCACCAGCAAGTGCCGTCAAAATCGCCACACCAAAGGCCAGCCGATACCAGACAAAAATCCAGGTATTCTGAGTTTGCAGAAACTTCATCAGCCAGGCGATCGACAAATAAGAAAACACAAATGCCGAAATCGTTCCCACTATCAAAGCTGCCACTCCAGCATCGCCCGTTCCTTCTCCCAAAGCACCCTTCAATTCCACTAATCCAGCCAGAGTAATTGCCGGAATTCCCAATAAAAAAGAAAACCGCGCGGCGGCGGGTCTTTCCAATCCCATAAACAATCCTGCCGTTAGAGTGGAACCCGATCGCGAACACCCCGGAATCAACGCCATTGCTTGAGCTAATCCCATCAAAATACCGTCTTGAACAGTTAACTTTTCATAAGTGCGATTGCGCTTGCCAGTTTTTTCTGCTATTGCTAACAGCAGCGACATCACGATCGAAGCAATGGCGATCGCGCCTAAACTCCTGAGCGGCGACTTGTCAAAATCTGGAATCAATATCTTGATTAGCAGCCCAAAAAAGACTACAGGTATTGTTCCCAAAGCAATTCCCAATGCGAGCCGAAACTCTTGCGATTCGTAGTCGCGCCGCACAACGGCATCTACAGCACCAAAAGTTATAGTTGTCAAGTCTTTCCAGAAATACCAAAGCACTGCCACAATACTGCCCAACTGAATTACAGCAGTATAAGCAACCCCCGGATCGCCCCACCCCAGGGCGATCGGCACTACCTTCAAATGAGCGCTGCTGCTGATGGGCAAAAACTCTGTTAATCCCTGTACGATTCCTAAAACAATCGCCTGCACCAGATTGATTTGAGCGGGCCCGGAAGCATCAGCAGCGGGCGTTTGGGCGAGTATGTCAAGCAAAGCTATCATTTACTGTCAAGTTCCCAGTTATCAGTTTTTAGTTATTCAGTCACTAGCGATCTGTTGATCTCAAATCCGGTGGATGCTCTGGGAGATCCGTAGGGACACGGCGCCGTGTCCTACCCGTCGTGCTTAGTGTCGATCGCCACTATCAGCAATTTATCGCAGTCAAACCGAAACTACTTTAACCTACTCAACACCATTTACATACATTTTGCTGATAAAATTAGGAAAGTCTTTGCACGCTTTTTCGCCAGCTTACAGCAACTGTCAACAACCTATGATATTTTCAGCTTACCAAAATTTAATTTTTACTGCTGCTTCTGGCAAAGGCTTGCTGCGGCGAATCTTGTCAGTCAGTCTTTTAACGGTGGCGATCGCACTTAGCTTCATCCTACTAACCGGCACACCGCCAGCTTATGCAACTCTCACGGACGATCGCTATGACGGTACAATCTATGCCCTCTACGCCGGCAACGGTTCCCTAGTTCCTCCCAAAGTCAAACTCACAGATTCTTTCAAACGCAAAAAACCCGTATTGTTAGTATTTTATACAGACGACAGCAGCGACTCGAAGCAATACGCGATCGTTGTCTCCAACCTTCAAGAATATTACGGTCGCGAAGCCGATTTTATGCCGATATCTGTCGATTCTCTGCCCCCGAAGCCCTCACCGGAACTCACAGAACCGAGCCATTATTACGAAGGTTTTGTACCTCAAACACTCATCCTCGACCAATCGGGAAAAGTAGTTTACAATGCTAAAGGACAAGTTGCTTTTGAAGAGGTAGATGATGCCTTTCGCAAAGTATTCGACTTGCTACCTAGAGCAAAATCTCTGCCGCTCAAACGGCGCGTCGTGAACGAACTTAATGTCGAATTGTCGAAGTAAAATGTGGCAATAAGAGGACGCGGCAGTGCCGTTTCCCTACCCGGATTAATGTAGGGAAACGGCGATATTGTTTCAATCCCTAATAGGGATTTAGGTTTATTGTGGGCCCGAATCTCCATTATCAGTCAATGTTATCATATAAATGTAAACCACTTTGTATAGACAATTTGCAGTTATGGCAGGAAGAAAGAAGTTAAACAGAGAGAACCTGCACGCAAGAGTCGGGCCTAATACCGCCGACAATCTCAAGAAAATTGCTTTAATACTTGGGTATATATACAATAATGAAGGCTCGACCGGACAACTACTCGATGCGATCGCCAGCGGAGACTTGATTCTTATCAGTACATCAAAATCCCCAAAAGTGGTTGACACTTTTAGGGAATGAGATTAAACTTAGATTGTGAGGAAAAATAGTTCATACCCTCACTCAGGAGGTGAAAAATTGACCCAAGCAGGAAACGGACACAAGCCGGACGATACGGAGGTGGAAGTGACTTATCTCCCCGTTTACTCGCCAGCCGACCCAACCGAGCAGGTTGGCTGGTTGAGAGTGAGTGAGGATGGGGAAGAAGAGTTTATTCTCGATATCCCTATCTCTGAATCCGAGGAACCTACCTCGGACAACTAGCTAGTTAGTCCCCTAGTCTCAGACCGCCTTCAAGAACCACCTTGAAGGCGGTCATAAATCTTTTCAGTAGAATTGTAACGTAATTATATGTCTAATACAGTAGTTATCTGTCCCGATTACATCCGTATCTTAGAACGCAAACTGGGCGGGTGGGCGTTAAAAAAAGGCGACATATTTTATAACCCCTTGCCTTTCGCAGTAGACTTTCAAGACTTTGAGTTGCATTATGGTATCTCAAAGCAGCAGGTTGTTACCGAGCTATTTCGGCTCAATGGCGGTAAAGTCGGTTACTATCTAGCCGATTTGCGCCACAAGCAGTATTACTACTGTGGCAAATCATTTGAGGATGTTAAAACCATGCTCGTGCAAATGGGCATCGGTCGGGCTGGCTTAGATTAAGTTCAACGATAAAACGCTCTGGGCTGCTGCTGATAGAATGCGTTATCACCCAGGTGTTGGAAGAAACTTAGTCAAGAGGCAGATTGTAGAAAGACTGAGCCGGAGAAGCCAGCCCGATCGAAAATAGTGTAAAGAAAATACTAGAACAAAGTGCTTTTGAACAAAGCTTTTGGATTGAGATTGAAACCATAATTTTTCTGCTTTTTCAGACTACGGGTATCAAACTCTTGCTGTACATCAGTTTCAGCCGAAAAATTTCATACCCTGATTTTAACACCTACCCATTCACGGAAACTAGGCAAAAAATAAAGCCCGATCGCCCTTACCTCCAAACAACAAAAAATCTCTCCATAATTATAAGCCGTCAGGCAAAATAGATCAGAACCATTTCACTTCTAACCATGACCAAAACCTTAATTCCCGTAATCCTCGCCGGCGGTAAAGGCGAACGCTTCTGGCCACTCAGCCGCAAGCAGCGCCCCAAACAGTTTCTCAGTCTCGACGGTAGCGGCAAAAGTTTGCTGCAAGCCACTGCGGAAAGACTATTAACATTAGGTAACGGCTGGGAAGATTTGTGGGTAGTAACATCCCAAATGCTGGCTGCGGGAGTCCGCGAACAGTTGCCGCTGCTACCTCCTGAGAATTTGCTGGCGGAACCCGAAGGCCGGGATACAGCGCCGGCGGTGGCTTGGACTGCGATCGAAATTGCCAAGCGTTACGGTGAAGATGCGGTTGTCGGGTTTTTTCCGGCGGATCACTGGATTGGGGAACCGGAGGAGTTTGTCAAGACTTTGGAGGCGGCGGCTGAGTTGGCGAGAAAGGAAAGTGCGATCGCCACTTTGGGAGTCAAACCGAGTTATGCTTCCACCGGCTACGGCTACATCGAACAAGGCGAGGAAATTGGCAATTTTGGCGGTTTTCCAGCTTATCGCGTGGCTAGGTTTACCGAAAAGCCCGATCGCACCACCGCTGAGGAATTTGTAGCCAGCGGTAAGTTTAGTTGGAATGGCGGAATATTTGTATTTCGAGTCGGAACAGTCTTGACAGAATTGCGAAATTATGTACCTGAAATGATGGCAGCTTTGGAAGCAAAAGGCGCTGCTGCTTACTCGGAATTACCCAAAATTAGCATCGATTACGCCCTGATGGAAAAGACGCAAAAAGCCTGTGTTTTGCCTGTAGGCTTTAGTTGGGACGATTTGGGTGATTGGAATGCGATCGCCCGTTTGCTGCAAGGAGATCAGCCGAATGTCGAGTTAGCAAAACACATCGGAATTGATACGAAAGGCGCTATTTTCTATGCAGCGGATGAGAATGAGGTGATTGTCACAATTGGTTTAGAAGATGTGGTAGTTGTCAGAGATGGGAATGTGACTTTGATTGTGAAAAAAGATAGAACTCAGGAGATTAAGCAGGTCATCAAGGTGTTGGGAGAAGATGAGAAATTGAAAGGTTTATTGTAAAGCTAACACAACACTAAAAAAATGGTTCGTAGTAAGGACTTTAGTCCTCTCTTTTCCTATTCTAGAACAAGGACTAAAGTCCTCACTACGAACTTCTTTATTCTCTGTATTTTCTGCCTACGAATCAATCTCTAAAATTCTTCTGCCAATCCATTCGGCAATTCCTGGCACAACGGCATTACCAAGGAGTCTCCCTCGGCGACCGTCCATCCTGGAGGAAATCCCATCAGCCTTTCCCATTCTGTCCAAGTCAAGTTTCTCGCCACAGAGTATTGGTCGGTCTGAATGGCCTCCTTGATGTCCTCCAGTTTGGGCGCGTAACGTGGGGCAGACGCTTTTTGCCAAGGTATACCCGAAGCCGCCGCGACGTTGTACCACAAGCGGAGTGTCTCCGATAATGCCTTCACAAACACTCGATCGAGTTTCCTTCTCCCTCGATTTTCGCGCCGCAGAATCCCCAGACAATTCGCCGCTGTCAGTAAAGATTCTACAGGCACGTTTCGATCTAAAACTGGCAATAAAGAACACTCTGTCTCGGTCGTGAGGTAAGCCCGTATGTCGAGCGTTACACGATAGCCATCCCCCCAAATACCCGTGCGCTTCCAGCGTGTCGATAACGACCTCAAGAGCGGTTCCTTGCTCTGCCGAGAGTAGCCCCGGCACATTTTCCAAGACCAACCACGCTGGCTGAACTTCTGCAACAAGTTCCATAAATTTGTAGAAAAGTCCGCTTCTTTCTCCTGCAAGTCCTTTTCTTTCTGTGTTGGCATTGCTAAGGTCTTGGCAGGGCCATCCTGCACACCATAAATCAGCGGCAGGGATAGTTGAATGTGTGAGGGTTCTGATGTCTTCATAAATCGGTACTTGAGGCCAGTGACGTTTTAATATTTGTTGGCAATATTTATCTGTTTCGCATTGAAATACGACATTCATTCCCGCTTTTTCAAAGCCTAAATCGAAACCGCCAATACCTGAAAAAAATGACGCAACTCGCATTTTAATGATAGTTCTTTATGTACACAGCTTGTAGACTTAATCAGCTTTATAGACGATTTTCGTCTACAAAACTGCTACACCACAAGATATCATCCTCAATCGTAGTTTAAAAACATCTTTATCAGATGGGCGAAGCTAATATTAGTGGCTCGCGAATCAAGCAGGCTCGTGAAAAACTCGGATGGGGCCAGAGCGATCTAGCCGCAGCAATTGATGTAGACTTTCACATCAAACTCGATCAGTCTGACATTTCAGAGATAGAGCGTCACAAGCGCGGTGTTAAAGATTTTGAGCTAGATGCGATCGCGCGTCTGCTGCAAGTAAGTCCAGAGTGGCTTTTGCGCGGAGATGAGGCAAACTCCCATGAGTGAGATGGGGGTCAACCGCGAACAGTGGATCGGAGAGGCTTGCGCTGGCTTTGCAAGCACCAAGCCAGCCAATATAAATTATTACAGATTAATCTTAGAGACGCTTTGGCCGCCCGGTCACAGCATTCCAGGGCCAGTAGTTCCCCTATCCCATTTACGTCAAGTTATTAACAATTTTAGAGGAGAACCTTACGCAGATACGCCTAGACGCATACGAGAGTTGCAAGGGGAAGAAGGATTTTTGGGAATAGTTAGATTCGGTAGTGGCAGCAAAACAAGATATCAGCTACTCAGCATAGAAATCAGTCCAAAACGCGAACAGAGAATCAAACTCAGTGAGGCTTTTTGGCAGAAAATTTTGATTAAATATCAATACCGTTGTATAGTATGTGGCAGAGAACCGCCTATGGTCAGATTAGATCGAGACCATAAAATTCCGCGTTTGAGAGGAGGGGGAAATGAAGAGGATAATTGGCAACCGCTATGTGCAGAATGCAATAACTTTAAAAGCACGGCCTGTCGAGGATGCCAACTTGAGTGTACGCAGTGCGCCTGGGCATTTCCTGAAACTTTTGCCCCAATTAAAATATCGGCTTCTGACATCCAAAGACTTAAGGCACTTGCTATTCAACAAGGAATTAGCTCAGAGGCTTTGTTAAGACAAATAATTGAAAGCTATTTGAACAGCCAAACTTAACTACTACCCTCTCCCTCCTGAAAATTCGATCGTACCCTTCACCCCCTCTCTTCCCTCCAAGTTATTCCTCAAGACAATGGTCAGCTTGGTTAACAGCGCTATCCTAGAGTTATATAGCCCTTAAACCCGATCGACCCGGAGGCCACGTGTTCAGCCTAGTTCAAAACACTTCTCGCAAAGGAGAAATTCTAGAGGTCGTCTTCCGCAACGGTTGGGACTACATGAAAAGTCTCCTCACCGGTCGCAAAACCGACGCGCCCAGTCTCCCAACTCCAGCGGTTCTCCGCAACATCCTGGTCGAATTAGGCCCAGTTTTCGTTAAATTGGGGCAATTGCTGAGTACCCGTCCCGACCTTTTACCCGCCGCCTACATCGAAACCCTCTCCACCCTACAAGCGGAAGTACCGCCCGTATCGTGGCTGGAAGTAGAAGCAATCGTCCGCAAGGAACTCACACAATCTCTCGAAGATACCTTCTCCAAATTTAACACTCAAGCAATCGCCGCAGGTTCGATCGCCCAAACCCACAAAGCTACCTTAAAAGACGGCCGCGAAGTCGCCCTCAAAGTTCAGCGTCCCGGTATTGATATTGTCATCGAACAAGACATCGCCGTACTCCGAGGTTTAGCAGAACTTGTCATGCTCACAGACTTCGGTCAACAATACGATATTGTGGCCTTAGCAGAAGAATTTGCGATCGCCCTGCGTGCAGAACTAGACTTCATTCAAGAAGCCAGCTATACAGATGAACTGCGCCGCAATTTATCAAAAAGCCGCTGGTTTGACCCCACACAAGTTGTCCTACCAGAAATCAACTGGGAGTTGACTACAAAAAAACTCTTAGTAATGGAATGGCTCAACGGAGTCCCGATTTTGTTAGGGGATTTGCAAGGAATTCGTCAGAAAGGAGATATAAATGCCGAACGCGAAGAGATTACAACGCTGCTTTGCCGCGTTTTCTTCCAGCAGTTGTACATCGACGGATTCTTCCACGCAGACCCGCATCCCGGCAATTTATTTTATCTCAAAGACGGCCGGATAGCCCTGCTCGACTGCGGCATGGTCGGCAGATTAGACCCGCGCACTCAGCAGAATTTGACAGAAATGTTGCTGGCAATTGTCGATTTAGATGCTCAGCGCTGCGCTCAATTAACATTGCAAATGGCCGAATTTGCTCAGCCCACAAGTTTAGCTAATCTAGAGAACGATTTGGCTCGAATGCTGCGGAAGTATTACAATGTCAGCTTGTCGCAAATGAACTTGTCGGAAATTTTTTATGAAGTGCTGGAAATCACTCGCAAAAATAAAATTAGACTACCCAGCAATCTCGGTTTGTATGCAAAAACTCTAGCTAATTTAGAAGGACTAGCGCGTTCTTTTAATCCCCGATTCAATATTGTAGAGCAGGTGAAACCGCTGATGACCGATATGTTTCGGCGTCAGTTATTAGGAGATGACCCAGTGCAAGCTCTGCTGAGAACTGCTTTGGATCTAAAAAGCTTATCTTTGCAATCTCCGCGACAGGTGGAAGTGCTTCTAGACCGGGTTACTTCCGAAACTTTGAAGTGGAACTTGACACTAAAAGAACTCGATCCGCTGCGTCGCACTCTGGGGGATTCTGCGAACCGACTTTCTTTTAGTATAGTCGTGGGTTCGCTGATTGTGGGGGCGGCAATTATTTCTTCTAACGCGCAAACTGCTCAGCTATCTTTTTTGAGCAACGGTTTGTTTGGGGCGGCGAGTTTTTTGGGTTTTTGGTTGATTATTAGCATTTTGCGCTCGGGCCGTTTGCGGAGTTGAAAGGTTCGTAGTGGGGACTTCAGTCCCGACAAATTAAGGACTTGCATTCCTTACTACAAACCTAAGTTAGATTAAGGTTTGTAGTGGGGACTTCAGTCCCGACAAATTCAGGACTTGCATTCCTTACTACGAACCTATGTTAAAATAAGATTAGAGATAGATATTATTTTGAATGAACAATCTTAACCAAGTGTTATCAATTCAAAAAAAGCCTGAATTAGGATTAGTCTGCATTACGACTTCGGATGCAGTTCGTTTCCGCACAGTCACGCGGAAACGGTTGTTGCAGCTAACAGAAATTGAACAAGAAAAAGTATTGCGCGAATTGTATGCAGATAACTTAAAAAGACTTGACAAAGGAATAGATTTCTGCTATGCAAATAACATTAAACTGTATCGCATGACTTCTGCACTCTTCCCTTTTGCAGATACAGATTTGGGGGAAACAGTGTTAAATTCCATGAGTGAAGAATTGCGCCGAGTGGGCGATCGCGCAATTTCCCTCAATATCCGCTTGGTACTCCACCCCGACCAATTTGTTGTCCTCAGTTCCGACAAGCCTGATGTTGTAAAAAACAGCATTAAAATTCTGGCGACTCATGCTTTAATTATGGACAAGTTGGGACAACCCCGATCGCCTTGGGCGCTGATGAACATTCACGGCGGTAAGGGCGATCGTACTTCGCAACTCAAATCCGTCATCCGCGATTTACCCGAATCCATTCGATCGCGCCTTACCTTTGAAAATGACGAATACGCTTACAGTTCCTCAGAACTGGTAGAAGTGTGTCTCGATACCGGGGTAGCAATGGTTTTTGACGCGCACCACCACGTCATTCACGAACATTTAGAAAGTTACGACGATCCCAGCGTTGCCGAAATGCTAGCAGCAGCAAAGACTACTTGGCGCGTTCCTGAATGGCAATTAGTCCACATATCAAATGGAAAAGAATTTTTTGCCGATCCGCGCCACAGCGACTTGATTACAGATATGCCAAATTGTTATTATGATGCTCCTTGGATTGAAGTAGAAGCTAAATTTAAAGAATTAGCTATTGACAAGTTGCGCGCCGAATGGTTGTCTGCAAATGTTCGAGAATTTAGCAGTGTGTCGTAGGGGCGGGTTTAGCCGGACATTTTGACATTCCGACAGTCCGACAGGGGTTAAAAACCCCTGTCTCATAGCTAAAGTCCTCTAAAAGAGGACTAAAATAGATATAGATTTCCGTCAAATTTTCCAGTCGGTTTTAACCGACTTTCGCTTTGAGGTAGGGGTTTAAACCCCTGCCGGACTGTCGAATTGCCCGACAAATGCCGGACTGCCGGAATCGGTAAAAACCGCGTTAATACCAACTATAAACTATGTGCGGCAGATTCACTTTAAATACTTCAGCTCAAATCATCGCTGAATTCTTCAAACTCTCGGAAGTTCCAGACATCAAACCGCGATACAATATCGCCCCAAGTCAATCAATTGCTACCGTCACAGCTTCTTCCGAAAAAAATCAGCGACAGTTTCAATTTATGCGCTGGGGTTTGATTCCCAGTTGGGCAAAAGATATGAAAATCGCCAGCCATACGATTAATGCGCGATCGGAAACAGTAGCCGAAAAACCAGCTTTTCGCAGCGCCATCAAGCACAGGCGTTGTTTGATAATTGCTGACGGCTTCTACGAATGGCAACCGCAGGGCAAGAAAAAACAGCCTTACTATTTTATAATGGCAAACAGCGAACCGTTTGCTTTTGCCGGTTTGTGGGAAAATTGGGAATCTCCAGAAGCAGAAAACATTGTATCTTGCAGTATAATTACCACCGCTGCGAACGAAACAGTGCAACCCGTGCACGATCGAATGCCGGTGATTCTCCCCGACAGCGATTGGGAACAGTGGCTTGACCCCTCAATTAAAAATGCTCAGGAAGTTTTGCCCCTGTTAAAGCCGTATGCTTCCGAAGCAATGAAAGCAAATGCGGTAAGTGCGATCGTCAACAGTCCAACTAGAGACAGTCCCGAGTGCATTCAAGCAATAGAATAAGCCTGGAATTAAGCACCGCTGTGAAACCAGGTAAAAAACTTTAGTTCCTGCGTCGTCTGTACAAAAATGAGTTACCCTTTTCTCAGAGATGGCTCTCTTGATTGATTTTAAAATTTGCAGTCAAAAGGCAGTTAGAGGACAAAAAATATGATCGGATACGTTACTCTCGGCACCAACGATATTGAAAGTGCAGCGAAGTTTTATGATGCTTTGCTTGCGGAAATTGGCGCTAAACGATTCATGGAAGACGAGCAATTTATCGCATGGAGCGTTTCTCCTGAAAAACCAGGACTTGCTATTACAAAACCATTTGACGGTAACAAAGCAACAGTTGGCAATGGAGTAATGGTAGCTCTTCAAGTTGATAGTCCCGAACAAGTAGACTTAGTGTATAATAAGGCGATCGCACTTGGCGCTCAGGATGAAGGAGCAGCAGGGCCAAGAGACGCATTACCGGGGTTTTATGCGGGATATTTTCGGGATCTTGATGGCAATAAGTTGAACGTGTTTTGTATGATTGAGCCAAACAGATAAGAAAGAAAACCGCTACCGCACCGGTGCGTCGCCACCCGTCAAGGAGCAACTTCCATCGAATATCTGAGGGCGACGCACCCTACAGAATTGACAGTCACGAAAATCGAAGAATTCTCAATCTACTTAAGCGAAAGATGAGAACATCAGAACCAGAGGTAAAACTGATTGATTTCAGCCAAGAAAAGGCAACAGATTTTTTCTTGCCTCACCCCGCTGTTCTGACGAGTTCAGGATGGGATAAAATCTATTACGAACATCATCAACAGCCGCAGTTTGACACGCCCGAACATCAAGGTTCGTGGCACGTTATCGCCCATTGTCCTGCTGTTGAGGTATCGGGAGAGCGATCGGGAGAACGATGGTTAGATGGTAAGCTGAAAACAGAAGCCCGGAATCAGGGAGACATTGCGGTGATTCCGGCGGGTATTTCCCAGCGCTGCAATTGGAATACTTTAGCTCAGTTTACTATTTTGGCGATCGCACCTACACTCCTGGAACAAGTAGGTCAAGATTTGGTAAATTGCGATCGCATTGAACTGATTCCTCATTATATGACAGAGCAAGATATCCTGATTCAAGGGATATTCGGCGCTTTAAGACAAGAATTAGAATTTGGCAAAATCGGCGGTTATTTGCTGATTGATAGTCTTAAAACCGCATTAGCGATTCACCTGTTGCGGAATTATTGCACAGCAAAACCTCGGCTTTCTAGCTATGCTGATGGATTATCTAAATCCAAGCTGCAACAGATAACCGAGTATATCAACGAACATCTTCATGAAGACATAAAGCTAATTGAACTTGCTGCGATCGCCCAAATCAGTCCTTATCACTTTTTACGTCTGTTCAAGCAAAGTATGGGGATAACACCCCACCAGTACATCTTACAGCGCCGTATCAACAAAGCCAAGTACCTCTTACGCGATAGCGAACTTAGCATCGCAGAGATTGCTTTCCGAGTCGGATTTTGCGATCAAAGTCACTTGACTCGATGTTTCAAGCGCCTGCTGGGGATGACACCGAAACAATTTCTGTCAGTGCGATCGCAATAATCTACCAAAATTCCGCAATTTTTTTCTATAATTCAGAATCGCCAATTTTCTAAGCTATGAGCATGATTAGAAAACTGAACGCTCGAAGCTGGAAAAAGCAAATGAAAAATCGCGAGATTAATACCACAACAGTTAAAGTTATTAACAACAACGTACAAATCGATGCTTATTTAGCTCAACCAGTAGAAAAGGGAAATTTTGCTGCGGTTATGGTGTTTCACGAAATCTTTGGTGTTAATGAAAATATTCGGGATATTACCGAATTGATAGCACAACAAGGATACATAGCAATTGCACCTGCAATGTATCAACGTATTGCTCCCGGTTTTGAATTTGGGTTTAGCGAACCAGATATTGGTTATAGTCCAGAAGCTTACCAATTGGGGTTGCAATACTATCAACAAGTAAAATATTGGGAAATATTCAGCGATATTCAAGCAACCATTGCCTATCTAAACACATTACCCAACGTTAAATCTGATTCTATTGGCTGCATTGGTTTTTGCTTTGGCGGTCATATTGCTTATCTGGCTGCAACTTTACAGGATATCAAAGCAACTGCTTCGTTTTATGGTGGGGGGATTACAACTTCTAGCTATGGAGAATCTACTCCAACTATCGATCGCACATCGGCAATTAAAGGCACGATTTATACATTTTTTGGTACGCAGGATACATTAGTTTCACCGGAAGAAACCCTCAAAATCGAGGCAGAACTACAAAAACATCAAATCAATCATCGTGTATTTCGATACGATGCAGGACATGGATTCTTTGGTGCATTTTTTGTAGATAAGTACCCGTTTTTAGCACAGCACCCTAATATAAATAGAGAAGCTGCTGCTGATGCGTGGCAACAGGTTATCGAACTTTTTCAAAACAAACTTAAAGATTAGCAGCGAGCTCGTTAGTCTTTGAAAGCAGATGGTAGAAGGCATAATCAAAAATTCAGCTTTCTACCTTCTGTCAACTGTCAACTGTCAACTGTCAACTGACTAACTTAGCTGTCGTACATCCGGGCTTCAGCCGCATCGGGATTTTCCTCGCAATACTCGTCAAAAGCCGTTTTTTCCAGCTTCATCGATCGCTGGTGAGAAGCCTCAGCCTGCATTTCCTCTACAATATCCCACGCTACCGCGCAATCTCTAGAGGTAGCGCCTTTCTGGGCACAGACAGTTCTGGCATCGGCGATCGCCTTTTCGATTTCTTCCTCAAATAACACACTTTTCGGCTTCTCAACAAAATCGCTTTTTGTCAAAATATCCGTTACCGAAATAATGCCCAGCAGTTTGTCCTTAATCACCGGAGCTCGGCGGATGCGGGTATTCGCGAACAACCTCGCCACGTATTCCACGCCCAAGTCAGGATTTACCGTGATGCACGGTTTGGTCATGATCTCGAACACGCGGACTTTGTGCGGGTCTACTCCGTAGGCTGTTACTTTGTAAACAATATCCGTTTCCGTGACAATCCCGTAGGCGTCTTGTTCGTGGCGGCGTTCCACAATCAACGCGCGCAAACACAGTTCGTTCATCATCGCCACCGCTTCAGCTACCGTTGCCGAACCGCGAATGGTGACAACATCTGTTGTCATAATATCTTGGGCTTTCATCATCATTTTTTATTGCTCCCCGTCTATAAAGTCTAGTGAGCCCCAATTTGGGGCCGTCCATTTGATTTGCTATCATCTTGACACTTCAGGACTGAGGCAACTGTTACGATAAGTCAAGGATGGCGATCGACTCCGCCGCTCCGCCCCTCTCCTTTGACTCAATTTTCCAGCCCCAGACTCAAAGAAGCAAAAGTTAACACAAACTAAGCAACTGCTTGCGCTCGCACAGATCCCCGGCTCTGATAAACTTGATGGCTGGGAGTGCAAAAAGCACAAAGCAGGCATCAGCAATTGGGAGTATATAGTTCGTGGATAATGTAATCGGTTTAGAGATTATCGAAGTAGTCGAGCAGGCAGCCATCGCCTCCGCTCGCTTGATGGGCAAAGGCGAGAAAGATGAAGCCGATCGCGTTGCTGTAGAAGCCATGCGGGAGCGGATGAACAAAATTCATATGCGCGGCCGCATCGTGATCGGTGAAGGCGAACGCGACGACGCACCCATGCTTTACATCGGCGAACAAGTAGGTATTTGTACCCGCGAAGATGCCAAAGATGTCTGCAACCTAGATGAATTGATCGAAATTGACATCGCTGTTGACCCCTGCGAAGGTACTAACCTGGTTGCTTACGGTCAAAACGGTTCGATGGCAGTTTTGGCAATCTCCGAAAAAGGAGGTTTGTTTGCTGCACCGGATTTCTACATGAACAAATTGGCTGCTCCTGCGGCTGCTAAGAATCATGTAGATATTCGCAAAACACCCACCCAAAACCTCAAAATAATCTCTGATTGTCTCGGCCGCAGTATTGAAGATTTGGTGGTGGTGGTGATGGATCGCCCCCGGCACAAAGATTTAATAAATGAAATTCGGCAAGCGGGTGCAAGAGTTCGGCTGATCAGCGACGGCGACGTTTCGGCAGCAATTTCTTGCGCGTTTTCTGGTTCCAACATCCACGCACTTATGGGTATTGGCGCAGCACCCGAAGGTGTGATTTCCGCAGCAGCAATGCGCTGTTTGGGCGGTCACTTCCAAGGGCAGTTAATTTACGATCCGGCTGTTGTAAAAACTGGTTTGATCGGTGAAAGTAAAGAGAGCAATATCGCTCGACTTACATCAATGGGCATCACAGACCCAGACAAGATTTACAATGCTGAAGAGTTGGCATCTGGGGAAACAGTTCTGTTTGCAGCTTGCGGAATTACTCCCGGAACGCTGATGGATGGAGTTCGCTTCTTTGGCGGCGGCGCTCGCACTGAAAGTTTGGTAATTTCTTCTCAGTCGAAGACGGCTCGGTTTGTGGATACAATCCATATGTTTGACCAACCGAAATCTCTGCAATTGAAGTAGTCATTAATTAACAGTTGACAGGAAAGCTGTTGACTGTTGACTGTTGACTGTTGACTGTTGACAGGAAAGCTGTTGACTGTTGAC